>JAUYBT010000100.1 GCA_030692905.1 Bacteroidales bacterium
AGAATTATTTGTCCAGGAATCAGCTATTGCGACTGAAAAGGCAACGAAAGAACAATCAGTACCCGATATGAAGAAAACAGGTGAAGGAAAAGATATTGACAAATCAAAAGTGAAGGGAAAGACTGTTTATTCTCACGACGAAGCTGTTGATGCAAGCATTGAGTACTTCAAAGGCGATGAACTGGCCGCCAGGGTTTGGACAAATAAATATGCTTTGAAAGATTCTTTTGGGAACCTGTATGAAAAAACACCCGATGATATGCATCGCAGGCTGGCCCGCGAAATTCACCGTGTGGAAATGAAATACAAAAACCCGCTTTCGGAAGAACTGATTTACAGCGTTCTAAAAGATTTCAGATATATTGTTCCCCAGGGCGGACCAATGACAGGCATAGGCAATGACTACCAGATAGCTTCATTGTCGAACTGCTTTGTGATTGGTAACGATGGGGCTTCAGACTCATACGGAGGGATCATGAAAATCGACCAGGAACAGGTGCAACTTATGAAACGCCGTGGCGGAGTAGGTCACGACCTTTCACATATCAGGCCAAAAGGAACTCCTGTGCTTAACAGTGCTCTGACCTCAACAGGCGTGGTTCCGTTCATGGAAAGATATTCCAACTCAACACGCGAAGTGGCACAGGATGGCAGAAGAGGCGCACTTATGCTTTCAATCTCCATAAAACATCCCGACTCCGGGAAGTTTATTGATGCCAAGCTTGAGAGCGGAAGAGTTACCGGGGCAAACGTATCCGTTAAACTGACCGACGATTTCATGAAAGCAGTTGAAGAAAAAACACTTTTCAGACAGCAGTATCCAATTAAATCTGATAATCCGAAGTTTGCAAAAGACATAGATGCAGTCCAGTTATGGACCAAGATTATCCATAATGCCTGGAAATCAGCTGAGCCTGGTGTATTATTCTGGGACACAATAATAAGAGAGAGTGTTCCCGATTGTTATGCCGACCTTGGATATGCAACAGTGTCAACGAATCCTTGCGGAGAAATACCTCTGTGCTCTTACGATAGCTGCCGACTGCTGGCTATTAACCTGTTCAGCTATGTCAACAATCCATTTACCGAAAATGCCGAATTTGACTTTGAATTGTATAAAGAACATGTCGGACTGGCACAACGTATGATGGATGATATAATTGATCTTGAACTGGAAAAGATCGATGCAATTCTTGCAAAAATAAATGCGGATCCCGAAATTGAAGAGTTGAAAAATGTTGAAAGAAACCTTTGGAAGAATATCAGAAAAAAAGCTGAAGAGGGAAGAAGAACCGGAATTGGTATAACAGCTGAAGGGGATATGCTTGCCGGTCTTGGATTGAGATATGGAAGCGATGAAGCTATAAATTTCTCTATTGAAGTTCATAAAACACTTGCACTGGAAACATACAAATCATCAACATACCTGGCAAAGGAGAGGGGTGCTTTTGCAATTTATAATGCAGAGCGTGAAAAAAACAACCCTTTCATTCTCAGGATGAAAGAGGCCGATCCGGTTATGTACAATAATATGGTTAAGTTTGGACGCAGAAACATTGCCCTTCTGACCATAGCTCCAACCGGTACCACCAGCCTTATGACCCAGACAACCTCAGGAATTGAACCAATCTTTTCTACATTCTATAAAAGAAGAAGAAAGGTTAACCCTAACGATTTAGATATAAAGGTGGCATTTCAGGATGAAGTAGGCGATTCATGGGAAGAATTCAATGTTTTTCATCATAAATTTGTCGACTGGCTGAAACTTAACGAATACGACCCCGATGAGGTTACCAGGATGAGAGATGAGGAAATTGAAACTATAATTGCAAAATCACCTTACTATAAAGCAACGGCTAATGATGTTGACTGGATAGCCAAGGTAAGAATGCAGGGTGCAATTCAGAAATGGGTCGACCATTCAATAAGTGTTACTATAAACCTGCCGGCAGAAGCAAAGGAAGAACTGGTAAGTGAGCTATATCTTACTGCATGGAAATCGGGATGCAAAGGGACAACTGTTTATCGCGAGGGTTCAAGAAACGGAGTCCTTATCGCAGGAAAGACCGAAATCCGCCCTGAAAGACCAAAACGTCCCAAAGTTCTCGATTGTGATGTGATCAGGTTTAACATCAATGAAGAAAAGTGGGTTGCTTTCGTCGGACTGAAAGAGAGCAGGCCTTATGAGATATTCACCGGTATAGCCGATGAGGAGATTTTCCCTATTCCAAAAAGCATAATGAAAGGGAAAATAATCAAAATAAAGGATGAAGACGGGAAGACACGCTATGACTTTCAATTTACTGACAAATACGGGTATAAAAAAAATATTGAAGGGCTTTCACATATGTTCAAGCCGGAGTTCTGGAATTACGCAAAGCTGATTTCAGGGGTGTTGAGACATGAGATGCCGATACAAGACGTAGTTAATCTTGTACAGTCACTTAAGCTTGACAGTGAGTCAATTAACAACTGGAAGAACGGTGTGGAAAGAGCCATGAAAAAATATATTCCAAACGGTACAAAAGCAAAAGGCAAGTGCGGCGAATGCGGTTCGGATAATCTCGTTTATGAAGAAGGGTGTCTTATCTGTAAAGATTGCGCATCATCCAAGTGCGGCTAGACTAAAATAAGGGGTCCCTGGTTCAGGGAATATTATAAATCAGCGGGTGCTTTTCAAAGCACCCTTTTTTCAATTTTGCAGTTATCTTATTGCCCTGATTAATCCCCTCCTAAGCCACGGGGCTTTCATTTTTTTGTCGTAATAGTGGATCATATATCCTTTTGAAGGGGTGATTGAGAATCCATGATTCCTTAATAACAGAGTAAAATCTTTTTCATCGTTGTTCTTATGATAGGTGCAGAGGGCGATTTTAAAAGGCTCCGGGGTTTTAAAAACTTCACTGCAACTGTTCAACACAATCGCCTCAGCGCCATCAACATCTATCTTAAGGAAAGTAATATCTTTTTTGTTTTTATAGAAAGTATCGAATCTGATATGAGATCCGTCATCAGAATCGGAAATATACTTATTTATAATCTCAACCTTTTCTGCCCATGGGGCAAAAGTAGCTTTGAGCGCCTCAATCCATTCGTTGTCATATTCAAATAGATAAACCTTCCTGATTTTTTCGATGACTGATAACGAAAAGTTACCTTCAGCGGCTCCGATATCAGCAATAACATCATCATTCCCAACGGTAAATGATTCTGTAAGATATCTGTGCGGACTGTTTATATCCTGTTCCCTTAAAAGATCAGAATATGCTCTTTTTATCCTTTTTTCACCCCAGCGTTTTTTAAAATATAGCCGTTTTCCTTCCTGCAAAACATAACGCATTCCGGTTTGCGGATCAAACATTACTTCAGTCTTTTCGGGAGAGTAATTATCGTAAAACGGGTAGGGAAATATTTTTACGGGATTATTGTCGAGGTATCTGAGTACTTCCCGCTGCTCATCATTAACTTCATTTTCAGGAAGTGAAGCAAAGTATTCCAGGATTTTTTTCCGGAGAGTTTTTTTCAGAATAATGATCCTTAATGGCTTCGGAACCAATATCCGGTAAATTGAAAAAAGAATCTTATTCATTACTAAAAATTAATTAATAACTCCAAGTTCCTTCCCGACTTTTTCAAAAGCTCCAATTGCCTTATCAAGATGGCTTTTTTCGTGACCGGCTGAGAGCTGCACCCTTATTCTTGCCTGACCTTTTGGTACAACAGGATAATAAAATCCGATAACATAAATTCCTTCCTTCAGTAATTTTACAGCAAACTCCTGCGAAAGCTTGGCATCATAAAGCATAATTGCACAAATAGCAGATTTTGTGGGCTTTATATCAAAGCCCAGGGTTTTCATGCCGGCTATAAAATATTCAGCATTCCAGTGAAGTTTGTCCTGCAGCACATTGGTTTCAGTCATCATTTCAACCATCCTGATGCCAGCAGCTACAACCATAGGCGGTATTGAATTTGAAAACAGGTAAGGACGTGATCTCTGTCTGAGAATCTCGATTATCTCTTTTTTCCCGGTAGTAAAACCACCGATAGCTCCACCGAAAGCTTTCCCGAGGGTACCTGTTATGATTTCAACTTTTCCTGTAATATTATAAAGTTCAGTAACGCCTCTTCCGGTTTTTCCAACAACTCCTGCTGAGTGAGATTCATCGACCATCACCATGGCATTGTACTTATTTGCCAGTTCCACTATTTTGTCAAGAGGCGCCACATTGCCATCCATTGAAAATACCCCGTCGGTTACAACCAATCTGAATCGCTGGGCCCGGGCAAGCTGGAGTTGTTTTTCAAGATCTGCCATGTCGGCATTCTCATACCTGTACCGAACTGCTTTACAGAGGCGAACGCCGTCAATTATAGACGCATGGTTCAATGCGTCCGAAATGATTGCATCCTCTTCTGTGAGGAGTGGTTCAAAAACTCCTCCGTTAGCATCAAAACAGGCAGCATAAAGGATTGTATCTTCAGTATTGAAGAACTCAGCAATTTTCTTCTCAAGCTCTTTATGAAGATCGGTTGTACCGCAGATAAACCTTACTGATGACATTCCATATCCATGATCATCAAGAGAAGCTTTTGCTGCTTCAATCAGTGATGGATTATTCGATAGTCCAAGGTAGTTATTTGCACAGAAATTCAATACCTTCTGTCCGGAATTCAGCTCAATTTCAGCCCCCTGTGGTGAAACGATAATTCGTTCGGTTTTATATAAACCTGCTTCTCGTATTTCACTCAGAAGCTTATCGAGGTGGTTCTTATAATTTGTATACATATGGTTCTAAGTCTATAAAGTCTATAAAGTCCATAAAGTCTGTAAAGGTGATGTTTTGATGAATAAAAATTATTTTAAAGATTTAATTAAACCGGAAATTATTTTTGATACTTCATTAGATAATTTAAACAAATATGAGAATTCTTCTTCACTTATATAATTTAATTCCATTGCCAGGTAGAGCATCGATCTTACTGACTTTACAGACTTTCGACTTAATCAATCCCAGTTTAAAATTACTTTACCGCAATTCCCCTGTTCCATGGCATCGAATCCCTTCTGAAAGTCGTCTATTGAGAAACGGTGAGTAATAACAGGATTTAAATCTATCCCGCCTATGATCATCTGTTCCATTTTGTACCAGGTTTCCCACATTTCACGGCCATAAATTCCTTTTAATGTCATTGCCTTGAAAATGATATCGCTCCACGGAACCTCGAAGTTTGACGGGAGTATGCCAAGTAATGAGATGCTTGATCCATTGTACATGTTGTTGAGCATCTCAACAAATGCTTTTGGCGACCCCGACATTTCGAGTCCGATATCAAATCCTCTCATTCCCAGCTTTTTAACAGCATCGGAGATCTTTTCTCCTTTCGAAGGATTGATAGTAATGGTTGCTCCCATCTTCTTTGCAATGTCGAGACGATAATCGCTCAGATCGCTTGCAACAATGAATCTTGCCCCGGCAAATTTTGCAATAGCCACAGCCATACTGCCAATAAGCCCTGACCCTGTAATCAGTACATCTTCACCGAGAAGAGGAAATGACAGAGCGGTATGAGTTGCATTTCCGAACGGATCCATTATTGCAGCCCACTCATCAGGGATTCTGTGATCGAGTGGTATTACGTTTTTTGCAGGGATCTTTACAAATTCGGCAAATGATCCATCGATATGGACTCCGATACCGACTGTATTTTCGCATACATGCTCCTTCCCCCGACGACAGTTACGGCAATGACCACAAGCCAGGTGGCCTTCTCCTGTAACTCTTTCGCCGATTTTGAGGTTAGTTACTCCTGCGCCCATCTTTTCAATGTGCCCCATGTACTCATGACCAATTGTCATCGGTGTTTTGATGGTTCGTTGTGACCAGGCATCCCACTCATAAATATGGAGATCGGTACCACATATTGCAGACTTCTTCACTTTTATAATGACATCATTAAGGCCCGGTTCAGGAATAAAAACTTCCTCCATCCATAATCCTTTCTCAGGCCTGGCTTTTACAAGAGCTTTCATCTTCTTCATAAAGACCTATTTTAGTAGCTTTAATTTTTTTAATGCTGCTAAATTAATACAAATCTATTGTACAAATCCTGATTTTCGTAATAGTATTATATGTAATAGGGTTTGTCTATCTTTGCTCATATTTTTAACCTATTTATCCATTCTATGGCACAAGTAAGAGTACGTTTTGCCCCAAGTCCAACAGGCCCTTTGCATATCGGCGGTGTAAAGACAGCTCTTTACAATTATCTTTTCGCAAAAAAAAATAATGGGAATTTTATTTTAAGAATTGAAGACACCGACCAGGCAAGATTTGTTGAAGGAGCCGAAGAATATATTATGGAGTCACTTAAATGGTGCGGAATAATTGTTGATGAGGGAATTAATGAGGGAGGAAATTATGGTCCTTACCGGCAGAGTGAAAGGAGGGCAATATATAGGCAATATGCAGATATACTTATAGATAAAGGCGATGTCTATTATGCTTTTGATACTCCTGAACAACTTGAAAACCTAAGAAGAGAATCGGAAAAAGCCGGCAATACATTTATATATAATGCAACTGTCAGAGAAAAGCTGAGTAATTCGGTCTCTTTACAGGAGAATTTATGGAAAGAAAAACTTGAAAAGGGGGAGCCTTATGTTTTACGCTACAAAATGCCGCATAATGAGGATATCCATTTTGAAGATATAATCCGCGGCCATATTGTTGTAAATACCAGAACCCTCGATGATAAGGTTTTATTCAAATCTGACGGGATGCCAACGTATCACCTGGCTAACATTGTCGACGATCATCTGATGGAGATAAGCCATGTAATCCGGGGTGAAGAGTGGCTGCCTTCACTGCCTCTTCACTTTATGCTATATCATTCTTTCGGCTGGGATCCTCCTCTTTTTGCACATCTTCCACTACTTCTTAAGCCTGATGGAAAAGGGAAGCTAAGCAAACGCGATGGAGATAAGATGGGATTCCCGGTATTTCCACTTTTCTGGCCATATGGCGAAACAGCAAAAGGATACCGGGAGGAGGGATATTACCCGGAAGCATTTGTAAATATGCTTGCATTATTGGGATGGAACCCCGGGACAGAACAGGAGATCTTTTCAATGAAAAAACTTATTGAAGCCTTTACAATTGACAGGGTTGGCAAGTCTGGTTCCCGTTTTGACCCTGAAAAAGCAAAATGGTTCAATCACCAGTATCTTCAGAACAGGACTAACACTCAGCTTGCCCTTGAGTTCAGGGAGTTCCTGAGAGCTCGCGGATATCATGTTGATATCGTTGACCTCGAAACCCTGGTGGGACTTGTGAAAGAAAGAGTGAGTTTTGTAAAAGATATATGGGAGCAGGCTGATTTTTTCTTTAGAGCTCCGGAAACGTATGATCAGGAAGTGATTAAAAAACGATGGAAAGAGGATTCTGCAGCGTTGCTTCTGGAATTAAGATCCTTACTGGAGAAGATCAACGACTTTTCTGCAGCCGGAACAGAAACTGTTGTTAAGGCATGGATCGAGGAGAAAGGATATAATACCGGAGCAATAATGAATGCTTTCAGGCTGGTAGTTGTTGGTACTTCAAGAGGACCTCATATGTTCGATATAATCAGCTGGATCGGGAAGGAGGAGACCCTTAAACGGATCGACAAAGGACTTTCTATAATTGGTAAATAATAGCAATGAACCTTCCGCAGCCAGGCGATTATATTGATATACATACTCATGGAGGCAAGTCTGGTTCAGGTGTTTTTTTCATCGAAAATCTGATGGCTCATGAAAAAAGAACTCCTGAAGATTTTCCGGAACAAGCCTGTACTTTTGGTATTCATCCATGGTTTCTCAACAACAACAATTACGATCAATTATTAAACTGCGTTATGGCTGTAACCGGTTTTTCCAATCTGTTTGCTATCGGAGAGTCCGGTTTTGATAAGTTCAGAGGGCCTGCCACGGAACTTCAACGCAGATCCTTTGAAGAACAGATAGCGATTTCGGAAGAGATAAAGAAACCTGTTGTTATTCATTGTGTCAGGGCCTGGGATGAACTGTTTGCAGTGCATAAAAAATTGCACCCGAAAATGAAATGGCTGATACATGGTTTCAGGGGTAATACGGAGCTGGCGATGCAGCTTTTATCGAAAGGGATGTATCTCTCTTTTTGGTTCGATTTTGTGATTCGTCCGGAATCGGCAAAATTGTTGGAAAGCCTTCCAAAAGACAGAATTTTCCTTGAGACTGACGGTTCAGATCTTGATATCAAGGTAATTTACGAGAAAGTTGCTTCTGATCTGGATATATCGATAGATGAACTAAAATCAATTATCCTTATAAATTTTAATAATTTTTTTAATTTATAGAAATATATTTAACCACGGATGAACACGGATAAACATGGAGAAATTCACGGATAGAATCTGTGTTCATCTGTGCCGCAGTAAAAAAGGTGTAGGGTATATGCCATGGCATGTACACATAATTAATCGTAATTTTTTTATATATGACTGATTGGCTGACACGAACGGAATTAATTCTGGGAGACGATGGTTTGAAGAAACTGAACGCTGCGAATGTTCTGGTTGTCGGATTAGGAGGAGTGGGGGCTTATGCTGCAGAGATGATATGCCGCGCAGGAGTTGGTACAATGACCATTGCTGACGGTGATGTTATTCATGCTTCAAACATAAACCGGCAGCTGCCAGCACTTAAAAGCACCCAGGGTTTGCCTAAGGCAGAGGTAATGGGGCAGAGGCTAAAAGATATTAATCCTGATATCAGACTCACTGTTATTCAGGAATATCTTAAGGATGAAAGAATGGTCGAAGTTCTGGATATCGGTTTTGATTATGTTGTGGATGCTATTGATACATTATCTCCTAAGATATTTCTTATTTATCATAGCCTTCAAAGAAAATTCCCGGTTGTAAGTTCAATGGGTGCAGGTGGAAAATTTGACCCGACAAGGATAAGTATTTCTGATATTTCAGAAACAACAGATTGTTCACTTGCCCGGATATTAAGAAAGCGGCTGCATCGTTTGGGGATCAGAGAGGGCTTTACTGCTGTCTATTCTCCTGAAGTGATTGATAAAAGCAAAGTCGTTGCTACAAATGGTGAGCAGAATAAAGCATCAATTGTCGGGACTATTTCCTATATGCCGGCTGCTTTTGGAATTGCATGTGCTTCGGTTGTGATACGTGATCTGGCAAAAATCACCAGATAGTTAGACCTCTGGCCCTTCTGAGTATTCTCAGTGGCACTCTGTGAAACCAAAAAAGACTTGCACAGAAGTGCACAGAGAATTATATTTCATCTGACCCTGTTAATATCTGAGAATTGTTTCCCCTCTTTTTGAAAATATAGTAAGCAGGTACTCCAACCGCAACAACCAGCAATGCTATTGATGACTCAGCAGGCCGTTCAAGAAATGAAAGAACAAGAATCAGCACGCCAGTCGTTACATAAAGAATTTGCGTATATGGATATCCCGCCATTCTGATAGCTGCCGGATTATCTTTCCTCAATTTGATAACCCCCATTACTGTCAGAATGGGAAATATTCCAAGTGCAAAACCCATATAGGTAAGGACCTGCTCAAATGTTCCGGAAAGGGCAAGGATAATAGCAATCAGACATTGCAGGATAATGGAATTAGAAGGAACCTGGAATTTTGGATGGATCTTTGCGACCGATTTGAAGAACAGTCCGTCTTTTGCCATGGAGTAATATACTCTTGGCCCGATAATAATAAAGGCGCTCAATGATGAAAAGAGGGCAAAAGCTATCAAAAGTGAAAACAAAGTATCAGCAGATTGTCCGAACAGTTTTCCCATAACTAGCCCTCCTACGGAAATTACACCTTTCATCTCCTGAGGATTAATTCCATATAAGTATAAAACATTGATACCCAGATAAAGGAAAATTACAATTCCGGTTCCCAGAATGAGGGAGCGGGGAAGTATTTTTGATGGGTTTTTTATTTCGGCACCAAGATATGTTGAGGCGTTCCATCCGCTGTAAGCAAACATTATCCACATAAGTGAAAGTCCGATA
The DNA here is from genome assembly GCA_030692905.1 of Bacteroidales bacterium. Lineage (GTDB taxonomy): Bacteria > Bacteroidota > Bacteroidia > Bacteroidales > VadinHA17 > LD21. The sequence continues at coordinate 10,073 of JAUYBT010000100.1, forward strand.
GTCTTCCAGCCGGCAAACCCTGACGAAACTCCGCCTCCTGAGCTGAAGTTTCCAATGTCTCCATTTCCAGACAGAAATCCAGCCAGAAGAAGGAACACAATTAGGGCTACTTTCAGGATTGTGAGAATATTCTGAACAAGGGCGCCTGATTTTATTCCACGGTAATGAATAAATGTGAAGATCAGTATAACACTGACAGAAAGAAATGTTTTGGTGGCAGCCGGATCCATTATCCCGGAACTTTCGAACCAGCCGGGGATTACAGGTAATGCCCGGCAGAAATATTCGCTGAAACCCATTGCCGAAGCTGCAATTGGCGCTGAGAAACCAACCATGAATGAGACCCAGCCACTAAGAAAGCCGAATATCGGATGATAGAGTTTGGAGAGGAAAAGATATTCCCCTCCTGCTCCAGGCATTGCGGCGCCAAGTTCGCCATAAGAGAGTGCTCCGCAAAGTGCGATAATTCCTCCGATTACCCATAGTGCAAGCATCAAAAGGGGATTATTTAACCCCGCAAGAAGAAGCCCTGATGTAGTAAATATCCCTGCGCCAATCATATTGGCAATAACTATGTTGGTAGCAGGGAATAGTCCCAGCTTTCTTTGAAGATTGTCTTCCGCCATTATCAGGAGATATTACTTTTCAGCTTTTTTGTAACTGATTGACATTCCCCCACCACTGGTATTGACCGTAGTCTCATAATTTTTGAGACTCTTTATATAATCAAGGTAAGCTCCCTGACCGCTGTTACCTCCGCGTCCTCCCATGCCTCTTTGATTAATATTATGCGCTGTGAAACAACCACCGCCTTTAAGTTTGGGATCAACGTCAATGAAGTAATTTTTATACCAGTCTTTATCTGCATCGCTGAAGACAAAATCAAAAGGTCCTTTGAGTTCTTTTACAAGCGAATGGGCATCTGCAAGCCTGGCATCAATATATTCAGATAAACCTGCCTGTTTGAAGTTTTCAATGGCAGTTTTATACCTTTCTTTATCAATATCAATTGTAATAAGTTTTCCTCCTGTTTTGCTGAGAGCCCAGGCGATCCAGATCCCAGAGTGGCCTGTTGAGGTACCGATCTCCAGTGCACTTTTGTAGTTGCCCTTTATTACCAGGTCATAAAGTGTCTGTCCATCGGCTGTGGGGATATTCATGTCGTACCATTGCCGCGAATGATCGGAAAGAAACTTTTTAACTTTTTCATCAAGTGCAGGGTTTTCTTTCAAAGTCTGTGCTTTTACTTGTCCGGGAAATAAGGATGCTGTAATAAGCAGACAAACCATGAGTCCAAAAATTTTCCGTTTTTTCATAATATTCAGTGCATTAATGAATAATTCAAACTTTTACTATCTGACAATTATAATATCAAATATATTCCCGGATAGATTCCTGGTATAATGATATTAATTTATTTAACAACTTTCCTTTTTTGTATTTACAGGTTAATCCGAAAAACTAAAATGAAATCCTTTGCAGGAAAGACTACCGAATCCCTGATAATTTTTTTTCTGGACCGAAAGAATTAGCAGATTAAGGACTGAGAACTGACTAATTCATGCATTCATTGATTAATCACCGGAGACTTTAGGTGAAAATTGGCAATAAATTTGTTTAGTATCTAAACTATTTATAGTTTTGTTTAGCATCTAAATAAATTCATTATGAACAACGAACTACAGACACTAATAGATTTGTTTCTTAAAATTCTTCATCTCTATTCTGTAATAGGAAGAAAACCAAAAAATTACGGAACGGTAGATCTCCTTTATTTAACTGAGATACATACTATAACTATGGTTGCAAAGAACAAAGAGATCAATATGACACAACTGGCTGAAATAATGGGGGTTACAAAAGGAGCCATCTCACAGACAATCAGAAAGCTGGTGAATAAGAACCTGATACTTAAATCAAATATCAACAACAGGAAAGAGGTAAACCTTAAATTATCTGAAAAGGGCATAGCAGTATTAAAGGCGCAGGAATCTTTTCAGAAAGAGATTTTCACTTTTGCCGGTGCACTCTATGAACAAGCCCGTCCGGAAGACAGGGATTTGGTGAAACGGCTTTTTCTTGCTATCAGTAATAATATGGAGAACAGGGTGAAAACATTATAACTGGTCAGTAATATTTCATTAATTATGAGATTGTGGATTTTTTCAATAATTGCTTTTTTGCCGGTTCTTCTTCAGGGACAGGAGGTGCTGAATGAATATGTGAGGTACGGCATTGAAAACAACCTCTCATTACAGCAGAAACTTTCAGGTTATCAAAAAAGTATTGAAGTTCTGAAAGAGGCGCGTGGACTCTTTTATCCGAACATCAGTTTTAATGCCCGTTTCACTGTTTCGGAAGGAGGTCGTGTAATTGACTTTCCCATCGGTGACCTCCTTAATCAGGTTTACTCAACACTCAACAACCTTACAGCATCAAATATGTTTCCGATGGTTGAAAACCAGCAGATACAGTTTCTCAGACCTACCGAACATGAGACAAAACTGAGACTTATCCAACCGGTTTTAAACAACGATATTTATTACAATTCAAAAATTAAAAAGGAACTGACAATATTTGAGAATGAGGATGTAAATCAGTATAAAAGGGAGTTGATAGCGGAGATTAAAAAAGCATATTATAATGTTGCCACTGCAGACGGTGTGCTGTCTATGCTGAGCGACACCCGAAAGCTTCTTGCAGAGAATGTGAGGGTGAACAAAAGGTTGATTGAGAATGATAAGATTACAATGGATTACTTGTACCGTTCAGAGACGGAATTAAGTAAATTTGACCAGGAACTGCAGAATGCGGGAAAGAATAAAAAAATTGCATGCGCATATTTCAATTTTCTTCTGAACAGATCATTGATTGATAGTATCATCATCCAACAACCTGGCACATATCCGGCTCTTTCTGACTTTACCGCTGGTTATTCGCAATCAGCAATTGATAACAGGGAGGAGCTTAAGAAACTCTCCAATTACAGCAATATATCAGATATGCAGGTTAAGATGAACAAATCAGGAAAACTTCCCGATATGTTTATCGCTGTCGACTATGGATTCCAGGGGGCTGAGTACCTGTTCAATAAAAACCAGGATTATGTGCAGGCTTCTGCAATACTTTCATGGAATCTGTTTTCCGGCTTTCAGAACAGGTCTAAGATCAGGCAGTCTTTATTGAATAAAGAGATTATTGACAGGAAGCTTGAAGAGGCTAAAAAGCAGATCGAACTTCAGGTTATAAATACAATGAATGAGCTGCTTACTGCTGAAAAGGGAATAATTGCAGCTGAAGTACGAATTAAAAATGCCAGGGAAGGATTCAGGCTAGTGAACAGGAAATATGAAGAGGGGCAGGCAAGCCTTATTGAATTTATCGATGCCCGTACAACTCTTACTCAGGCTGAGGAGAATCTTATAATATCGAAGTTCGCCTATTTATCATGTTTTGCTGAATTCGAAAAGGTGACTGCAATTAATAAAACAGAGTAATACAATTTCAGGATGGAAACAAGAATCATTTTAATTATAGGAATCATTTTACTATCAGCTGCTTGCAAAAGCAGTATTGTAAAAACAACTTCTGCTGAGAGTATTCGCGTAAAGGTAACAGCTGTTAATACAGGAGTAATCAGCATTCCTGTACATTCTAACGGTATTCTGGTTTCGAGTGAGGAATTAAAATTATCCTTCAAAACAGGGGGAATTGTAGCGAAGATTCTGGTTGAGGAAGGGGATCGGGTTAAAAAGGGTGATCTTCTGGCTTCCCTGAATCTTTCAGAAATCAATGCAAATGCTGACCAGGCAAAAAGTGGTTATGACAAAGCTCTGAGAGATTTTAACAGAGCGGAGAATCTTTTCAGAGACAGTGTTGCAACACTTGAACAAAAGCAGAATGCAGCAACAGCATTAAATCTGTCAAAATCGACTCTCGAAATTGTACAATTCAACCTGGCTCATTCTAAAATTCAGGCCCCTGATAATGGGCTGATACTTAAGCAATTTGTCAAAGCAAACGAGCTGGTATCTTCAGGCTATCCGGTATTTCTTTTTGGTTCCACAGGAAAATACTGGAAAGTTAAAGCATCATTTTCCGATAAAGATATCGTAAAGGTCAATCCGGGTGATTCGGCTACAGTTTCATTCGATGCTTACCCTGGAGTTAAATTTTCTGCTACAGTTGATCAGGTTGGGGAAATGTCCAATCCATTCACTGGAACTTATGAGGTAGAATTGATACTCAGGGGGACAGATCTTCGTCTTGCATCAGGATTTACAGGTGGGGTTGATCTGTTCCCTTCAGCGAAAAAAACCTTCTCAATGATACCGGTTGAGTCAATAGTAGAGGCTGACGGACGTCAGGGTTATATTTATATTGTTACCGGAACGATGACAGTACAAAAAGTCAAAATTGATATCGAAACTCTCATCGGATCAATGGTTGCCGTAACCGGTATTCCTGAGGGGATAACTGAAGTAGTATCGGAAGGAGTAGCCTATCTTAAAAACGGGATGAAGGTAGATGTAATTAAATAAGGGCGCAATGGCTTAATGGCGTAAAGGCAATGAAAGGGAGAGTGGGAGACTGGGAGAAAGGGAAATTTGAACTACGTGGTAAAAAGGCAAATACAAAAGTTTAAAATAGAGAAA
>JAUYBT010000104.1 GCA_030692905.1 Bacteroidales bacterium
AAAAAGTTTCTTCTTTTCCAGGTAGTAACAATAGGTACAGTTTAAATTACATACCGGCCCGGTGGGCTTTACCATTACATTGAAAGCATTTGGCCTTCTGAGTTTCAGGGCATCTGTAAAGAGGATATCCATTTGTTGGTATCGATTATATAGGATCCAAAAATACTACTATAATTAAAAAGAACAAGTTAAAGAAGTTTGCTTTTTATTGCATTCTTCGCGTTAAAATTTGCATAAAGATCCGGGCAGTGTAAATTTTGTGTATTTCTGTCGCAATAACGCTTTCGAACAGCATATTCTGTACTCATTGAGATAATTTCGATACAAAAAAGTGATCATCAGGTAAAAAAAATGCATTTTTTATATGAGATTCACTTTACTCGCGGATATAATATAAACCAATGTGAGAAATGTAAGGATTGAGGTAACTATTTTAAAGTAAAAAATTATGGTTATGTTTTAGAATAATGTTGAATGTATAACTTGCTTATTATATGCTTTTTAGAATTACTATTAACGATATTTCATGGATTATTTTTAATTATCCCAATAGTCATTTTAGACAATTATCCACAATATTATAAAACAGAACCTATTAAAATTAACAAAAAAAGATAAGTTATGTCAATTTTGGAGTAGTTTAACTGAACTGAAATCTGGTCTACAAATTCGACATGTTAATGAAGAGATGCGTTTAAAATAATTGACATTGATAAATGAATTCCATAATGCTGAAAATTTAGTTAATAGAATTAAAGAGATTTTTGTAATAATGAAAAATTGTAACAATGAAAAATAAGGATATTAAACAAGTTATCTTTTCAACTTTAGCATTAAGCATTTTTACCACAGGATATTTTACGAGTAAGGATTCAAAAAATGTTTTGCAAAAGCCCAATGTGGTTTATGTCTTTGCTGACGAATTGCATGGTCAGGATCTGGGTTATAATGGTAATAAGGACGTCATTACCCCAAATCTTGATCGGCTTGCCAGCCATGCAATCAATTTTACCAACATGATTTCATGTTGCCCTGTTTCTAGCCCCTATCGAGGCAGCTTGCTCACAGGGCAGTATCCGCTTTCAACGGGCGTTTTTGTCAACGATGTTCAGTTAAATCCTGAAGCGCCAACCATTGCCAAAGTTTTTAAGGCTGCCGGTTATCAAACGGCATATATCGGGAAATGGCATCTCGACGGACGTGGACGAAATTCTTTCATTCCGGTCGATCGGCGGCAGGGTTTTGAATACTGGAAAGTTCTGGAATGTACCCATGATTACAATAACTCTTATTACTGGGGAAATGATGATAAAAAAGCAAAGTGGGAAGGTTACGATGCCTATGCTCAAACGGCTGATGCAGTGAACTACATCAGGGAAATGAAAAAGAATGAAAAACCATTTTTCATGATCCTTTCCTGGGGACCGCCGCATTCACCTCACAATACTGCTCCAGAATCATGCAAAAACATCTACCGGAACAAGCCGCTGAAGCTTCGTCCCAATGTTCCTTCAGATTTACGTGATAAGGCAATTGCTGATTTAGTTGGATATTATGGCCATATTACGGCATTGGATAGTTGTATCGGAGTGTTGCAGAACACGTTAAAGGAGACCGGACTTGACGAGAATACCATTTTTATCTTTACTTCCGATCACGGATCAATGGTTTATTCGCACGGATTCATAAATAAACAAAGGCCTTACGAAGAATCAATCAATGTTCCCTTGCTCATCCGTCATCCTGAACTTTTTGGCAACAAGGGAAAGAAGAATGATATGCTGATCAATTCGCCTGATTTGATGCCTACACTGCTTGGTTTATGCGGGTTGCCGATCCCTTCTACTGTTGAGGGTGAAGATAAATCTGCCATCATCGCAGGAAAAGCAAAAGATACGACTGATGCTGTACTGATTGCTTGTTATCATCCTTTCGGACAATGGTCACGCGATCAGGGAGGGAAAGAATACCGTGGGGTGAGGACCAAACGATTTACCTATGTGAAAGACTTGTCGGGACCTTGGCTGCTTTTTGACAACATGAAAGATCCGTATCAGCTGAATAATCTGGTGAATGACAAGGAGTATCAGCAGATAAAGAATGATTTGGAAGGCAAAATGGCCCGGTTGTTACAAAAAACTAACGATAAGTTCCTTCCCGGTCAGGAGTACATCAAAAAGTGGGGATATGTGACTGATGAAAACGGTACAGTTCCCTATGTCAAAATCAATTACCAGGGATTACCTGTTGAATAATTCATTCTAATGCGTTTAAATTTAAAAATATAATCAATGAAATCATCCGGTTTAATATCCTTAAGCGCCATTTTGCTTACAGGTAACTTCGCGTATTCGCAAAGTCAGCCATCCAAACCAAATATCATTTTTCTTCTGGCCGACGATTTACGTTGGAATTCTCTGGGATGTATGGAAAATCCTATGCTTCAGACACAGAATATTGATGAACTTTCCAGGAATGGAATAAGATTTACAAATGCCTGCGTAACAACTGCTATCAGTATGGTCAGCAGGGCAACCTTACTTACAGGCCAGTACATGAGCCGGCATGGAATAAAAAATTTTGGTGTCCCTCTCAGCGAAGAAGCATTTTCACAGACATACCCTGCAATTTTAAAAAGGGCTGGATACTGGACAGGCTATGTCGGGAAATATGGTGTCGGTAAAATCAGGGATAAAAGTTTCGATTTTAGTACTGAATATGAAGGCAAACATTGGTTACCTGATGAGAATGGGGATTCAATTCATGTTACCGAAAAAAATGCCAGGGATGCACTGGAATTCTTAAAAGATAGACCAAAAGACAAACCATTTTTACTTTCAGTTGGCTTTTTTGCCACACATGCTCAGGATAACCATCCCGACCAGTACCGGTATCAACCGGAAAGCGAAAAGTTCTACCGGAATGATGTTATCCCTGTACCGGAAACCGCTTCAGATACCTTTTTAAAATCACTTCCCTATTTCCTTGCCACCGATGCAAATGAAGGAAGAATCCGCTGGCACTGGCGTTTCGACACTCCGGAAAAATATCAGAAATATATGAAGGCTTACTACCGGATGTTGACCGAGATGGATCTGGCCATCGGACGAATTATCGCTGAGTTGAAAAATCAGGGGGTTTATGAAAACAGTCTGATAATTTTCATGGGTGATAATGGCTATTTCCTTGGAGAACATGGCCTTGCAGACAAATGGTATCCGTATGAGGAATCCATAAGAGTCCCTCTGATTGTGCATGATCCCCGCCTTTCATCAAAAGCACGAAATATTGTAAATGATGAATTTGTGCTTAATATAGATATTGCACCTACCATTGTTGCAGCATCAGGGCAACCAGTTCCTGAAGGAATGCAGGGTGAGGATTTTTCAAAATTGTACTTGTCGAAAAAGCCGGTAAAATGGAGAATGGATTTTTATTATGAACATCCTGTAGTTACAAATGAAAACCGGATTCCAACCTCAGAAGCATTGGTAACGCATACCGAAAAATATATCTATTGGCCGTATTATAAATATGAAGAATATTTCGACCTGAAAAGTGATCCGTTCGAAAAACACAATGGCATCGGTGATGCTGTAAATATTAAGAAGATTAAGGTTATGAAGAAGCGTTTTGAAGAGTTGAAGGAAAAGGCTCAATAATTTTATTTGTTGTGTTTTGAAAATATTTTTAGAAAATCCTTTGGAGTTTAAAAATAAAATACTAATGATTGTATCATCAAATTAAATCAAAGCAAGATTGTTTAACACAACAACCTTGTGAAACTTGACACAAAAGAGATTAAACTTCAAATACCATAAAATAAAACACATGAAAAAATATTCAAGAGTAATAGGAGTATTTTCTTTGATACTGTTGAGTTGCAGCAGCTATGCACAAAATAACAGCAATACTTTATTGAAGGGTTTTGTAACTCCACCCAACGCCGCAAAGCCCCGTGTATGGTGGCATTGGATGAATGGAAATATCACGAAGGAAGGGATCAAAGCCGACCTTCTGTGGATGCACCGGATGGGCATCGGCGGTTTTCAGAACTTTGATGCCGGGTTGAGTACACCTCAAATCGTCGGGAAGCGGCTGGTCTATATGACACCGGAGTGGAAAGATGCTTTTCTTTTCACCACGAAACTGGCCGACTCATTGGGCCTTGAGATGGCTATTGCCGGCTCGCCCGGATGGAGCGAGAGCGGCGGCCCGTGGGTGACTCCTGCCCAGGCTATGAAGAAACTTGTTTGGAGCGAGATTCGGGTTGAGGATGGACAGTCCTTTACCGGTACTCTGACCAAACCACCAACTACCACAGGTGCATTTCAGAATATTGGCGGTGGAAGGGAATATTATGCCGATGCTACGGTGGTAGCATATCGTGTACCTGAAAATGATATCCCAATGGCAGAACTGCAGCCTAAGGTCACTTCCAGTGGTGGAAAATTTGATCTTACTGCGCTCATCGATGGCGACCTGGCAAAAACCACATCTTTACCGTCAGCCCCGCCAAACGGGAAATCATGGATACAGTTTGAGTTTACCAAACCTGAGATGATTCAGTCTATCACCATGGCAGTCGGTGATGGAGGAGGCAGCAGCAGCCGGTCGCTTGAAGCCAGCGACGATGGCTCCCAATTCAAGACAGTCTTAGAGATTACAAGAGGTGAAGCATCTGGTGGAGGATCTCGAAGAGGTGGAGCAGGTCAAAATACAATAACATTTCCACCGGCTTCGGCCAGATTTTTCCGTGTCACATTTATTACACCGGCACCGCAACCCACTACAGCGGGAACACAGATAGCAGAACTCGTACTTCACACCGTTGCACGGGTGAACCGGTTTGAAGATAAGGCAGTCTTCGCTTCCACTTCCGATTTTTTATATGCGCTGGCAACACCTTCAGCCTCTGCCTCGGATGCCATCAGCAAGGATGAGGTCGTTGACCTGACATCGAAAATGCAACCGGATGGCACAATTAACTGGACTCCTCCGGCCGGCCGCTGGGTTGTTCTTCGTCTTGGTTATTCGTTAACTGGTCACCAAAACGGCCCTGCTTCACCTGAAGCAACAGGGCTTGAAGTGGATAAACTCAACCGGGGTTACGTTAAAGCATATTTTGAAAATTACCTCGATCAGTATAAAGATGCAACCGGCGGACTGATGGGCAAGAAAGGGCTTCAATACATGATTACCGACAGCTGGGAAGCAGGTGTTCAGAACTGGACCGACAGCATGATGGCCGAATTTACCAGTCGCCGTGGCTATGATATTCTTCCATGGCTTCCGGTTCTCACCGGCCATATAGTGGAAAGCGCAGAGGCGAGCGACAGGTTCTTGTGGGACTTCCGGAAAACTATTGCTGATCTTACCGCAGAAAACCATTACGATCAGTTGACTACACTGCTTCATGAACGAGGCATAGGACGCTATACTGAGTCGCATGAGAATGGCCGTAAATTTACCTTTGACGGCATGGAGGTTAAACGCAAAGCCGACATTCCGATGAGCGCCATGTGGGTACCAAGAGGGCCTGAAGGAGTGCTGACCAGATACAAAGCTGATATACGTGAATCAGCATCCGTGGCCCACATTTACGGACAGAACCTTGTTGCCGCTGAGTCTATGACAATTTGTGGCAGCGCCTGGTGGGCATGGTCGCCCGAATCATTGAAACCAACTGCCGACATGGAACTCGCCAATGGTTTGAACCGCTTCGTCATCCACACTTCGGTTCATCAGCCGGTGAATGACAAAATACCGGGACTCGGCCTCGGGTCTTGCGGTCAATGGTTCACCAGACATGAGACATGGGATGAAGAGGCAGTGCCCTGGATGACCTACCTGACACGTAGTTCTTATATGTTGCAGCAGGGAAAATTTGTAGCTGATGTTATCTACTACTATGGCGAGGATAATAATATTACAGCCCTCTTTGGGAATAAATTACCTGATGTTCCCTCAAGCTATAATTACGATTTCGTTAATGCTGATGCGCTTGTTAATGTCCTGTCGGTTAATAAAGGACAGATAATCACACCCAGCGGGATGAGCTACCGTGTGCTTGCTCTTGATTCCAACAGCATGCAAATGACATTAAAAGTTGTAAAGAAAATTAGTGACCTTGTTAAAGCAGGTGCAGTTGTTGTTGGCCCTAAACCAACAGGCACTCCAAGTTTAAGCGATGATAACGCTGCGTTCAATGCGATTGTAAATGAATTATGGGGAGTTGAAAACAGTGTAAAAACTATCGGTAATGGAAAAGTATTTACAGGTCAAAGCATCCAACAAGTGTTAGAGGCTTTAAAAATTGCTCCTGATTTCGACTACACTAAACCTCAAAGCAATACCGAATTGCTTTATGTACACAGGAAATTACCTACGCGGGAATTTTATTGGATAAACAACCGCAACGACCGGGTAGAAAATGTGGAAGCTACTTTCAGGGTAGCAGGTAAGTTTGTTGAAATATGGCATCCTGAAACAGGTAAG
>JAUYBT010000201.1 GCA_030692905.1 Bacteroidales bacterium
CTATATTTGTAGTAAAATCAAGTCTTTCAGAAGATTTCCTTAACTAAACGACATTGAATCATAATTACCAAATTCCCGTAAATAATATTTTTTAATGGTCAATGAATTGAGATATATTCTTCAAAGTAATATAGTAAGTATTGGCGGAATGTATCAACACAAGATATATAGGTTATTAAAGCGATAGATACGTCCGCCTTGACAGAATCAGAAGATTTGCCATAGTCTTTTTTTGGGTAGCCTTATTTTTCAACTACTATATAAGTAAAACTTTGAAATTTTGAGAAAACGCCAGTGACTTTAACATTAAGGATTAATTTTATTGTACTTATTACAGTAAAGATGCAATAATTCTAAAAAAATGAAAAAAACGAAATTAATCAGACTTCGGATTGTCATTATTTTGTTGACAATATTCTCCTCTTTATTCATTTGCCCGAATAAGATTAAAGCGATAGACAAGACACTGATTTTTCCGATTCCACAACAAATTCAGATCACAAGTAATATTTTTTTACTGGACGAGACAATGTCAATAATTGTCCCACAGAATATGACTAAGAATGATATTTTTCTTGCTCGTTTTCTGGTACGTGAACTAAGCGACAAATATGGTATTGCAGTGAAAATTGAATCACGAACTGATATTCCACAAGGCAGAAAGGTTGTGGTAATGGGTAAATTTGATAATCCATTGATACAATTGTATTGTAAAGAAAATAGACTGGAGGTAACTGAGAAAAATCCTGGAGCAGAAGGCTATATTTTACAAGTTAATACAAATATAGTAATTATTGCAGGGAGCGATGATCCTGGAGCCTTTTACGGATTACAATCTCTTCGTCAATTAGTTGATGCAGGAACCGGAAAGGAAATTCAGGGTGTAAAAGTAAAAGATTGGCCAAGTTTTCCATTCAGAGCAATAAGACTATATGTTCCTGGTCCAGAAAACCAGGCTTTTTTCAGGAGATTTATGAGGAATTTTATGTCACTCTACAAATACAATAAGGTTATTCTTGAATTTAACTGTATGAGGCTTGACAAACACCCGGAAGCCAATGCCGGTTGGATAGAATTTTCAAAGTATATGCAGTATTCACGTTCCAATTCGACAGAAGGGATTAAAGGAGAAGAAAAAAATTCAAGTCATTTTGATGCCGGGGATGGTTATATTATTGAAAAAAATGAAGTTAAGAGTATTGTGGATTTTGCCAATGAAAATTTTCTTGAAGTAATACCGGAAATCCCTTCGCTCACCCATGGTTATTATTTGCTAACCAGGCATCCTGAATTAGCTGAATATCCAGGAGATATATGGCCTGATACATACTGTCCCTCGAACCCCAAATCCTATGAGCTGATGTTCGATATTTACGATGAGTACATTGATGTGATAAAACCAAAAATGATTCACATTGGACATGATGAATGGTGGGGTGCCCCTTTGGATGTTTGTCCACTCTGTAAAGGGAAAGATTTTTCTGAATTGTTCGCACAGGATATTAATAAAATTTATAGCTATCTGGCCGGGAAGGGAATTAAGGTTGCTATGTGGGGTGATTATTTATTAGAGAGTGTCCGCAATGCAGGGCCGCAGCAGAGAACTTCTTCAACCGGTGTAAAATATCAGACTCCGGGAGCAATGCGGCCCTCAGTTGTAAAGGAATCTATTCCAAAAGATATTTTAGTCCTTAATTGGTTTTGGGTTGACCAGGAAAAGGAAATGGAATTAAAGAATTTCGGATTTAAACAAATCTTCGGAAACTTTACTCCAAACATAAGCAACTGGGATGAAAGAATTAAGAAAATTGACCTGGTCGGAGGAACTCCTTCCTCATGGGCAGCAACAAATGAGTTCAACTTTGGAAAGGATTTAATTTTGGATTTCCTTGGGTGCGCAAATTTTGTTTGGTCGAGTCACACAATTAATCAAAGAGATCTGGCAGCAATAGTTTCCGAATTAATGCCTTTAGTCAGATCCAACTTAAGTGGAATAAGAATTCCCAGTAAAGATGGTGATGCAATTGAACCTGTTAATATTTCTTCAAAATTTAATTTGTCAAAAGAATCAAAAATTTTTAATATTAATTTAAGTTCCCTGAAGTCAGGTGAAGTAAGAAGCCAGGTCAGGAAGTTCAACCTTGACAATTCAGCTCATGAATCTGGCAACTGCGCGATTGCTGTTGGTTCAGTTGGCAAAGGAGAAAATTCTCTGCCATCGGTGATTGATGGTATCTCAATTAATGAAGATGTAAGCAGTCTGATATTTTTACATGCAAGTGCACTCCCCTCAGAAAACCAAAAGGCTTACTTTAATATTCCGGACTTTTTTGACTCAGCAGATCTTCTGGGATGGTATGAAATTGTCTATGACGATGGATTCAAGGCAATTGTACCTATCCAATATGGTGTAAATATTTTGGAATGGAATCCGGGAGGTGATGACAGACTTGATAAAAGAGAAGGAGAGACAGGTTCTGCACAGAATATTTACTGTTACCAAGCCGACCCGATAAGTTGTTCTTCAAATATAATAAACAACCCGATAACTTTCTTCGCTTTTGAATGGGTCAATCCCAGGTTTGGAAAAAAAATAAAAGAAGTAAATTTACATGGAACTATTAATTATCAGGCCCTGCAAACCGATTACAGCAAGCCTGTCACAGAGCTTATGAGAAGCAATGCCATTTTGTTAGCCGGAATAAGTAAGGTAAAAAAGAGAGAGGCTATAAAACCAGGAAAATAAATAAAAAATAGACTATTGGATTTTAATATTTTTAAATAAATGTAATGTGTTTAAGTAGTAAAAAAATTTATACTTTGACAAGCAATTAACTCGTTAGAATTAATATCATTATGAAAAAGCAAAAAGAAGTTTTGTTTACAGGTTCAGATACCGAGGGTGGAATAACTTCCGGTTATCAGATGAACGATGGAGTGAAATTAAAAGTCCCCTATTCATTCTTCGGATCAATATATGATGAAGACGAGGAGAGGATGGTTTTAACTGCTATGAAACAGGAATCTCAGACGATGGGACCCCAGGTAACATTGTTTCAGAAAGAATTTGCAAAAGCTTTTGATGTTAAACATGCATTTGCCACCTCTAATTGTACTACTGCAATGCATGCTGCAACCCAGGTTTTCGGAATCAAAGCCGGTGATGAGGTAATTGTTACTCCGATTACTTTTATTGCTACCTCCCTGGTTATTTTGAAGGAAGGCGCAAAACCTGTTTACTCAGATATTGATCCCAGAACGTTCAATATAGATCCCAAACAGATTGAGGCTAAAATAACCCCAAAAACAAAAGCTATTTATGTAGTTCATTACGGTGGCCAGATGTGCGATATGGATCCTATTATGGCAATTGCTAAAAAACACAATCTTTATGTTATGGAAGACTGCGCTCATGCTCATGGGGCAAAATACAAAGGCAGACAGGCAGGTTCAATTGGTGATATTGGTTGTTTCAGTTTTCATTCACTGAAAAACATGACAACCCTGGGAGAAGGTGGAATGATAACTACCAATAATGATAAGTTCGCTGATAAAATTCAACGAATGAGAGTTATGAGTATAACCCATTGGAATCCTGATCAGACTTCCTGGGAATTTGGTGGTTACAAAATGGAAAAGAAAGATGTAAAAGACTATTGGATCCCTTCTCATTTTGATGTTATTGATGACGATGGGAAATGGGGCAACAATTACCGAATGAATGAAGCTCAGGCAGCAGTTGGTCGTGCACAGTTGAGAAAACTGGATATGCTTATAGGAAAACGCAGGGAAAACAGTCAATATCTCAATGAAGGACTGAAAGGTATAAAAGGGATAACACCTGTTTATGAAGACCCGAATTGCCATCATGCATATCACCTTTATACTCTTTGTATTGAAGAAGAAATTCTTGGTGCATCAAGGAATGATTTTATGAGAGTCTTATATCAGGAAGAAGGTATTCAGAGTATCCTGCACTATCAGCCTACGTATCATTTTACAGGGTTGAAGAAGAAATACAATTATCCGGATAAACTTTGTCATAATGCAGAGAAATTCTTTTATGCACGTGAGTTAAACCTTCCTATGAATCCAAAATTAACGAAGAATGATCTTGATATGATTATTGGAGGCGTCAGAAATACTGCAAAAAAGGTTCGCAAATAATGTTGATTTGTAGATTTTTGTCTTCTGATTAAATAGGTGTGAATTTCTTTCCATGAGAAAAACTATTGTATCATGGTTGCTGCTATTTGCATGTAACCTTATGTGGTCACTTCAGTTTACATGCATCAAGCTTACGCAGGATCAGGTGGGGCCTTACTTTACAGTATGGGCCCCTATGCTCATCGCAACTTTTTTTTTAGCTCCGTTTGCTTTGAGAGATTTTAATAAGGGAGGAAAAAAGTTTAAGGATATACTGATATTTGGACAGCTTGCTTTGCTTGGTGTTTTTCCTGCCCAGGTTTTAATGACATGGGGAACACAGTATTCACTCGCAAGTAACGCTGCGATTCTGACACTTTGCTTACCAGTTATTACTGCATTATTTGCTTTTCTTTTGTTAAGGGAAAAGATGAATAAAATACGGTGGCTGAGTTTCTTTATTGCGATCATTGGTGTTATACTATGTTCCACCAGCGATATAAAACAGTTGAATTTCAGTTCAAAATATGCGTTAGGAAATATCCTTATTTTTCTTGCCATCGTAGGAAATGCTTATTATAATACCGGTATTAAAAAAATTGCAGACAGATATTCTGAAATGGAGTTGCTGTTTTTTACTTACGTGGTAATGGTCATACTGCTTACTCCGCTTGTGTTGTATTATGAACATGATATTTTTGCACGGATCCCTTCATTTACTAAGCAGACATGGACCGGGATGGCCTTGCTGACCTTCTTCCATAACTTTCTATCGATGCTGTTATTTTTTAAAGCATTGAAAGTGCTCGACGCAATGCAGGTGGCTTTGTCAAATTATATGATTGCATTCTTTGGTCTTCCCATTGCAGCAATATGGCTTGGTGAAACACTGAATAGCCTGGCTATTGCAGGTGGTATACTGGTTTTGATTTCAACTCTTATAATCACAATAGTTGATTATAGAATGAGTCATCCTGCAACAATAAAATTAGGCAGTCAATAAAAAATGAATTTGAATAATAATTTTTTTTGAAATTAAAGTAATAATAGTCATGGAAAATAAAGTTAAATGGGGAGTTATAGGTTCAGGCGGCATTGCCAG
>JAUYBT010000242.1 GCA_030692905.1 Bacteroidales bacterium
GAATTTGTTCGAGAATTGCCAGGGAAAAATTCATTACTAAACAGAACAAAATATTACTTTATTTGTCTAATATTCTTTGCGCCCTATTTTAAAATTTTCTTTTCCGGCAATTATGGACTACAAATTCATAAACGATGAATACCTTGATTCTGTATCAGGAGGAGATCCTCTGCAAAAACTTAGTGAATATATTGACTGGAGTATATTTGAAGCTCCTTTAGATCAGGCCTTTAGAAATGAAACAAAAAGTCGCTGTGTTCAGTTGAAAATAGTTGTTGCCATGAGATACCTGCCTGACGCCTGCCTGCCGGTAGGCAGGGTAGGCAGGGGTATGTCCAAGTGTAAAAATCTTCATGTTATAATGTATTGATTATTAGATATATAGGGGGATAAAAATTAGGTTTTTAGAAAATCATGTATTATATTTGTGTCAAACAACGGCACCAAAAAAATAGTTTTTAGAGGTGCCCATTAGATATTTAAGGTAGCACTAAAATAGATGAAATTTTTCAGTTGTTAATAATTATTTGCGGATTTAAGGTGAACTACAAAATAAAAACAAGGGAAGAACTCATTAAAGAGTTACAGGATTTGCAGTAAGAGTTTGATTCGATGAAGGAATTGTTCGAAAAAGACATCACCGAACGCAAGCAGCCGGAGGCCCAAAGGGAGGCTGCGATCGAGGCGCTGCGGCGGGCTGAAGAGAACTTCCGGCGTACTCTGGATGACTCCCCGCTCGGGGTGCGCATCGTTTCCGCGGAAGGAGAGACAATCTATGCTAACCGGGCCATCCTGGACATCTATGGCTATGACAGTATTGAGGAGATAAGAACGACACCCATCAAGAACCGTTATACTCCGGAGAGCTATGCCGAGTTTCAGATAAGATATGATAAAAGGCGGCAGGGTGAGGAGAGCCCGTCCGAATACGAAATCTGCATCGTGAAGAAAAATGGTGAGGTCCGTCGCCTGCAGGTCTTCCGAAAGGAAGTGCTTTGGAATAACGAAAGGCAGTATCAAGTGCTCTACCACGATATCACCGAGCACAAACGGGCTGAAGAAACGCTGGCTCAGGAACAATATCTGATGCGTACTCTTATGGATAACCTTCCTGACCATATCTATTTCAAAGACCACGCAAGCCGCATCATCAGGATCAATAAGGCTATGTCCCAATTCCTCGGTTTAAATGATTCTAAGCAGGCGTTTGGAAAGACAGACTTTGACTTTTTCACGGAGGAACATGCCCGTCAGACATACGAAGATGAACAGACTATCATTCGGACCGGGCAAATGTTGAGCATAGAAGAAAAGCGGATACATCCCGATCGTCCCGACACCTGGGTTTCAACAATTAAACTGCCTTTGCGCGACAAAGAGGGAAACATCATCGGTACATTCGGTATATCCAGGGACATTACCGACAGAAAGAGTGAGGAAGAAGAATTAGAATTAAGGATCTCACTTGAGCAACTTCACCAATTGACACAATATAGAGAGGAAATAATTGAGAATGAAAGAATGGCTATTTCCCGGGAGCTTCATGATAGTCTGGGCCAGGCTCTTACAGCTGTCAAAATTGATCTGGGAACAATCATACAAAATGTTTCCGACAGGGAGGAGGTAGTTTTAAAAATTAATAAAGTGTCTGCTCTTGTCAGCGATACAATCAAGACAGTTCAGAGACTTACAGCAAAGTTAAGACCCCCGCTAATCGATGACCTTGGTCTTGAAGCGGCAATAGAATTGTACACAAAAGAATTTGCACAAAGAAACAGGGTTGAGGTTTTTCTCGATTTGGAGCCGGGGATAGCCATCTCCCCCGATGCTTCTCTTACCATTTTCAGGATCATGCAGGAATCACTTACAAATATTGCCAGGCACTCCGGGGCTACCCGGGTTAATATCGGGCTAAGCAAAACCGGTGATAATATTAATTTCAGGATTTCTGATAATGGGATCGGACTATCTGAAGACAAAATAAAATCAAAAAAATCATTCGGTATTATGAGCATGAAGGAGAGAGCTGCTTCGGTGGGCGGAACTTTTGATATTTACCGTGAGGATAACTGTTGTACTGTTGTAAACCTTATTTTTCCGTTAAATCATAAATGAACTTATGCAAATTCTGATTTGTGATGATCACAAGATCGTTCGCGACGGTCTCAGACAAATTCTTCAGCAACTGGAAGGAGTGACTTTGATCGGGGAGGCCAGCGATGGGAATGAAGCTCTTGTTCTTTTGAAAAGTGACGTTTTCGATATTATTTTATTAGACATTTCACTTCCCGGCAAGAGCGGTCTTGAGGTTCTTCAATCGGTTAAAGCAAAATGGCCGTCAATAAACGTGCTGATGCTAAGTATGCATCCCGAGGAACAATATGCAATACGCGCCCTTAAACTTGGAGCCTCTGGTTACCTCACGAAAGATACTGCTTCAGAAGAACTGCTGTCGGCAGTAAAACGAGTGTCAGAGGGCGGAAAATACATTTCACAATCACTTACAGAAAGTATTGCTCTCCATCTTGATAAGGATTCATCCAGGCAGAAACACGAAATGCTTTCCGGCCGTGAATTCGAGATCATGATCAAACTTGCAAATGGAAAGTCGCTTCAGAAAATCGGAAATGAACTTTGTATATCCGATAAAACCGTAAGTACATACAGAAGCCGTATTATGGTGAAAATGGAATTCAACAAAAATACAGAGCTCACCAGGTACTGCCTGGAAAACAACCTGATTTGAGTCTTAGTCGTTTATCGTTTATCGTTTATCGTTTATCGTTTCGCGTTTAGCGTTTAGCGTTTTTTACTTTTGCATTTTGCATTTTGCATTTTGCATTTTTACTTTTGTCTTTGACCTTTTATCTTTTATCTTCCATGTAGGGATTCCCCTACAAAAGATCAAGCCTTTTCCCTACAAACATTTAGTATTTATCCTACAAGCCATCTTGTGGTAAGATAATACTTTTACCATGTTAAAATAACATTACTGACATGAGAGTATTATTAGCAGATGATTCAGACTTGATTCTTGAGAGGTTACAGGAGATGGTAAGCATCTACAACCAGGCGGAGATTGTAGGGTCGTTTAAAAATGGCACTGAAACTCTTGAAGCATTAAGAATTCTGAAACCCGATCTGGCAATAGTTGACATTAAAATGCCCGGGTTAAGCGGTCTGAAAGTCTTAAATGAGATCAGGAAAGAGGATAAGACCATCATATTCATCATCCTTACTTTTTATTCATCAGACTATTACCGGCAGTTGGCAATTCAAAGCGGCGCCGATTATTTCTTTTCTAAAGTTGATGATTTTGAAAAAGTATCGCTGGTGGTGGGAGAAATGGTATTGAAAGAGTGTAATGACAATAGAATTAAAATGGCAAACAATGGAGGTAGAGCTCATGGGCGTTAAGTTATTGGCTCCGTTTTACGGAAGCTATTTGTACGTATGGACAGCCGTTCCGGGCATAACCGCGCTTGGTCAGGTGTTGGTTGCCGATGTGTTTAAAAACGGAGCGGGTGCAGCAACCAACGACCTGATGCTTTTTATTAACCATTATTATCAGGGAGCATAATGATTTATCTTTCTAAATACCAGGATAATCCGGCACCAGAACCTGTTAAGACCGAGGCAAGTCCTTCCATGAGTCTTGACTGTAACTGTGGGCGGATTAAAGGGGTACATGAAAAGACAATTACTCAAACTCAGTTTAATCCTTTAATCCTTCTGAGTGCAAAGCATAAGCCAATGCGAAAATTCCTGCTGCCCGCAAAAGCGATGGGGATTTTAATGATCTTATT
>JAUYBT010000032.1 GCA_030692905.1 Bacteroidales bacterium
TTGCAGACAAAAAACTGCCGGAATATAAACTTGAAGCATACGAAAAATAGTACTTTACATTCTTTAATGAATATTATGAACCCACACGAACAATTACTTAGACTTAAGCCGGAAAAAGAGTTTTTTATCGGAATAGATTCAGATGGCTGTGCATTTGACACCATGGAGATCAAGCAGAAAGAGTGTTTCTGCCCCAACTTCATCAAGTTTTTCAAAATGCAACCAGTTTCGAAATATGCCCGCGAAACATGGGAGTTTGTTAACCTGTATTCCACTAACCGTGGATGCAACAGATTTCTTGCAGTCATTGAGACTCTCAGGCTTTTAGCAACCCGTCCCGAGATTAAAGCGAGAAATTTTACAGTCCCTTCAGCCACACCTCTAATTGATTGGACAAATAAGGAGAGCAAATTGGGTAACCCTACCTTAATAAAATATGAGGCAGAAGTTAATGACCCTTTCATTACTCAAACACTTGAATGGTCGTTGAAAGTAAATGAGGACATTAAAAAAATGGTTTTTGGCATTTCACCTTTTCCTTTCGTAAAGGAGTGCCTCGAAAAAATGAAACCAAAAGCGGATGCTATGGTTGTTTCACAAACACCGTTCGATGCTCTTAAACGTGAATGGGAAGAGAACAATATCGACCATTTTCTCAGGATGATAGCAGGACAGGAACATGGTACAAAAACCGAACATCTCAAGTATGCCGCCAAAGGTAAATATCCTGATGACAAGATACTTATGATCGGTGATGCCAACGGTGATCTGAAAGCAGCCAAATCAAACGGAGTGCTCTTCTTCCCTATTAATCCCGGAAAAGAGGAAGCATCGTGGGAAAGACTTTATAAAGAAGGTATGGACAGGTTCTTTGCCGGAACATATAAGGGTGCTTATGAGGAAAAACTGATTAAAGAGTTTGAAACTTATCTGCCGGAACATCCGCATTGGAAATAGGCAACAGGCTGCAGGCTACAGGCTACAGGCTACAGGCTACAGGTAAAAGACAAAAGACAAAAGTAAAAAGACAAAAGTAAGCCTTAAGGAATCCCTTCCCTGGAGGGGCATGGGGTGGGTTGAAGGAACAAACGAATGAAGAACAAACGATTTAAGAAGTAAGAATGTAATCCGTGGTTAAAAACTAAAAACATGATATACTATAAATCTGGTTCAGAAAAAACAGTATTAAGTCCGAATGATCTGGAATATGGTCTCTATTCAGCACTTGTAAAGCTTGGCACAAGGAAAAAAGTGCTGGTGGTTCCTCCCGACTTTACCCGTTTTCATTCAAGAGCAGGCGATCTGACCACTCTGATATATAATTATTATAAGGATGGACTTAAAGATATCCTTCCTGCTCTGGGAACCCATGCACCCATGTCAGACCATGAACTGGAAGAAATGTATAAGGGAGTGCCAAAAGATCTTTTCCGTATTCATGATTGGAGAAAAGATGTAGTAACAGTGGGTACCGTTCCCGGAGAATTCGTTTCAAAGATAACTGACGGTGCAATTGACTATTCCTGGCCTGCACAACTTAACAAACTGGTTTTCAATGGAGGACACGACCTCATTCTGTCAGTCGGACAGGTTGTTCCTCATGAAGTGATCGGTATGGCCAATTATAATAAAAACCTCTTTGTGGGAACGGGAGGACCCGAAGGAATAAATAAGAGCCATTTTATCGGAGCTGTTTACGGGATGGAGAGGATAATGGGCAAAGCCAGTAACCCTGTAAGAAGTTTATTAAATTATGCTTCAGCCAATTTCACAACTCATCTGCCAATTGTGTATGTGCATACGGTAATTGGCCGTGATGAAACAGGCAGACTCGTTATCCGCGGACTCTTTATCGGGGATGATGAAGAGGTCTTCAGACTTGCAGCTGAGTTGTCGATAAAAGTCAACCTTTCGTTACTTGATAAACCTTTAAAGAAAGTCGTGGTTTATCTCGACCCTTCGGAGTTTAAGAGTACCTGGCTGGGTAACAAGAGCATTTACAGGACACGTATGGCCATGGCTGACAACGGGGAACTGATTGTACTGGCACCCGGATTGAAAGAGTTTGGAGAAGATAAAGAGATCGACAGACTGATCAGGAAATATGGTTACCGCGGAACACCTGCCACATTAAAGTCTTTAAGTGAAAACGAAGAACTCCGCAATAATCTGAGTGCAGCAGCTCACCTTATTCACGGAAGTTCTGAAGGAAGGTTTTCAATAACTTATTGTCCCGGAAACCTGACACGTGAGGAGATAGAATCTGTAAACTTCAGATATCATGATCTTACAGAAATGATGAAGAGATACAGCCCCGAAAAGCTGAAAGATGGATTTAACAAGATGGCTGACGGAGAAGAAATTTTCTACATCTCAAATCCTGCTCTTGGATTATGGACTTCAAAGGAAAGATTAACAAAATAAAAAACAAGCATCTCTCATCAAATGATAAATTGGGGCATAATAGGTTGTGGTAATGTCACTGAAGTAAAGAGCGGACCGGCTTTTAGTAAGATAAAAGACTCCAGATTGATAGCAGTTATGCGAAGGGATGCTTTATTGGCTGAGGATTATGCCCGCAGGCATAATGTACCAAAGTTTTATTCCAAAGCAACTGATCTCATCAACGATAAAGATATTAATGCGGTTTATATTGCTACACCTCCTTCAAGCCATGCAGAATATGCCATTGAATCAATTAAAGCCGGCAAACCGGTATATATTGAGAAACCAATGGCTGTTAACTATGCCGAATGTCTGAAAATAAATAAAGCATCAGAAAAATACAAGGTGCCTGTATTTGTTGCCTATTACAGGAGAGCTCTTCCAGGATTCCTGAAGGTAAAAGACCTTATTGAAAACGGAAGTATCGGAAAAGTGCGTTTTCTGCAGATGCAGTTATTCAAAGCTCCTTCGGAAGATGAAAAATCCGGGAAACTTTCCTGGCGTGTTGATCCTGAAGTTTCAGGTGGCGGACATTTTTTTGATCTGGCATCTCACCAGCTTGATTATCTTGATTTTTTATTCGGACCAATACAGAAAGTGAAATCCATTGTTCTTAATCAGGCCGGGTTATATAAAGCAGAAGATTTCGTAACGGCGGAGTTTGTTTTCCCGAATAATATTGTCGGAACAGGTTCATGGTGCTTCAGTGCTTCACTTGAGAGTGGCAGAGATACTATCGAGATTATAGGCGAAAAAGGATCTATCAGATTTTCTACTTTTAGTTTTGAGCCAATAGTTCTTTCAAATTATTCCGGAAGGCAGAAATTTATAAATGAACACCCTGAGCATGTTCAGTATAACCTCATTGAAAAAGTTGTTCAGTCGCTGAAAGGAAATGGTATCTCACCAAGTACCGGAGTCTCTGGAGCAAGAACGAGTAAGGTGATGGATGAGATAGTTGCTGAATATTATGAAGGTAAAAGGTAAAAGACAAAAGACAAAAGACAAAAGTAAGTAGTGTAGTAAGGAGTAAGCAGTGAGAAGATTACCTCCTCTTTGCGAAGCAGAGAGGGGGCAAGGGGGTGAGTTCATGAATAAAAGGCGAAAGGAATAAGTACAAGCAAAAACAACATAAACATCTAATTATGAACAAATTATCAGACATCGGATTAATAGGATTAGCAGTGATGGGTGAGAATCTTGTATTGAATATGGAGAGCAAAGGTTTCCAGGTTTCTGTTTACAACAGGTCAGCCCTGAAAGTTGTTGATTTCCTTGCAGACAGAGCCAAGGGGAAAAAGATCATCGGGACTCATTCAATTGAAGAACTTGTCGGGTCTCTTGCACGACCAAGGAAAGTAATGCTTATGATTAAAGCCGGTAGTGCCGTTGACGAAATGATTGAAACACTTATCCCCCATCTTTCACCCGGAGATATAATTATTGACGGTGGAAACACCCATTTTCCGGATACCAACAGGAGAACGGCTCTGGTTGAAAGCAAGGGTCTTCTTTACATCGGAACCGGAGTGTCGGGTGGTGAAGAAGGTGCATTACTCGGACCATCTATCATGCCGGGAGGATCAAAAGCAGCATGGCCTTTTGTAAAACCAATCTTTCAGGCAATTGCAGCAAAGGTCGATGATGGTACTCCATGCTGCGACTGGGTAGGAGAAAATGGTGCCGGTCATTTTGTAAAAATGGTTCATAATGGTATCGAATATGGTGACATGCAACTTATTACAGAGGCTTACCAGATAATGAGAGATCTGCTTCATTTAAGTGCAGATGAGATGTACCTTATTTTTAAAGAGTGGAATGAAGGGGAACTCGACAGTTATCTTATTGAAATAACACGCGATATTCTTGCCTATAAAGACACAGACGGTAAACCTCTTGTAGATAAGATACTTGATACAGCAGGACAAAAAGGTACCGGCAAGTGGACCGGCGTTGCTGCCCTCGATCTGGGTATTCCTCTTACTCTGATCGGAGAAGCAGTTTTCTCAAGGTGTCTGTCCTCAGTAAAGAATGAGCGCGTACAGGCATCAAAAATACTTCACGGGCCTGCTCCGGAATTTACCGGAGACAAGGCTAAATTTATCAGTGAAATTAAGGATGCGCTCTATGCATCTAAAATTGTATCATATGCGCAGGGATATGCTCTGATGAAAGCTGCTGCCGAAGAATATAAATGGAAGCTTAATTACGGAGGAATTGCTCTCATGTGGCGCGGAGGTTGTATCATCAGGTCTGCCTTCCTTGGTAAAATAAAAGAGGCTTTTGATAATAATCCGTCAATAACAAATCTTCTTCTCGATCCTTTCTTTAAGGAGAAAGTTGAAAAAGCCCAGACTGGCTGGAGAAATGTAGTGTCGGCTGCAGTAACCAACGGCATACCGGTACCTGCAATTTCATCGGCTCTTGGCTATTTCGA
>JAUYBT010000045.1 GCA_030692905.1 Bacteroidales bacterium
TTTTGAGTCCCATGCTGCGCTTGTTGCACCTTCTGACTTAACTGTTTTCTCGATGCGGTCCTTGCACATTCCGCAATTACCCCACACTTTAAATGACTCAGTCTTTGGTTGACCTGAAGCTTTGGTTCCTGTTTGTGCTGAAGCGTTTACTCCAACTGCCATCAACAATACAATGGCAAAAAATAATTTAATTGTTTTCATAATAAAAAGATTTAGTAAATGATTAGAAATGATATAAATAGAGATAACAGACAATGCAACACACAGTCTGCTGATACTTTAAAAAATCAGATCAGATACGGAAGATACATAAGACCGGACGGTCAACACTATTTGGATGATTAGTCCCAGGTGGTCTTATATCGTTATTAGAAGTGTTGATGATTGTCTCCTGATTACTAAGATAACCAGCAAGGACAGCGATCATGTTAATAACCTGTTGTCCGGGGTCATAAAAATTATAAGATGAAGCAAAATAATTGTTACATATTGAATAAGCCGATGTAATATCATCACAGCAATGTTTGTCGAAAGTTTTCTGCTGAGTATTGTTGTCAGATTTTGATTCCATACCGCATGTTGCCAACTCACCGGTCAGGGAGACCTTTGTTGCAGCAACATAACCTCCGCAATAATGGGTTGCAAATTTAACACTGATCCCCGTAAAAAGGATTAGTATTATTAATGGTATGGATAAAATGGCCTTCATCTTAACTGTAAACAATTATCCAGGGATAAATGTTTTGCAAAGGAAAGTATTTTTTCTGAAAAACAGAAATATCTTCTGAATTGCGACATTCGGGTTCGCAATACAACCTTAAGGTGCTGGAACCGATCTTTAATGTTGTTTAATGTTAATTATTTTTAATCACGAAGTGATTGATTATGAATAGAATTTGAACAGTTTAGAGCAGTTTAGAGCAGGTATGTACGATACAATAATTCCCAGTATATGGCAGAATTTAAAAAACAATGGCTAATTAATGTTATATTTGATTCAACCCAGCTAATATTAACCTACAATGCCAGATATTCTCATACCAGATAAAAAAGCCGTAGAAAAGACCATAAAATCTTTTTTCAGACTACTATTCCCCGCAACTCATTCGTATTCTGCTCCTGAAATAGAGAATATTCTCAATGATTCAAAGAGTCAGATGGTTGGGATATTAACGGGTTTGACTAATAATAAAGAAAAAGTTTCAAATCAGTTTTTTAAAAATCTTGAGAATATAAAAAACATACTTAATAAAGACGCCGTGTTT
This sequence comes from Bacteroidales bacterium, assembly GCA_030692905.1. Classification (GTDB taxonomy): domain Bacteria; phylum Bacteroidota; class Bacteroidia; order Bacteroidales; family VadinHA17; genus LD21. The sequence continues at coordinate 1,266 of JAUYBT010000045.1, forward strand.
ATTCTGGAATCTGATCCTGCTGCCAAGCAACTAATCGAAGTAATTGCTATTTATCCGGGATTCTTTGCTATTTTCTGCTATCGTATTGCCAATTCACTTGCACGGTTATCAGTACCTTTGCTTCCAAGAATGATAACAGAATATGCTCACAAAGTAACGGGTATAGATATTCATCCTTTAGCTGAAATCGGCAGTCCGTTTTCAATCGATCATGGAACCGGCATTGTTATTGGCGAAACAGCTGTTATCGGGAACAATGTTAAACTTTACCAGGGGGTAACACTTGGCGCTTTGAGTGTAGATAAAAGTAAAGCATCAAAAAAGAGGCATCCGACCATTGAAGATAATGTTATTCTGTATGCCAGTTGTACAATTCTGGGAGGGGAAACAGTTGTAGGCAGAAACAGCATCATTGGAGGCAACGTGTGGCTCACGGAAAGCATCGCACCTTTCTCATTGGTTTATCATAAAAGCGAAATTATTGTGAGAAACCAGAATGGTTTTCAGGAACCTATCAACTTTATAATTTAGAAAAAATTAAAACTTAAATACAATGAAAGTAAACTCAATTCTTGAAACAATAGGCAACACGCCTCATGTCAAAATCAACAGGCTTTTTGACCCGGGTTTTTCAGTATGGGTAAAACTGGAAAAAAACAACCCCGGCGCCAGCATTAAAGACCGTATTGCATTATCAATGATAGATGATGCTGAAAGAAAGGAACTCCTTAAACCTCATAGTGTAATTATTGAGCCAACATCAGGAAATACAGGTATCGGACTTGGAATCGTGGCAGCAGTAAAAGGGTACAGACTTATTCTTGTAATGCCCGAATCAATGTCGCTTGAAAGAAGAAAAATAATGAGCTCCGATGGTGCGGAATTTGTACTTACCCCTCGTGAAAAAGGTATGAAAGGTGCAATAGAACGTGCCAGGGAACTGGTGCTGGAAACACCAGACTCATGGATGCCCATGCAATTCGATAATCCTGCCAATACCAATATTCACAAAGAGACCACTGCACTGGAAATAATCAATGATTTTCCTGATGGACTTGACTATCTGATTTCAGGTGTAGGTACGGGAGGACATATAACCGGTTGTGCGGAAGTATTAAAAAAGAAGTTTCCAAATCTGAAAGTATATGCAGTTGAACCTGAATTATCTCCGGTTTTAAGCGGGGGAGCTCCGGGGCCGCATCCATTACAGGGCATAGGTGCCGGTTTTATACCTTCCATTCTAAAAACGGAACTTCTGGATGGTATAATTAAAGTGAGTAAAGAAGAGGCATTTGCTTTTACAAAAAGAGCAGCCATGGAAGAAGGATTATTTGTAGGAATATCCTCAGGAGCATCATTAGCTGCGGTTAATCAAAAACTGAAAGATATTCCTAAAGGATCAAAAATCCTTACATTTTGCTATGATACTGGTGAGAGGTATTTATCAATAGAAGGATTATTTTAAATCAATTTTATCCTGCCGTTTTCGAGATTAAAAAATCTTGCCGGCAAAATTTTCGGGAATATTTCCCTGTGTGGCCACAACAAGAGTTATCTGTTTTTCCTTTTTAAATTTGAATTATGAAAAGCTGGCTGTTTTTGAAAATTTTATTATGGAGAATAAACCTAAAATAGTAATTGCCGATTCACAGTTCCTGGTTGTTGAATCGCTGAAACGTCTTATTGAAGAAGGAAATAAGTATGTATTATGCGGTATTGCAGATAACCGGTATAGTCTTATAAAACTTTTGCAGCTAAGATCACCTGATTTACTTATTACTGATTTTAACCATATTGATTTTGAGGGTCCGCATGATTTTAAGTCGATAATGGATGATTTTAAAAAACTTTCGATACTAATACTTACAAACCAGTTGACGAATAGTGAACTGGGAAAACTTCTGAAATCCGGCATTAAAAATATTTCGTTAAAAACGGATGAAAAGAAAGATTTGTTAACTTCCATTGAAATGGCTGTTAAAAAAAAGAAACAATTCAGCGATCAAATTCTTGATATGATTCTCGAATTAAGCGAGAATAAGAATACCTCTTCCGAACCCTCTGGCCTTACCCAGTCTGAGATAGAAATTGTTAAACTTATTGCTGATGGCTACACCACTAAAGAAATAGCTCTGAAAAAGTATATTAGTTCCCATACAGTGATGACACACCGGAAAAATATTTTCAGGAAACTTGAAATAAATAATGTTTCTGAGTTGATTATGTTCGCCGTACGCAAAGGATTGATTGATTATATCGAATATAATATTTGATAAATTCGGGTACACCATAATTATGGTATATTAAATACCTTAACTGCGGTATTTAAGGGGAGTACTGTGTAAAATATCTTTGTGATATAATTTAGTACTAAAAATATGTCACATATTAGAAAAAAACTCACCGACCTGATTGGAAATACTCCATTACTGGAGCTATCAAATTTCAATCATCATAATAAAACGTTGGGGAGGATTATTGCCAAGCTGGAATATTTTAATCCCGGTGGCAGTGTTAAAGACCGTATAGGTTATGCAATGATCGAAGACGCTGAGAAAAAAGGGTTACTGAAAAAAGATACTGTTATAATAGAACCCAGCAGTGGCAACACTGGAATTGCATTAGCATTTGTAGCTGCAGCAAAGGGCTACAGGTTAATCCTGACTATGCCTGAGACAATGAGTATAGAACGCAGGAACCTGTTAAAAGCCCTGGGAGCAGAACTGGTATTGACACCCGGTACTGAAGGAATGATTGGTGCAGTTAAGAAAGCAGAAGAATTGCATTATTATACACCCAATTCGTTTTTGCCACAGCAATTTAATAACCCTGCCAATCCAGAGATACACTTAACAACAACAGCAGAGGAAATCTGGAAAGACACAGGTGGAAACGTTGATGTTTTTGTTTGCGGTGTTGGCACCGGTGGTACTATAACAGGGGTTGAAGAAATATTAAAAAAACGCAATCCGGCTGTCAGAATTGTTGCAGTTGAACCTGCTGACTCACCTGTATTGTCCGGAGGCAATCCCGGGCCTCATAAAATTCAGGGTATTGGCGCCGGTTTCATTCCTCAGATATTAAATCGTGATGTTATTGATGAGATCATCCTGGTGAAAAATGATGAAGCGTTTCAAACCAGTCGTGAACTGGCAAGGAACGAAGGTCTTTTAGTCGGTATATCCTCTGGTGCTGCTGCATTTGCTGCATTAAAAATAAGTCGCCGCGGGGAATTTAAAAATAGAAATATTGTTGTTATTCTTCCGGATTCCGGCGAACGGTATCTTTCAACCGTGTTGTATCAATTTGAAGAACCGGGACAATCTGTACAAACCCAGAATAAAACTGCTTTGTAAGCTGTCCAGATCTTTATAATCGTATCAATAGATTTAATCATAATTGTATACCCCAAACATGGTATTAAAATACCATATGAGCGGTATTGTCTGAAATCCAATTACAACGGATCTTTGAATCATAAATTTAAATGTAATTTACTTTATCCGTAATAGTATTTAATTTATAAAGAATGAGCGAAGAGAACTGGCTCTGTGACCCTCTGGCAACCTATCCAACAGCATAGAAAAGGTACCAAGTCCTAATCCTGATAATATCGGGAGAATATAAATAATTAAATGTTATGAAAACACGATTTCTAAAAAATGAATCTTACCAAGGAAGAAAAAAAGAAGACTTTAAAAAGCCAGGTTCATTAAATTTATTTTTGCTTCCAACTTCTATGATAATGTGTTGCATGTGCTGTTGTTGCATGTGTTAACGCATCTCTTTTGATTTACCCAGTTTTACAGGATCTTCAAAATTGATTCATTCCGCAAAATGCAAAGCGGAATTCTTATGTTGCATTTATTTTTATTAATCAATATTTTATTAATCTTTTAAATCTAAAAATCATGTCAGAACAAAAATTAAAATTAGAAACGCTACAATTACATGCAGGTCAGGAAAGCTCCGACCCGACAACTGGCGCTCGAGCAGTGCCTATTTACCAGACAACATCATATGTATTCAAAAGCACTGACCATGCTGCAAATCTTTTTGCGCTTAAAGAATTTGGAAATATCTATACACGGATAATGAATCCGACAAATGATGTTTTCGAAAAAAGGGTTGCTGCTATTGAAGGAGGGACCGGAGCGCTGGGAGTATCTTCCGGACAGGCTTCACAAACCCTTGCACTACTTGCTATTACGCAGGTAGGAGATGAGATTGTTTCAGCAAATAATCTCTACGGTGGAACATATCAACAATTCCACTATACTTTTCCAAAATTGGCCAGAACTGTGAAATTTGTTGAATCCACAAAACCGGATGAATTTAAAAAAGCAATAACGGGCAAGACAAGGGCAATCTATGCCGAGACTATCGGCAACCCAAAACTTGATGTCCCCGATTTTGAGGCTATTGCAAAAATTGCACATGATGCGGGTATTCCATTTGTAGTTGACAATACTGTTGGGGTTGGGTTAATCAGGCCAATAGATTATGGTGCGGACATACTTGTATTATCTGCAACTAAATTTATAGGAGGACATGGGACATCTATTGGAGGAGTTATAGTTGATTCCGGAAAATTCAGATGGGATAACGGAAAGTTCCCTGAATTTACAGAACCTGATCCAAGTTATCACGGATTAAAGTATTGGGATGTATTTGGAAATTTTCCAGGGCTGGGAAATGTTGCGTTTATTATTAAGGTAAGAGTGCAGTTACAGAGGGATCTGGGTGCAGCTTTGAGTCCTTTCAATTCATTCTTATTTCTTCAGGGATTAGAGACTTTGTCTTTAAGAGTAAATAGACATTCGGAGAACGCTCTTAAAGTAGCCCAATGGCTAAAAAAACATTCAGCAGTAAATTGGGTAAATTATCCGGGATTAGAAGATCATCCAAGTTATAAGTTAGCTCAAAAATATCTCCGAGGTAACTTTGGGGCAATCCTGGGATTCGGGATAAAAGGTGGGCTGGAAACCGGGAAGAAATTTATAAATTCTGTAAAGCTCCTGTCCCACCTTGCAAATATCGGGGACGCAAAAAGCCTTGTCATCCATCCTGCATCGACGACCCATCAGCAATTAACCAGGGAAGAACAAGAGGAAACCGGCGTAACCGAGGATTATATCCGTCTTTCTATCGGGCTGGAAGATGTGGAGGATATTAAAGAAGACATCGACCAGGCTTTAAGGAATGCAGTAAAGTAAAGCAAAACACGCTTTGGGCACGGCAGAAAAAATTTTTCATCGTGCCCCGGCTTTACTCATTTGTGCGAAGTATCTGCTATTGAACACTTTTTTGCACTTATTAGTTGAACTTAGAATTGATAAAATATGACATACAGCAATATATTGGATACAATCGGCAACACTCCAATCGTTGAACTGACAAAAATGGATACCGGTCTGTGCCGCTTGTTTGTGAAGTTAGAAAATCAAAATCCTGGTGGTTCAATAAAAGACAGGATAGGTTTATCAATGATAAATGCAGCAGAAGAACAAGGAAAATTAAAATCCGGAGATACCATTATTGAAGCGACAGCTGGCAATACAGGCATTGGCCTGGCGTTAGTTGCCCGAATAAAGGGGTACAAGATAAAACTTGTTATCCCGGACAAAATGAGTCAGGAAAAAATTAACCATTTAAGGGCGTTGGGTGCTGAAATTATCATCACACGTTCTGATGTAGGTAAAGGACATCCCGAATATTACCAGGATCTAGCAGTTCGTATTGCAAAGGAGACTAGTGCGTTTTATGTGAATCAATTTGAAAACCTTGATAATCCATTGGCACACCAAACAACTACTGGTCCGGAAATTTGGGAACAAATGGATCACGATGTGGATGCAATTGTTGTCGGTGTAGGCTCATCAGGGACAATTACCGGGTTGACACACTTTTTTAATAAGGTGTCAGCAAAGCCTGAAATGATTTTGGCTGATCCCGAAGGTTCTGTCCTTGCAGAATATGTCAATACTGGTAAAATTAAATCTGAAGCAGGTTCGTGGTTAGTTGAAGGCATAGGAGAAGATTTTATCCCCCCTATTGCTGATTTTTCTCAGACTAAGAAAGCATATACCATTAGTGACAAAGAGAGTTTTGATACAGTAAGAAATTTGTTAATAAAAGAGGGTATTCTTGCAGGTTCTTCTTCGGGTACGCTAATTTGTGCTGCATTGAAATATTGCCGGGAACAAACTACACCTAAAAAAGTGGTTACATTTGTTTGTGACAGCGGCAATAAATATCTTTCAAAAATGTATAATGATTACTGGTTACTTGACCAGGGTTTATACAAAAGAAAGACTTATGGAGATCTCAGGGATATCATATCCCGACGATTTGAAGACAATGCAACAATTTTTGTCAGCCCCCAGGATACGCTGAATACAGCATATTGCCGGATGAAATTATATGACATTTCCCAAATACCGGTATTGGAGGGCAACAAAGTTGTTGGCATAGTAGACGAATCTGATTTGCTGTTGGCATTGTATTCAAAGTGTCAAAATATGGGTAATAAGATCGAAGAAATAATGACGAAAGATTTGATAATAATAAAATCTTCGGAAACTCTTGATCCGCTTATCAAAGTTCTGAATGCAGGGCTGGTTGCAATTGTTGAAGATAAGAACGGTACTTTTCAGGGATTAATAACAAAAATTGATTTGATAAACTACTTAAACAAAAAAAACATTAACTAATAATGAAAATAACTAATAATAATGAAATTTACGACAAAAACGATTCATGCAGGTCAAAAGCCCGACAAAGCAACTGGTGCAGTTACTGTACCTATTTATCAAACTTCGACCTATAAGCAGGATGAAATAAATGTACACAAAGGGTTCGAGTATTCACGAAGCGGAAATCCTACACGGCAAGCATTGGAAGAATGTCTTGCAGCCCTTGAAAATGGCCGCTTTGCTCTAACATTCTCATCGGGATTAGCTGCCGAACATGCCGTTCTTTCAACTCTAAAGCCCGGAGACCATGTTATTGCTGCCGAAGACATGTATGGAGGTACTTACAGGTTATTTGAGCAGGTTTTTAAACCTTATGGCCTCCAATTCACCTATGTGAGCGGTAATACCGGCGATTTTGAGAAAGCAGTAAAACCGGAAACTAAATTATTCTGGATTGAATCCCCAACCAATCCATTATTAAGAATTATTGATATTTCTGGGGTATCAGCTATTGCACACAAGAATAACATTAAAGTTGTTGTTGATAACACGTTTGCTTCTCCCTTTTTTCAGCAACCATTGCTTTTAGGCGCAGACCTTGTTGTACACAGTACCACAAAATACATTGGTGGGCATTCGGATTTAATAGGGGGTGCGTTAATCGTTAATGATGAAGAATGGTATGCTAAATTAAAATTTCTGCAAAATGCTATCGGGGCCGTTCCTTGTGCATTTGACTGTTGGTTAATGCTGAGAGGTATAAAAACCCTATCGGTCAGGATGAAACAGCATGAAGAAAACGCTCTCCGTATTGCCACATTTCTTGAAAGTCATCAGAGAATTACTCAGGTTTATTATCCCGGATTACCATCTAACCCTTTTCATAATCTTGCCAAAAAACAGATGACCGGCTTTGGCGGTATGATTTCATTTAAATTACTTCAGGGTGATGAAAAAGCCGCAAACTCATTCTTTAAGAAATTAAAAATTGTATCTCTTGCAGAAAGTCTGGGAGGTGTCGAATCCTTAATTTGCTATCCGTCAGCTATGACACATGCCTCAATGCCAGAAGAACAAAGAAACGCTATCGGAGTTACAAAAGATCTTATTCGGCTTTCAGTAGGTATTGAAGATGTTGAAGATCTGATTGAAGACGTTTCACAAGGATTAAATTATAGCCGGACAATTTAACAATTGCCCTTAAGACTGCAAGACAATCAGACAATCAGACAACAAGTCAATTATGCTTCTACAATCATCCCTGCAGCCATAGTCTCATTTGTTCCTTCATCGATAAAGATCATACTTCCTGTGATGTTGTTTTTACAGTAGGTGTCAAAAAAGACAGGTTTGGAAGTCTTAATACTGATATGTGCTATATCGTTCATATTTATTGCAATGTTTTCAAAATCATGTTCAAGGTTATCTATGTTCATCCTGTAGTTGACAGACTTCACAACACATCCGGCCTCATTACTGTTTAAGCGAATGAGATACCTTCCCCCAACCTTCAGGGGACGTTCATTAAACCAGCAAATCATCAGGTTAATATCCTGACTTATAACAGGTATGTCATCTGATGCTACCAGCATATCGCCA
>JAUYBT010000123.1 GCA_030692905.1 Bacteroidales bacterium
GTGATGTAGCTAGTCTCAAGGGAGACAAACAGGATCTGGCTCATGTTTTTGTAACCCTTTGCGATGATACCGGGAATACCGTTTACTCTGCAGAGAATGAAATCACCTGTGAAATAAACGGGCCGGTGAGGATTCTGGGAATGGAAGATTCCAATCCAAGGAATATTGAAGATTATAAGGACAATAAGCAAAAAGCCTGGCACGGAAAGATGCTGATCTATGTTCAATCGCTCGATAAATCAGGCAAAGCTGTAATTACCTTATCATCTCCGGGATTGCAGGGGGCAACTGTGGAAATTGATGTTGTAGAATAAATGTAGAGACAGGTCTCAGACCTGTCTCTACGACAATTCCGGTTGAAACATCATAATTTACCATTCAGCAATATATCTTAACCACTCTGCATCTTATATTTTTTATTAAATCCATTCAGCTTTTACTTTGATCTTAATTTAATGTTTAACCATAAAAATTAAGACGATGAAAAAGAAATTGAATTCAGGTTTTGCAGGATTTCTGATGAGCCTGCTGATTATTTTACCTTCCGTTTCAAACGGGCAGAGTGAAAAAGCAGTTACTAAGAAGTATTTAAGGGAATTACCCAGGGTTCCGGTTAGCAACGCGCTTCAAAAATACAAAATGACTGGTTTATATACTAACATGGATCTTTACGGGAACTTTACCGATAAAACAAAAGTTATCGGCGATTATACCAGGGGTCTTGAAAATGGATTCGTTACCTGGAATAATATTTATATCTCAAATTCAAACAATTTTTCAGAACCTTTCCCTGCAGGGACAAAACAGGAATATATGGAGAACATAAAATATGTTCCTTCTCCGAAAATGGTGGAGGATGCGGAGGCCTTTAAAAATTTTCCTTCATCTCCCGAAAATATATATGCAAGAAACCTGATATGGGATATGATGTCTTTTGAAATATTTGCCTGGAGTTACTATGACTCATTGAAGTTGAACGAACCTTACATAATACCCGATATAACAGGGCAGTTTAATATAGCTGATATTGGCAAATATTCTCATAATAAAATAATGCTATGCTGGAAAGGGATATCAGAGATTAATGACGAATTATGTGCAATAATCGATTTCACTGCTATTGATAATAAGATCGAATTGAGATTGGACCAGATCAAAACAAAAGGTACTGAACAATACTGGGGAAATATCCTGGTCTCGCTGAAAACGAAAAACATCGAACATGCAGAAATGTATAGCGGAACTATCCAGGAGATAGAGGTTAAAGGGATGAAAGATAAATTTCTTGTCAAGACAATAAGAGAACTTGAGGTGAATAGAATTCAATAAAGAACTATTAAATTTGTTGGTATGAAAGCACCTGCCCTGTATGATTTTATGAATCTGCGCAAACCTGTTTCGCATATAACATTTCTTATATTTTCATTACTTGTGACCATTATTACTGCATTCACAGGAAAATACTCCGGCCCTCCGCCTGTCTCATTTAGTATATTCATCCTGATATTTGCCCAGCTCGAGGTGTTTATATATTTTGGCAACAGGTTATTCGCAGATTTAAACTTTGGTAAAAGCCCGGGGGAAATTACCCGGATTATACTTGTCCGGTTTATGATTTTTTTAACAGCCTGTCTTATGGTTTCAATGATTCTTTTTATCCTGTCGCAATATGCAGGACTATGGATAAAAGGAGAAGACCTTTCGAAAGTGATTTCTAATTTTTTTCATTATGAAATCCGTGGCTGGTTCAAATCGACGATAACGGGGTTATCAGTCGGCGGGATAATATTTATTGTTTTACTATGGCAGTCGTCCTTAAGAAGGGAGCAAAAGCTAAGGGAAGAGAACCTGATCTTTCAGAATGAGACATTAAAGAACCAGGTTAATCCTCATTTTCTTTTTAATAGTTTAAATACACTTTCGGCACTGGTTAATACCCAACCGGACGTTGCAGAAGAATTCATTAATAGATTGTCATCAATTTACCGTTATATCCTCGAGAACAGTTCCAAAGACAGAGTACCTCTGGGTGTAGAACTATCCTTTATCAGAGATTATTTCTTCTTACATAAAATAAGAGATGACGGGAAAATTCAACTGGAAGTAAAAGTTAATGAAACTGATAATTCTGAAATCCTACCGGTATCCCTACAGATACTTGTTGAAAACGCTATCAAGCATAATAAGGCAACAAGAGAAAGTCCGTTAAAGATTTCAATTTACATTGAAAATAAGCACGTTATAGTAAAAAACAATCTACAGAAAATGGCAGTGCAGTTAAAATCGACAAAAATCGGACTTAAGAATCTTGCTCAACGTGTAAGGCTTATGACAGGGAAAGTACTTATTATTGAAGAGACAAATACTGATTTTATTGTAAAAATTCCTTTATTGTAATGAATATACTGATAATTGAAAATGAAAAACCCGCTGCTAATAAGCTCGTCAGGGTATTAATGAAAATTGATACATCTATAACTGTTCTGGGTATTATTGAGTCTGTCGAAGAAGCAATAAACCGGTTACAGGAGAAACCACAACCTGATCTGATCCTGATGGATATTCAGCTCGATGACGGACTTTGTTTTGAGATTTTCGAAACAATCAATGTTGACATCCCGGTAATTTTTACTACAGCCTACGATGAGTACACACTCAAAGCTTTCAAGGTGAACAGTGTTGATTATCTCCTAAAACCAATTGATGAAGAGTTGCTTAAGTCAGCTCTGGGCAAATATAAAAAACTTTATGCTGACAAAGATCCATTTAAGAGAGATTTCAGGCAGCTCCTGAATGAGTTCAGGAATCAATATAAATCGAGGTTTCTTATTAAGATTGGTGATAAGTACAGGTCGGTGCCAGCCGGAGAAATCAGCCATTTTCACATATGCGAACGGAATGTCTTTCTGAGTGATTATCAAGGTAAAGACTATGGTGTTGATTACTCTCTTGAACAGTTACAGAGTATGCTCGATCCTCGTAAGTTCTTCAGAATTAACCGTGAATGTATTGTTAATATCGATGCAATTACACTAATGCACAGCTACTCCACGAGTAGGTTACAGCTTACTTTAAAAAGTAAAGAAAAAAGTGATCTTTTCGTTGTTAGCCGTGATAAGGTTGCAGAATTTAAAAGATGGGTTGACAAATGAATTATATTATGATAAAAAGAAAACATTTAACATTCCTGTTCCTATTGCTGGTTACTGTTTTTTCTTTAGCTCAGACTGCACAAGAGAAAACGATCATTTCAGTTAACCTGAATAAAGAAATCGGTAAAATGGATCCTGTATGGGCATGGTTTGGATATGACGAGCCAAACTACACCTATATGAAAGATGGTAAAAAGCTTCTTTCAGAGCTCTCTGCCCTGAGCCCCGTACCTGTTTATGTCCGGACACATAATCTTTTGACTTCCGGAGATGGAACTCCCGCGCTGAAATGGGGATCATCAAATGTTTATACTGAGGATGCAAATGGTAATCCGGTATATGACTGGACGATAATTGATAAAATATTTGACACTTATGTTGAACGGAGGATGAAACCGCTTGTTGAGATGGGCTTTATGCCCGAAGCTTTGTCCTCAAAACCGCAGCCTTACAAACACAACTGGAAACCGGGAGATCCTTATGATGATATTTATACCGGATGGAGATATCCCCCGAAAGATTATGACAAATGGGGAAAGCTAATTTTCCAGTGGGTCAGACATTCGGTTGAAAGATATGGTAAAGCGAAAGTCGAATCGTGGTACTGGGAGCTTTGGAATGAACCGGATGCCAAATACTGGGGTGGTACTGTTGAGGAATATTGCAAGCTTTACGATTATTCTGCCGATGCTGTCAAAAGAGCATTGCCAACTGCACGGGTTGGCGGTCCACACATCACCGGTCCGGCGAATGCCAATGCTACGAAATTTCTGACGGAATTTCTTAATCATTGTGAATCAGGGACAAATTATGCAACAGGAGACACAGGTACCCCTCTCGATTTTATTGCTTTTCATGCTAAAGGTGCTCCTCGTTTTGTTGATAACATGGTACGTATGAATATGGGAACCCAGCTTCGTCAGATAGCACGGGGGTTTGAAATAGTAGCTTCAAATCAAAAATTTAAAAACCTCCCGATCATTATTGGTGAATCTGATCCTGAAGGATGTGCTGCATGCGGAATGACCAATTACCCTCAGAACGGCTACAGGAACGGGACAATGTACTCGAGCTATACAGCTTCTTCATTTGCAAAGATCTATGACATTGCACTTTATTACAAAGTCAATCTGCTCGGGGTTGTCTCATGGTCCTTCGAATTTGAAGACCAGCCATGGTTTCATGGCTTCCGCGATCTTGCTACAAACGGAGTGGATAAACCGGTTTTAAATGTTTTCAGAATGTTCGGAATGATGGGCAGCAACAGGGTTGAAGCAAAATCAAGTGCAGGTTTCACCTGGAAAAACGTAATTGATTCGGGTGTCAGGGGAACCAAACCGGATATTAATACTATCGCTTCAAAAAGTAAAAATGAAGCAACCGTAATGTTATGGAACTACCACGATGATGACAGGACTTCTCCTGATGCAACTGTTGAATTATCGGTGAATGGAATTCCGGCAAAGAGAGTGCAGATTTCTCAGTACCTGATCGACAAGGATCATAGTAATTCGTATGAGCTATGGAAAAAAATGGGATCTCCTCAGGATCCGACATCCGGACAATACATGGAACTTGAAACGGCGGGGCAACTTCAGATAATTGACTCTTCTGTTAAAGCGAAAGTCAAAAATGGCAAACTATCATTTAATACAATGCTCCCCCGGCAGGGAGTTAAACTGTTAATAATCAAATGGCAAGAAGATAATTAACAAAAGTCAGGGTTACTTTTGCAAAAACTGTGACAAGAAAATTACCCCTACCATCCGTGTTGCACTAAATCCCACCCCAAAAACGGGGTGTGATAGCTTTTTTAAAGAAAAATTAGTAAAATGATACTGAACGGGAGAAAGTGCTCCCTAAAAATTACTTAAATAATTTTAATGTCCAGTATCATGAGAAAAAAAAGTGAATTTACAACTGTTGAACGAGCTATCCAAACTGTTGATGGATTTCAGAAAGTGTTTAACACTCTGCAGCAGCAGACTATCCTGCGGGGTCAGAGTCAAAGTACTCTCGATAACTATATCCGGCAGATTGCTCTTATCAGCCTGGAGTTTAACAAACTCCCCGAAAACCTCTCGGAAGAAGATATCAACGAGTACCTCACTGCACTCGCTCAAAGCCCAAAATCTCCTTCACGCAGCAGTTTTAAACATGCGATATATGGCTTGCGTTATTATTACCGCCACATAGGACAAACCAACCGGGCCATCGATTTGCCTTCGTTGAAAAAAGAAGCTAAGCTGCCTGTCATCTTAAACCGCGGCGAACTTCGCCAATTGTTCAGGGCTCCAAAGCTGCTAAAGCACCGCATTGCACTTACTCTAATCTATTCTGCAGGTCTGCGCTCTCAGGAGGCCAGCAACATGAAAATATCAGATATAGATTTTGAACGTAAATCCATTCACATCCGTCAGAGCAAATACAAAAAAGATCGTATTGTCCCATTGTCTGATTACATGGCAAAAGGGTTAAAGCAATATCTTGCAGCCGAAAACCCTCATATCTGGCTTTTTAACGGCAAAGAACCCGATGGGCGTTACAGCGTTAAAGGTCTGAGCTGGATCATGCGCGAGACCCTGAAAAAGACAGATATCAAGAAAAATGTAACGCTTCATTCCCTTCGTCATAGTTATGCAACCCATCTGCTCGAAGACGGATTAAATATCTTAATCATCAAGAAGTTGCTGGGTCATGCCAAAATTGAAACAACAATGATTTATCTCCATGTTGCCCAATGCCCCATAACATCTGCTCATAGTCCTCTGGATACTCTGTACCCTAAGAAATAGTGCATCGCCCACAGTTTGAGGTTGCCCAAATCGTAGATCGGTTTGGACAGCAATATGTTGAGAAATACCATCCCAATAGTTTTATGGTGCGAACTCTCGATGCCTTGCAGAAGTGTCGCACATCGGCTTTGGGCGGACACATAGATATTTGTCTCAGTTGCGGTAAGGAACGCATCAGCTACAATAGCTGTGGCAACCGCAATTGTCCTAAATGCCAGGGGGCAAAACAAGCTCTTTGGGTCGAGGACCGGATGAATGATGCCCTTGAGGTGAAGTACTTCCACGTTGTCTTTACCGTTCCAGAAGAATTAAACCAGATATGCCTGCTGGACAGCAAACTGTTTTATAAAACCCTGTTTGAATGCGTGTGGAGCGTATTGCAGCAATTTGGATACACTCACTATGGCATAGAAAGCGGAGCTATCTGCATGTTGCACACCTGGGGACAAAACCTGAGTTTACACCCCCATATCCATTGTATCGTTCCGGCAGCAGGGTTGACGTTAGCCGGAAACATGAAGCGGATTACCAAACAAGGTAAATACCTGTACCCGGTGCGTATGCTTAGCCCCACGTTCCGAAGCATACTGCTCAGAAAACTCAAACTTCAGCTCAAACTCAGCAACCAATTACCGAAGTATCAGTCCTTAATCGATGATGTCTGGAAAAAGCCATGGGTTGTCTATTGCAAGCCTCCCTTTGGTAATGCACAGCAAATTGTTAAATACCTGGGCCAGTACTCTCATCGTGTAGCAATCAGTAATCATCGCATAAAAAACATCAACGATACAGGAGTTACCTTTTTATACAAGGATTACAGGGACGAAAGCAGAATAAAGCCGACAACATTATCCGGAGTTGAATTCCTGCGGCGGTTCTGCCTGCATATATTGCCCAAGCGGTTTGTTAAGATCAGGTATTACGGTTTGCTGAGCAGCAAGCAAAAAGACCGGGTTAAGTCGCTGCTGGCAAAAAAGCCGGAAACAACTGTCAAAGAAACCAGGCAGGAACGAATAGTCAGGCTTACCGGATTTGATTCCCGCCTCTGTCCGGTATGTAAAACAGGATTCATGCATACCATAGAACTGCTCCCAAAGATCCGTGCACCAACAAATGTGCTTTATCCAACAAAAATATTATGGTGCTGATTCTGGATATTTTAAATTACCTGCTTTGCCGGGATGGGAATCGTATGGCCAGAAAGTTGTAAAATGATCCAAAAACGAGCAAAACCAGCTGAATGAGAAGCGATAAATCATTGAAAATGTAAAAACAATACCAACATATAACCCCAAAACTACCTAACCAGTCTGAAATGAGGCTGCTCATGGAACACGAATAACGGTGGTAAGTGCATAGAATATGGTCAAGTGACCGGATGTAGTGCAACGTGAGACTTCATTCTTGGCACTACGCGCCAAATGAAGTCCTCTTTATT
>JAUYBT010000158.1 GCA_030692905.1 Bacteroidales bacterium
CACCATACGTCCTGGCTCCTATCCCATAACTGTAAAACTCACCTCCTTCAGTTATCTCTTCAAAATCGAGCCACAAGGCAGCTTGCTTTTTAAATTCTTTTGTTGGGTTTTGAAGTGAACCAAAAGAAACCTCCTTCGCAAAAATTCCTACCTGGTCAATAATCGCATCACAGATATATACTGATGTCTCCTGCCCATGTATTTCGACGTTTCGCCCTATGTTTACCGGGAAAGGAGTATTACGGATATTTCCTGAAACAGGCACAGCATTGCTTTCCTTTCCATCGATTGATAATGAAATTGCCGTGCCGTTATATCGTGCTACAACATGATGCCAGTTGTTTTCCCAGTTTTCCGGAAGAGCAATCTGTATTTTGCGTTTTTGCCGGGTAGTTATATAAAACTCAAGAGAGTCTTTCCTGATCTGGTGCAAACCAAACTGATAATTTCCTTTTGTTATCAGGGTTCCGGCTGAACTGATAAGTGAACGCGGATAGACTTGGAGCGAAAGAGTAAGCTGGTTTCCGCTGACCTCCAGTGCTTCATCCCTGTACACCTCCACCCACTGATCGTGACCATTCAGGTCAATTCCTTTTCCAGACACTCCGGGGACCAGTTTCGCATGTCCCATAACATTCACCTGCACATTATTTTCCGAAGCATCTTTAAGTGACCTTATCTTCTCAGTTATACCGGTACTAACAAAATCCCATATTGCACCACCCATGCTCCGGGGATACCTGTAAAAGGCCTCCCAATAATCATCGAGACCACCGCCACCGTTACCGGTAACTGCAAGATATTCATCGAGAAAAGAAGGCCGTGGATCGATACTATCCGAAACCAGAAATACTTTTGTAATCAGATCGAATATCTGGGGATATCGTGGACCGATTATCTCTTCGCATTTGTGAGAAAAAGCATTTCCCCCGTACATCCAATAGCGGGATTTGTCATATTTTTTTCCCTCATCAATAACGGAACAGATATTATCGCCTTCACCGCTTTCATTTCCTGCACTCCAAAAGAGTACAGACGGATGATTCCTGTCGCGCAATACCATCTTACGGGCTCTTTCACGATACATCGCCTCCCATTCTTTATTCCTTGATACATATTCAGTAGCATGCGACTCATCACCTGTTTCATCAACTACATAAATGCCATATTCATCGGCCAGTTCGAGATATCTGGTAACCGGGGGATAATGTGAGGTCCTAACACAGTTGATATTGAACTGTTTGAAGAGACTCAGATCCTTTCTGATTGTCTCCTCATTCATTGTATGTCCCAGAGTCGGATGCTGCATATGGCTGTTAATCCCGTTAAGTTTAACAGGAACGCCATTAAGGTAGAACACCTGATTCCTGATTTCGGTCTCTTTGAATCCGATCCTTCCTATGATTACTTCTATAGTATTTCCGGAAGAGTTTATCAGCTCAAAAGTGAGTGTATAAAGGTTAGGATATTCGGCAGACCATTTTGCCGGATTTTTAATATCATCCGATATTTTAACAGTATGTTTGTTTCCTGCAAGGACGGAGAATTTTTCAGAGATTAAGGTCTTTACAATCTTCCTGTCGGAATCATAAAGGGTTGTCCGAAGTGTGAAATTATTAACAGTACTGATGAAATAATTTTTCACATCCACAGACACATCGAGACGTGCATCAGTATATGTCTTATCGAGATCGGTTGTTGCATACCAGTCAAATATATGTGCTTTAGGAGTTGCGAATAACCATACATCATCAAAAATTCCTGCCAGTCGCCAGTAATCCTGGTCCTCAAGATAGTAACCATCGGAATATTTATAAACATTCACAGCAATTATGTTTTTCCCCGGTTTCAGGTATTTAGTGATATTATATTCAGCAGGTTCCTGGGCGCCCTCGTTATAACCGACCTCTTTACCATTTATCCAGACGAAAGAAGCGGAGGCTGTTTTCTCCATACGGAGGAATATCTCTTTATCTTTCCATGAGCCCGGCAAATTAAACATTTTGCGGTATGATCCTGTTGGATTGTATTCTTTTGGGACATAAGGAGGGTTTGGAGGGAAAGGAGTTTTCACATTACGAAAAAGAGGATCGCCGAATCCCTGCATCTCCCAGTTGGATGGCACATGAATAGTATCCCATTTTTTATCGTTGAAGTTTTCCGCAAAGAACTTTTCAGGTGTTCCTTCCGGGGTACTGGCAAAGTGAAATTTCCAGGTGCCGTTGAGCAAAAGAAAACTGATTGCCTTGCTTCTTTCATTCTCTAATGCCTCATTAACAGTAAAATAAGGAACCAGTGGGACATGTCCCTCTTCCTGGTTCAATTCAAATACCTGAGTATTCTCAAGGTAGTTATAAATATCTGACAGAAAATTTTTATCCTGTGCTGATGCAGCAGCAGCGACTGTGCATAAAAGAATTGATAACAGCTTCCTTTTCATTTTAATAAAACTTTAAATCCTCAGGAAATATACACAAAATTGTCTCCAAAACGTTAATTGTAACCACAATGAAATCAAAAAATATTTGTTTTTGAATTATTCTAATGTATTCTTTTAATTTTTAAATTCGCAATTCACCTTAATTCACATAAAAAATACTTAACCTTAAAACCATAGAAATGAACAAGATGCGTATTTTTACAAAGATCTTTGCTATTCTGACCGTTGTTTTGATCAGTTCAGCATGCAACAAGGCTCCTGATAATGAAAAGCTTAATATAACCTATGAAAAATATGTCATGCAAAACGGACTTCAGGTTATTCTTCATACCGATCATTCCGATCCGATGATATCCTATGCCATCATGTACCATGTCGGCTCCAGCAGGGAAGTACCCGGTAAGACCGGATTTGCCCACCTCTTTGAACATTTGCTTTTCGTAGGTTCGGAGAATGTTACGACAGGAACATTCGATAAAATTATTGAAAGTGCAGGGGGAAGTAATAATGGATTTACGACACGTGATATAACAACCTATTATGAAATGTTCCCGAAGAATGCCCTTGAAAAAGTATTATGGCTTGAGTCGGATCGCATGGGATTTTTCATAAACTCAGTTACACAGCGTTCACTTGCCATTCAGCAGAATGTTGTTCAGAACGAGAAAAGACAGAGTGTAGATAATTCACCTTACGGTTTTACAGATTATGTTATCAGTAAAAACCTTTACCCTGCAAGCCATCCTTATAACTGGGAAGTGATCGGAGAAATGGAAGACCTAAAGAGCGCTACTCTTGACGATGTGAAGAGCTACTACGAGCATTTCTACGGACCAAATAATGCCACGCTTGTACTTGCCGGTGATTTCAATCCTGATTCTGTTAAGCTGCTGATAAATAAATATTTCGGAGAAATAAAAGCGCATGGAGAAGTTGCATCCCGATCCGCAGAGATACCAACTCTTGAAAAAACTATAAAATTGTATCACGAGGACAATTTTGCAAATGTACCGGAGATCAACCTGGTATGGCCGGTCTCTCAGGCCTATCAGAAAGATGCCTATGCCCTTGATTTTCTTGCAAAAATCCTTGCCGACGGCAAGAAAGCACCATTGTATAAAGTGCTTGTAAAGGAGAAGCAACTTACCTCCAGGACTTCAGCACACAATAATTCCGGTGAACTGGCAGGCGAATTCACAATTTCTGTCAGGGCAAACGAAGGAAAAACTCTTAAAGAAATAGAAGAGGCAGTGTCAGAGGCATTCAACCGGTTTGAAAAAGAGGGTATCACCGAAAAAGATGTGGAAAGAATTAAAGCTTCATCTGAAAAAGGCTTTTATGACGGACTCAGCAGTGTTTATGACAAGTCGATACAACTGGCTTTCTATAACACTTTCCTTAATGATCCGGGATATATTGAAAAAGATATTGAAAACATCAAGGCAGTTACCCTGAATGATGTGAAAATGGTATATGAAAAATACATTAAGGGGAAGCCTCATATTGCCACTAGTTTTGTACCCAAAGGGAAGCCTGAAATGATTGCTGAAAACTCAGTTCCTGCCGGTGTGAAAGAGGAGAATATCAACGAAGCCAGTCAGGTTGAGATTGCTAAGACAGGTGACGATAAAATAGTAAAAACTGCTTCTTCGATCGACAGGACAGTTGAACCACCGGTAGCGAAAGAACCGGAAGTTAATGTTCCTGAAATCTGGAAAGCCACGTTAGCAAATGGAATCCAGGTATATGGTATTCAGAATAAGGAATTACCACTGGTAGATATAAGTCTTGTCATAAATGGCGGTGTTTATCAGGATAAAATAGCGCTGCCCGGAGTTGCAGGGATGGTTTCAAGCGTACTTCCACAAGGAACAAAAAACAGGACACCGGAAGAATTAGAGGAAGAGATAGAGCTTCTTGGCTCCAGTATCAATATGGATGTAGGCCGGGAAGAAATATCAATGGATGCAAGCACTCTCTCCAGGAACTTTGAAAAGACACTTTCGCTTATGAAAGAGATCCTTCTCGAACCACGATGGGACTCAGCTGAGTTTTCGATGGCGCAGACCCGGACAAAGAACCTTATAATTCAGTCAGAAGCTAAGCCAAGAAGCGTAG
Organism: Bacteroidales bacterium; assembly: GCA_030692905.1. Classification (GTDB taxonomy): domain Bacteria; phylum Bacteroidota; class Bacteroidia; order Bacteroidales; family VadinHA17; genus LD21. The sequence goes on from JAUYBT010000158.1 coordinate 4,559, forward strand.
CTAATCAATTTTTCTTCAAATTATTGTACGGGACAGATCATATTTTCGGATACAACTCAATGGGAACCAGGGAATTGATTGATAAAATAAAAATGGATGATCTGAAAGCCTGGTATGAAAAGAACTTCTCCCCGTCTGTTACAAAAATACAGGTAGCCGGCAATGTATTAAAAGAGCAGGTTCTTGCAGCTCTCAAACCTCTCGAAACGGAATGGAAAGCAAAAGAAGTAAAATTGAATAGCTTTCCTGTTCCTCCTAATCCTGAGAAATCCGTGATCTATTTTGTCGACATCCCGGGCTCCCGCCAATCAGTGATCTATATTGGTTATCTTGCGCTTTCAAGGGATAATCCTGACTATGTGCGTACCGATTTTATTAATTACAGGCTGGGGGGAGCTTTTACCAGTATCCTGAACCAGATCCTTCGCGAAGAGAAAGGATTCACATACGGCGCTTCAAGTTACTTCATGGAACAGAGGGTAATCGGTCCTTTTATAGCATCAACAAGCGTGCGTTCGGATGCAACATTCGAATCAATTAAAATATTTAAAGATGAAATGGAAAAATACAGGAACGGGATATCTGAAGGAGACCTCCAGTTTATCAAAAACTGTATGATCCTTTCGAATGCCCTTCGTTTCGAGACAAATGGATCATTGGTGGAAATGCTATCCACAATGTCTAAATATGGCCTTACTGATGATTATATCAAGAAGGAAGAAAACATAATAAAAAACATAACCCTCGAAGAGCACAAGGCAATCACAGATAAATACATTGTCCCTGACAGGATGTATTATGTGATAGTTGGAGACGCTGCAACGCAGATGAAACCACTTGAAAAGATAGGATTCGGGAAGCCGGTACTGGTAAAACCGTAGAAAAAAAACCTAACTGGCAGCTATTTTTCGGATCACATGAAGCGTCTTTCCAGACTTCGGTAACACTGCTTCCGTCAGGAGACAGCTTAAGCATTTTACTTCCTAAACCATATCCGCTTGTGCAAAAAAGATAACCATCGATATAAACAGGAGTATTGGGATGAACATCCGGTTCCATTATAAACTCAGATTTCCAGAGTGATGCACCGGTTGAAGCATCAAATCCACAAATGGAATTCTGCATAATTGTAACTAAAATCTTCTTGTTCTGAAGCTTAATCAGCATCGGAGAACAATAGGCCGATGGCTCGCCATTACCTTTGCTTTTCCATATCTGTTTCCCGGTGTTTATATCTAGTGCAACCATGGCTGCATCTGGTCCACCTGGTGTGCAATACAAAACATTGCCATCGAAGAGCAGATTCTCAGTTATTCCCCATTGAATATTTACGGCACCGTATTGTTTTACCAGATCTAATGTCCATACAATTTGACCATCGGAGCAATTCATGCTATAAAGTTTGCCGTAAGCACTAAGGAAGTATAGTTTGTCCTTAACTACAAGTGGTGTTGACCTTACTCCGTTATGGCTTTCGGCCCATTCAGTACTATATTCTTTTTTCCACAGAAGCTTACCCTGCAGATCAAAAGCAAAAACGAACCCTGTCCCGTTAATCATACCGGTTGTGAAAACTCCTTTTCCTGTCACAGCAGCAGAGGTATGGCCATCGCCCAGTTCGTCAAAATGCCATAATAGTTTTGGTCCGGTATCGGGCCACTTTTTCAGCAACCCGGTTTCATTATAAATACCATCGCGGTTTGGTCCGCGCCACTGTGCCACATCCTGTGCACTTAAATTAGTAACGATAATTGATATCAGAATTGTGAAGAGTAAACTTCTCATAGTTATCATTTTAAAAGTTTTGAAACTTCTCAAATATAATTTAAAATGTGAATTACCAATATGTTCTATGGTCGTACTGAGTATTTTTAACTTTTTTTTAACACGAATTCCATTGTTCCGGGTTGAGAGTTCCGAGTTCCGCGTTTCATTCACTTAAAAACCTCTTACTTTTGTCTTTTTACTTTTGTCTTTTGTCTTATTTCTCCTTTTGCCGAATCTCATTTCCCAGTCATATTTAGCGTAGCAACATAATACCCCGGATCGACCTTTATAACTGCATTTTCGATATCAAGTTTAAGAGTAGTGAATCTTGCCGTTGGAGTTATGGTTTTCTCCTTTCCTGACACATATATTTTCAGAGACATATCAAATACGGGAACACAGTTATTCCACCTGAAAGTGAGATCATTTCCTTTTACATAATATTCAAATACAGGGATTCTAACATCCCTGAAGTACTGATCGAAAAAGGCTTTCAGGTTTATCTCTGTTTTTTCACTCAGATAGTTCTCTATCTGTGAGCCTTTTACAACCTGATGATAAAAATCCTTGTTAAGGTCACGCAGAATGCCTCTCCATTTCTCATCATCATTAATAATCTGACGAAGAGTATGAAGCATATTGCCTCCCTTATAGTACATATCGCCTGACCCTTTATAATTAACATTATATATACCGGTTATGGGTCTATCGTTCCTGATGTTGCTGCGTGTACCCAAAACATATTCACTCCCCGCCTCCTTACCATAATAATACTCCACAAAGAGATTCTCCGAGTAATTGGCAAAGCTCTCATGTATCCACATATCTGCAATATCCTCGTAGGTAATACTATTTGCAAACCACTCATGACCCGATTCATGAATGATAATAAAGTCGAATTTCAAGCCCCACCCTGAACTGCTAAGATCTGTTCCGTGGTAACCGTTCTTGAATCCGTTACCGTAGGTTACAGAGCTCTGATGTTCCATGCCCAGGTAAGGCGCCTCGACAAGTTTGTAACCATCTTCATAAAAAGGATAGGGACCGAACCAGTGCTCAAAAGCAGCAAGCATCATTGGCGCCTGTTGGAATTGGATCTTTGCCTTCTCTATATTTTCTTTCAATACATAATAATCACAATCCAGCGGTCCTTTTTCTCCAATATAGATCTCTGAAAAATGAGCATAGTCACCAATGTTAATATTCACACCATAATTATTAATCGGGTTTGCAACAAACCAGTTATACGTCTTTGTCCTGTTCTTCTGCTTTACCACACTTCTCAGCCTTCCATTTGATACATCCATCAGATTTTCAGGCACATTCACGCTTATCAGCATGCTATCGGGCTCATCGTACATGTGGTCTTTGCATGGCCACCACAAACTTGCACCATCACCCTGACAGGCGGAGGCAACAAAAGGCAAACCATTTTTATCATTTTTCCAGGTAATTCCGCCAATCCAGGGAGGTCTTGTGGATACTCTGGGTTTACCCCCGTAAGTCAGAACAACAGAATAAATCTTCCCCTGCTCCTGTTTTTCTGCAAGTTCAATCCAATATACACTTCCTTCTCTTTTCATTTTAAGAACATTATTATTCTGGACTGCTTTAGTCAGTTTCAGTGGCTCCTGAATATCTATCTGCATAAGACCGGATGATTTGACAACCCTGTATGTGACTGTGTTGGTTCCATAAATTGTACTATCGGAAGGATTGACGGTAATATCAAGATGATAATATGTCAGGTCCCACCAGACTCTCTCTGGTGTTATTGACCCGCGGAGAGTATCCTGCCGGGTGAAAGAAACTTTTTGAGAAGATAGTTGCACCGGGATTAACATTGTCAGGCAAGCAAAAATGGGGTATAAGATTGATGATCTATTCATTGAAGAGAGTTTTAAAATAAAAGACAAAAGTATAAAGATAAAAGGAAAATAAAAGAAGAGTCTATA
>JAUYBT010000209.1 GCA_030692905.1 Bacteroidales bacterium
TTTTTCGTATTTTTCTCATAGTGTTTTAAGAAAATTACCCCGATTTTTAGCTGTTACGAGCTTTTTCGGGGTTTTTTCTTAAAGTTAATGAGATTTAACTATTTGTTAATCAATAGTTTTCAGTATTTATGAACATCCCTAAATAGTATAGTTGTCATTTGCCACAATATCCATTAGACCAGGTTTTCAAAATTTATACCTAACTTTTTAAGGGCATAACCACTCTCCTTCAAATAATTACCATAAACTGTTATCCAGTGGAAACCAGGCATTTGTTCAGCTACCAACTTACTGTCACATTCAAAGCTTATATCAATCTGTGAACGGCAGATATCAAGGAAAGGATTATCAACTATTTTCCCCAATAATCCGACATTCCTCTTAAAAGCAAAATCAGGCATAATATTAGTAACAATTTGACCTATAAGCATTTCTACTTTAGGAGCTGCACCATAGTCAGATTCAAAATGAGTAAAAAGCCTTGCTGGTTCGAGTTTTTTGCCATCCATTCGTCGGGGAGCAGTGCAATGAGCCAGAGTTATTAATCCATCGTGCGGATAGGTAGGATCGTTGAGGAACACAGGTTTTCCTGAAATATTAGCCAGTAATATCCCCGAGGGGACCACGACAAAATCTGATTCGCAAAATGCAAGGTATCCTGCATCATTGAGCAGGCTAAGGGTGAGGCACGCGGAAGTTTCTGACAATGGCATGATTGTCCCCATGCAATTATTGATTGTGATTGCCCTGCACTTAAATTTTGCCATGATCCGCGACAAGACATCTTCGAGAACAAAGCAATTTTCAACGAATTGAAGTTTTGTTTCAAGTTTTATATTTGTATCTCTGAGATATTCACCGGCACGGCTTTTCGCGCGTGAAATAACTGATTTGTCAGACCGAGCTTCAATGATCAGTTTGCCCAACTCATCATAAGAGACCGTCTGGATATCGAACCTGAACTTATCTCTGACCAGATTTGGAACGACTCCTTCCGGCTGAGCCCATGCACCAGGTCCACCAATAGCGATTATCTTTGAGTTGAGCGTGTTTTTTAAGCCACAAAGTGCTCTTAATCTCCATAGAATTTCATCTTGATTATCAATTACCACATCATTTTCATTGATTCCGGAAACAGCGAGTTTGTCAGTATGTTGCCTCAAAAATCGCGGACTGATTATCTCATACCATAAATATACCGGACCTGATTTATGGCGGCAGAAGAATATCACATTTTTCCCCATTTTATTTAATGAGTCAAAAATATCCATTCCCCCACCTGCAGCATATACTAAGAATAGGTCAGCAGATTGAAGATCTGTGATCTTGCTTAGGTCGGATGTTTTGCGGATACTCGCTACAGGCAGAAACTCAACCGGGAATTCTGCTTTAGATTTCAAGGTTTTAAGCTCATCCGCGATGCTGAGGAGCTCCTGATCAGCATTATTTTCGGATTGTATCCCTCCCCATGATCTCCAGCTGGTCTGGTCGCGCCGGGTTGGTATTTCACAGGTAAAAATTGGTTTTACAACCAGTGGAGTACGTCTGATTTCATACTTTTCACCTGTTTGGATAGAAGCAAGTGCAGACCAGGATAAATCTGACATAGCTACTGCCCCCAAAGCTGATGTGCCTGTGACCTGCACGAACTTCCTCCTTGAAATTTTATTTGACATTTGATCATGATTTCCACTACAACATGAACAACCCGTCCTGTGAGCAATGCGTGAAGATTCATTTTCCGGATTAATCATTTTAAACCTCCTTATATTTTAAAATTGCTAAATTTAATTAAAGTCCTGATAAAAATAGTTGCATTTTATTTAAGAGCACCTCTAAATACTATTTTTTTGGTTCTGTTGTTTAAAACAAATATTGGCTATAATGTAATGATACAAAAGGGAAGAAGGAACGGGTCCTTCTTCCCTTTAAAATTACTTTATGGTTCTAATTCACCCGTTCAGCTTTCCTAGTAGCCTGAATTCTGTAAAATCTGAGGTGATGACCGGTCAATTTCACTTTGAGGAATCGGACGTAGCAGATGATATTCTGCCATATTGGTACCCCTGGCTTTTGTCCAGTTATTATACTTTTTAGCACGCTCAATCAGTTTCCCTGTTCTTTTCAGATCGTACCAGCGGTTGAATTCGCCAAATAATTCTCTTGCGCTTTCATCCAAAATCAGGTCGATATTAATAGTAGCAGGTGTAGCCCTGTAAGAGGCTGTTACAAAAGAAGTTATGTCTTCCGGGTTTTTAGCGCATTGAGGATCAACACCAACGCCAACAGCTCTGTCAATCAGCTTGTTGTAATAAACATCTGCTCCTCCCAGTACACCACCTGTTGCACCTTTCACAATGGCTTCAGCAGCAATAAGGTAGGCTTCAGCTGAACGGAATAGTGCAAAGTCAAACGTATCATAACCATCACCATAAGTGATGCCAGGCTGCCAGAATTTCCACATAGATGGTGCTGAGCTTCTCAGACGTGATACAGGAACTCCATCGATATACTGATCAAGATTTATGACAGCATATTTCTTGGTTCCACCTTCATCTATTCCTTTCTGTGCTCCAGATGCCGGGCTGTTCCAGGCTCTGAAAAAACAGACTTTAAATGAATTCGTTTATATCTCAACTGAAAAGTATGATTTTGAAGAGAATAAAAGCTTGCCCTCAATTTCGGGGAAAAGTGTCGGAGGAAGGCCATTAGTAGAATATTAAATAAATCTTGACATAACTATAGAGCATTCAATAGTAGAATAGAATAACGACAAAAGGAAGCAGCCCTCTATTTCAAAATAGTTTAAACCATGCTCAATCCAGGCATAAAAAAAGTACATAGTTTGTATTTTGGTTATATACTAAACTATGTACTTAATAATTTCAGATCTTCGCAAACCCTGTCGGGGTGATCCGACTCGAACGGACGACCACTTGCACCCCATGCAAGTACGCTAGCCAACTGCGCCACACCCCGCATTGACCGCCAGAGCCTTGTCGCTTATGCTCCATAGCTTCAGCGACGGAGCGGCAAAGGCGGTAAAAACTTTTGCAAAAATAATCAACTATTCGGATAATGCAAAAAGGCGTCCGCTAGTTGAGATCGTAGGTTCAACCCGCCATCTGTAACTTTTGTCACAGACAGAAGATCAAAGTTGCTTATATTTGCAATTATAATTATGCAATACAGAAATGAAGATATTTAAACCACTGGATCTTCAGAAAGATACTCAAAATGCTAATATTGAGAATGTTGAAAATGTTAAATGCCTGATAATCGGCTCAGGACCTGCAGGATATACTGCAGCAATTTATGCATCAAGAGCCAATCTGAAACCCGTTCTCTTCACCGGCCTCCAGATGGGAGGTCAGCTTACAACAACTACTGAAGTTGATAATTTCCCTGGATATCCCGATGGGGTAACCGGACCTGAAATGATGGAGGATTTTAAAAAACAGTCTGAACGTTTTGGCGCTGATATAAGGTTTGGGATTGCTACAACTGTCGATTTTTCAGGTAAGAAACACAAAGTTACTATTGATGATAATAAAATTATTGAGGCAGATGCTGTAATTATAGCTACCGGTGCAACTGCTAAATATCTCGGACTGGAATCAGAGACCAAATATGCCGGGATGGGTGTATCAGCCTGTGCAACCTGCGATGGATTTTTTTACAGGGGTAAAGATGTTGCTGTAATTGGTGGTGGTGATACTGCTGCTGAAGAGGCGACTTATCTTGCCGGACTATGCCGGAAGGTATACCTTATTGTCAGAAGGGATGTCCTGAGAGCTTCCAAAGCAATGCAGGATAAAGTGACTAATACTAAGAATATTGAAGTATTATGGGAACATCAGACCGTAGATCTTTTTGGGGAAAATGGAGTGGAAGGAGCAACCCTGGTAAAGAAAAAGGGTACACTTGCAGAAGAGATAGTTAAAATAAAAATTGATGGATTTTTCCTTGCTATCGGACATACTCCGAACTCTGATATCTTTAAAAAGTATGTTGAAACTGACACTGTCGGATATATCAAAACAATTCCAGGTACATCAAAAACGAATATCGCAGGAGTATTTGCAGCAGGAGATGTTCAGGATCCTCATTACAGACAGGCAGTTACGGCAGCAGGATCAGGTTGTATAGCTGCTATAGATGCAGAAAGATACCTTTCGGAATTATAAAACACACCTCTCCCGATAAGCTTCGCCTTCGCGTAGCCGTTACAGCGTAGCGAGGTCGGGATCTCCCCTGCCTACACGGCAAGCAGGCCTGAAGGGGCGAAAATTTCGTAATTTAATTCACATGCAAAATGAAGACATTCAAAAAGAGTTTCAAGATAAATGCTGAACCATCCGATGTTTACTCAGCGGTGACAAATCCATATACAATTGAATTATGGTCAGGCTATCCTGCGCAGATGAGCACAGAGCCGGGCAGCGAGTTTTTGCTTTGGGAAGGCGATATCGCAGGGAAGAACCTTGAATTTGTTCAGGATAAAAAAGTAGTTCAGGAGTGGTATTTCGGAGACCAGACTGAAAAATCAATTATCACTATCACAATTACACCTGACAAGGAAAATTCCCTTGTAACTGTTGAACATACAAATATTCCGGATGAAGAGTTTAATGATATTGCCGAAGGATGGAGGGAGTATTATATTGGCGCAATAATAAATTTCTTCAACCCTAATTTTTAAGATTGTCAATTGAAAAAACTGTTGATAAATCCTGATCGAAAAGAGAAAAAATATCTTCAGAACAGGCAAGAATCAGAGTACCTATGCCTTTGAAACATAATGTATTTGAATGATCCTGAACCTTTTTATTCCATTCAGGTATCCATGACAAAATATGGTGATCAATAAACCGCCTTATCTCTTTTCTCATTTCACCCCGGCATGCATCATCATCAAGAACCATATACTTTTCAATAAGGATAGTCAGAAAAAAGAGTTCTATTCCCAGGTGATCATCCTTTATTTTACCTTTGAATTTCGATTCCCATCCGTATGAATTATAAAATTCGGTAACGCTTGCAGAAGGATGACTTGAATTAAGTTGTCCGTTAATCCGGTAGAGTGATTCATATGCAGGGGCAAGAGTTAGCTCTTTTCTGGCAAAAAGTCTTACATAATCTTCGCGTAAAATCTTTACACATATGGTTTTGTCAATACATGAATCCCTAAGCTGGGATGCTGCTTTTATAAACTTGGGATTTGAACTTGAAACAGGAAGTTTTTTCAAAATGCCATTTTTCCAGAAATCTACTACGCATTCTTCGGAAGGCTTGTGCATTATCATACTCCCTGCAAAATACAGGAGCATGTTGTAGCCTTTTAGAATATTATGTTTCTGGCTGTTAGTGTCTATTACCATAAATATGACTTATCAAAATAATAGAATATTGCAAACATCCTGAAAATTTCAGAAATGATTGGCGTTTTGATGAATATAACCGGATTTGGGATGGTTTTGTTCGAAATGGCACTAAAAAATGCTCCATCTCTTTTCCTAACGAACTCACCCCCTAACCCCCTCTGCCACCCCTGCAGTCGGGCTCCTCACTAAACTAGCCCACAGGGCTAGTTCTTTACGTTTGGCCCTGTAAAGAGGGGGAATTAATTAACATTCAATGCTTTGTGCCCCCTCTTTGCAGAGCTATGGGGCCGGGGGGTGAGTTCATGGGGTTGTGGGTTTTGGGAGAGGCATTTATAAAAAAAGCTGCATCCTTAAGATACAGCTTCTTTTAATTATCAATTAATATTCCTTACCGGCTGAAATCAGCAATCTTATCGGGATATTCATTGTTATCAACTTTTCTTTTTATTTCCTTGAAAGCTTTAACAGTAAATTCCACATCTTCAAGAGAGTGTGCGGCTGTCGGTATAAGACGCAACATCACAACATCTTTCGGGACAACAGGATAAACAACTACAGAACAGAATATTCCATGATTCTCTCTCAGATCGTAGATCATCTGTGTTGCCTGTGCAACACCACTCTTCATAAAAACTGGTGTAACAGGCGATTCTGTTTTTCCAAGATCCAGTCCGGCTTCCCGTAATCCTTTCTGCAATGCACGAACAATAGTCCAGAGCTTCTCCTTCAATTCGGGATGTATCTGGATATATTCAAGCCTTTTTATAGCACCGAGTGTCATTGCCATTGGAAGTGACTTCGCGTATATCTGAGAACGAAGATTGTAGCGCAGATAGTTAATTACATCTTTTGTACTGGCTACGAACCCTCCGATTCCGGCCATAGATTTTGCGAATGTTGCAAAGTAAATATCAATCTGGTCCTGTACCCCAAAATGATTACCGGTACCACTTCCGTCTGCACCCATTGTTCCAAATCCATGCGCATCATCAACAAGGAAACGGAACTGATACTTCTTTTTTAACGCTGCAATCTTGTCGAGTTTGCCCAGATCACCAGCCATTCCAAATACACCTTCAGTAATTACCAGAATCCCGCCATGGGTCTCTTCAACCAGTTTTGTCGCCCTCTGTAACTGCTTTTCACAACTTTCAATATCGTTATGCTGGAAAACGAATCTCTTTCCCATGTGCAGCCTCAAACCATCCATGATGCATGCATGTGATTCAGAATCATATACAATAACATCATGACGGTCGACCAGGGCATCAATTATTGACACCATTCCCTGGTATCCGTAATTAAGGAGATAAGCATCTTCCTTTTGAGTAAAACGGGCAGCCATTTCTTCAAACTTTTCATGCATTGCGGTATGCCCCGACATCATTCTGGCGCCCATAGGATATGCCAGACCATACTTTGCAGTCGACTCGGCATCAATCTTACGTATTTCAGGATGATTTGCGAGTCCGAGGTAATTATTCAGACTCCAGGTCAAAACCTCTTTTCCTCTGAATTTCATATGCGGAGCAATTTCACCTTCCAGTTTCGGAAAAGCAAAATATCCATGCCCCAAATCCTGATACTGTCCTAAATCACCTCTGTTTTTCTTGATCTTTTCAAATATATCCATGGTAATTACCCTTTCTTAAATTTTTTCACAAAATTAAAGATAAACAGGTATATCATAATACCTATTTATACCTAATTTGCTTCAGATACTTTGAAATATAATAAATACATAATTATTACGTTTTTATGGCTGAAATGAAAAATTTTCTGTAATTTTGCGCAACAATTTTTTTTATGAAGTTTAGATTATATATAGTCCTGATAATTTTGATGTTGGTAAGTTCCTGCGGTGAGTATGAAAAACTCCTCAAGAGCTCTGATTTTGACTTGAAAAAAGCAAAGGCAAAGGAGTACTACGATGCAGGTCAGTATGTTAAATCAACTGAACTTTTAAGCCAGATACTTCCGCGATTCAGAGCCACTGAAGAGGCTGAAGAGCTCAACTGGATGAATGCACAGAGCTATTATGGCATGAAAGATTACTACATGGCAGGAAGTTATTTTAAATCATTTATCGATCAGTTCCCGTTTGGCAAACATGCTGAAGATGCTAATTTCATGGCAGCTATGTGCGATTATAAAATTGCCCCCCGTTCTGAACTTGAACAGGAGAATACGCGGAATGCGATAGAAGGATTTAATATTTTCATAAACAGGTTTCCCGGCAGTCCAAAAGTAGAAGAGACCAGAAGGCTGATGAAGGAACTTGAGGAAAAGCTTGTTGAAAAATCGTATCTGAGTGCAAGACTCTATTACGATATGAAGCAATATAAGGCAGCTGTAGTGGCTCTTAATAACAGTCTGAAAGAATATGCCGATACCAAATTCAGGGAAGAAATGATGTTCCTTAAATTGAATTCTCTCTTCCTTTATGCTGAAAACAGTTTTGCAATTAAACAGAAGGAGAGATACCAGTCCACGCTTGATGACTACTATTCTTTCATGGAAGAGTTCCCTAAAAGCCAGTATTCAAAAGAGGTTAACGGTATCTTCCAGAAAACAAACAAATATCTTAAATCAGGAATTCCTGACAGTGGAGTAAAATAATCATTAATTATATGGATTACAGAAAATCAACAGCACCCGTAACGACTGTTACACGCAATCAGGACCTGATGACAAGGGGTACCGGAAATATTTATGAGACAGTAATCATTGTTTCAAGAAGATCGAACCAGATTTCGGTTGAGATGAAACAGGAGCTTAATAAAAAACTCGAAGAGTTTGCATCTTATAGCGATAACCTGGAAGAGGTATTTGAAAACCGTGAACAGATTGAGATTTCGAAATTCTACGAAAGACTTCCAAAACCAACCCTTATCGCATTACAGGAACTCGAAGACGGTAAAATTTTCTTCAGAAACCCCGATACTCCTGCCAAACAGAAGTAATATTTAACATAAAAATGCTGGAAGGCAACCACATACTTATCGGTGTAACCGGAGGTATTGCAGCTTATAAAACTGCAACTATCATCCGGTTGCTTGTTAAGGATGGCGCTGAAGTTAAGGTCCTTATGACAAGTCATGCGAAAGAATTTATAACCCCTCTTACCATGGCAACATTGTCAAAAAATCCGGTTCTTACCGAGTTTTATGATCCGGGGAACGGTGACTGGAATAGTCATGTGGATCTGGGTTTGTGGGCCGATCTCTATCTGATTGCTCCGGCAACCGCAAATTCCATCGCCAAAATGGCTAATGGAATCGCTGATAATTTACTGCTTACCACTTATCTGTCAGTGCGTTGCCCTGTTTTTGTTGCCCCTTCGATGGATATGGATATGTTAAACCATCCGGCAACAATAATTAATATTGAAACACTGAAAGCTTTTGGGAATTCTATACTGGAACCATCAAGCGGAGAACTTGCCAGCGGACTTACAGGCAAGGGACGGATGGCAGAACCGGAAGAAATAGTAAAGGAGATCATAAACTTCTTTACAAAAAAAAAAAGCTATAAACCTCTGAAAGGCAAACATCTTCTGATTAATGCCGGACCTACACGGGAACCTATTGACCCCGTTCGTTTCATCAGCAATTATTCATCAGGTAAAATGGGAATCGCTCTGGCCGATGCTGCTGTAGAGTATGGTGCCGACGTTGAGCTTGTACTTGGCCCGGTAAGTATCTCCCCCGGGAATAATTCTGTTAAAATAATTGATGTTACAACTGCAGAATCAATGGCGGCTGAATGCATTTCAAGATTTCCAGGCTGCGACATTGCTATATTATCAGCAGCAGTAGCTGATTTCACACCTGAAGAAGTTAAAGGAAAAAAGATTAAGAAAGATGGTAATGAGTTACTACTAAAACTTAAACCTACAACAGACATTGCCGAAACACTTGGCAAGACTAAAAAGCCATCTCAGATCCTGGCAGGGTTTGCCCTGGAAACTAATAACGAAATAGAGAACGCTAAAGAAAAACTATTACGGAAAAATCTCGATATCATAGTTTTAAATTCTCTTAAAGAAAGAGGAGCAGGTTTTGGACACGACACAAACAAGATCACAATAATTGACAGATACAATAATATTGATAAATTTGAGTTGAAATCAAAAGAAGAGGCTGCAAAGGATATTCTAAATAAAATTGTATCAATGATTCAATAATTTATCAGAATGACATTATTGCGCTTTCCGAAATATTATCTTATAATCTTACTGGTTTTATTTCCGGGGATAATCAATTCCCAGGAACTGAATTGCAATGTGCAGATATCTGCACAGAGAATACAGGGATCAAACCGTCAGGTCTTTGAGACTATGCAACGCGATATTTATGAGTTTATAAACAGCACAGTTTGGACAAACCACGTCTATAGTTACGCTGAAAGAATCGACTGCAATATTCTTATTAACCTCAATGACCAGTTGTCGGCCGATGAATTCAGGGGCACAATCCAGATTCAGCTCCGGCGGCCGGTTTTCAATACTACCTATAATTCCACAATGCTGAATTTTATTGACAATAGCTTTCAGTTCAGATATGTGGAATTTCAACCCCTGGAATTTGATCCAGGTACTCACAGGTCGAATCTTGTTTCGGTTCTGGCATACTACACATATATAATTCTCGGATTTGATTATGATTCCTATGCCCCGCTGGGAGGTTCAGAATTTTTTCAGATGGCCGAGAAAATCGTCACAAATGCCCAGAATGCTCCTGAACCTGGTTGGAAACCCTACGACGCATCCAGGAACCGCAACAGATACTGGCTGATAAAAAATATTCTCGATAAGGAGTATGAAGGAGTTAGACAGTTCATTTATGAATATGATATAAATGGCCTCGACAAAATGGAATCGAGAATCACTGAAGCAAGAACCAGTATGGCAGAGAGTCTCAAACTCATCCAGGAAGTTTACAGGAGAAAACCTGATCCATTCATGTACTTTGTGCAGGTTGTAATGGAATCAAAGTCAGACGAACTCATTAATATTTTTTCAGAGGCATTCCCTGAAGAGAAAAGCCGTGTTGTGCAGATACTTACAGAAATTGACCCTGCAAACAAGGCAAAATATGAAAAGATCAATACAGCCAATGTACCATAATTACCGGTTATGCTCGTAAAACTGTTCGTTCAAAACTATGCTCTTATAAAAGAACTGGACGTTGAACTCGAAAACGGCCTGACTATAATCACCGGCGAAACAGGTGCAGGTAAAACAATTCTGCTTGGTGCTCTCTCCCTTATTCTTGGTACAAGAGCAGACACAACTGTCCTTCTTGATAAAAATCAAAAATGCATCGTGGAAGGTACATTCAGGATAGAGGACTATGATCTTAATGAATTTTATGTTGCCAATGAACTTGATTATGAATCAGTTACTACTCTGAGAAGGGAGATAAATCCCGCCGGCAAATCACGTGCATTTATTAATGATACTCCCGTAACTATTAACCTGTTGAAGGAACTTGGCGACAGGCTGATAGATATCCATTCGCAGCATCAGACTCTTATGCTTAATGATAATTCATTCCAGCTTAATGTAATCGACTCATTTGCAGGCACTGCCAAATTGAAAAGTGAATACGTGGAGGCTTATTCCAATTACCGGAAACTGAAAAAGGAGTATAACGGAGTAAAGGGAAAAGCTGACAGGAATAAAGCAGATCTGGAATATTACCAGTTTCAGCTTAACCAGCTTGAGGAAGCTAAGCTGAAACAGGGAGAGCAGGAAGAGCTGGAAACGGAACAGGAACTTCTTGGGCACGCAGAAGAGATAAAACTGGCATTAAGCGAATCATCAAATCTCTTTTCCGCAGAAGGAATGTCGATACTCTCTATGCTCAGGGAGGTTAAAATGAATATTGGAAAAATAAGAACATTTTTACCTGACGGAGAGAATCTTCTCTCTCGGACCGAATCCTCATTAATCGAACTCGATGACCTTGCTGGCGAGATCGAGAAACTCGCTGTCTCCATTGAAGCGGATCCTCATCGCCTCGCTAAGGTTAATGACCGGCTTGATCACATTTACTCACTGATACAAAAACACCGGGTAAGTAACCTTAATGAGCTGATAATTAAAAAAGAAGAGATTAAGGATATTATCAGATCTATTATTTCAGGCGACAAGCGGCTTGCAGAGCTGGAATCACTTCTCGAAAAAGAGGTCAGCTCATTGAAGATCATTTCTGAAGAGATGTCAAATAAGAGAAGGTGTGTTTTACCCGATATAGAATTGAAAATTACTGAATTGCTGAAACAGCTCGGAATGCCGAATGCAAAATTCAGAATATCCCTTTCACAATTAAAGGAGTTCACTCCATCAGGTATTGATCAGGCTGACTTTTTATTC
>JAUYBT010000026.1 GCA_030692905.1 Bacteroidales bacterium
ATAGTACCGAGCTCAGGTAGATCTTTCAGATGAACATTGGAATGACCCTGCTTATAATTCCAATACTGAATATTTAGCTCCGTTAAATTTGTTTTCATTGTAGTATTTATTTAAGTGTTAGTTTTAAATATTAATCATTTCATAATTACTGTGTAAAAGGGAAATAACAATGCAAGTTTTTGGGAATTAGGAATGCAAGTTTTCGGGAAATAAGAATGTCATATTTCGGGAAATAAGAATGCACGTTTTTCTTCCAAGTTAATCTCCGATCAGATTTGAAAGTTTTCTCCCGCCGCTTCAAAGCGGCGGGAGAAAAATCATGCTTAATGTTCTGACCTTTGGTGCCTTAATCAAAAGGAGGAACCCATGGATGATCAACAGAAAAATTTTCTAAACGATTGGATGATGTATCATGAAATTTGCAACAGAGAACGATTAGGTTGGAAGCCGCCACATATCGCAGAGTTTCTGGGACTGGATGCACGGACGGTGAAAAAGTACCTGACCATGACGGAAGACGAGTATTTGGCGTACCGGGAACAACTCGAACAGCGATCAAAAAAATTGACCGCTTATGAAGACTTTGTGGTTAAGCGGCTGACGGACTGCGATGAAGCATCGGCCGCACAGATCCACGACTGGTTAAAGGAGAACCATTCGGAGTTCCCCGATGTGGATGAAAAAACGGTTTACTCATTTGTCCTGATGGTCCGGCAAAAGCACAATATTCCCAAAGTGTTCACTTCCCGGATTTATGAGCAGGTTAAGGAATGTGAGTACGGCAGCCAGGCGCAGGCCGACTTCGGAGAGTTCAATATAACCGATGTACAGGGCAAGCGCCGGAAGGTCTACTTTTTTGCAATGGTTCTCTGCCGCTCCCGTTACAAGTTTGTTGAGTACTCCGATAAGCACTATACCACCCAGAAGACGATCCTGGCCCATGAGGCAGCATTCTTCTTTCTCGGAGGGTACCCCAAAGAAATCGTGTATGATCAGGATAAACTGATGCTGACCGATGAGAACCTGGGCGAGCTGATCCTGACTCAATCTTTCCAGGCTTACCAGAAAGACCGGGGCTTTAACTTCCGGTTTTGCCGGAAGGCAGATCCGGAAAGCAAAGGCAAGATCGAGAACGTGGTGAAATACGTGAAGTACAATTTTTTGCGGGGCAGGAAGTATTTTGACCAGCACACCCTCAACAAGGAAGGCATAGCCTGGCTGCACCGGACGGCTAATGCCAAGGTACATTCCACTACCCATAAAAGACCGGTACTGGAATATGCTATTGAGAAAAACTATTTATTACCATTAAAACCTTCTTTTATGACAGAGCCCGTTAGACAAGAATATTCGGTTAGGAAGACCAACGTAATTAATTATCAGGGTAGCGAATACTCCGTTCCTACCGGAACCTTTCGTCCGCCCCAGACCATAGTTTATGTGGAGCGTAGCGGTGAGGAGATCATTATATATAATACCTCTTCACAGGAAATTGCCCGGCAAACGGTGAGCCCCCTCAAGGGGACACAGGTCCGCAATAACAACCATTACCGGGATCATGATCAGCCCGTACGCGAGCTGGTCGTCAAAACGGCAGACTTGTTCACAAACCCCAAAATGGCTGTTGACTATTTGGGCGAGGTCTGGCAAAGTCATCGCCGGTACGCCAGGGATCAGATTACCCAGATTGCCAGGGTATGTGCCAAATACTCCCCGCAGGAACTGGAAGAGGCACTGACCTACTGCTGTAACGAGAAGCTCTATAACGCCAGCGATTTTGAACCCGTCCTACTCAGCCTTGCCGGCAAGCAGGTCAGCACTCCCGCCAGGGCCCTGTCTGAAGCTCATTCACCCGTTAAGCGGCATCGGATCATCCCGCAGACCAGTAACATGGAAGACTACAAACAAATCCTTGAATA
Source organism: Bacteroidales bacterium (assembly GCA_030692905.1). Taxonomy (GTDB): domain Bacteria; phylum Bacteroidota; class Bacteroidia; order Bacteroidales; family VadinHA17; genus LD21. Next base: position 1,920 of record JAUYBT010000026.1, read on the forward strand.
ACTATGGAAACAAAATCCGAACAAGTACAATCGATGGCCCGCCATCTGAAACTGGCCAGCGTGGCCGGCGGGTTGGACGACCTGCTTACACAGGCTAAGGATGGACAAACCAGTTACCTGGATTTTGCCTTTAACCTGTTGAATACCGAGGTAACTTACCGTAACCACCTGAACTTCCTGAAACGCCAGAAGTCGGCCAAATTGCCACTGGTTCACGACCTGAGCAACTGGCAGAACAACCCCGATTGCGGGGTATCCCTTCATCAGGTAGCTCAGCTGCAGGAATGCCTGTGGTTAGAACAAAATTTTAATCTCATGATGCTGGGGCCCAGCGGAACCGGAAAAACTTTTTTGGCTGCCGGGCTGTGTCATGAAGCGCTCCGAAAAGGTTACAGAGCCTGTTTCAGAACCATGGATCAACTGAATTATCTGCTGAAAATGAAGGACATCACCCGTTCAGCCGGACTCGAATATGCCCTTCTTTTGAAAACCAACTTGTTGGTGGTGGATGATATCATGATGTTCCCGTTGGAGAAAAAACAGGCTGTCGGCTTGTTTAATTTGGTTGATCATTTGCACCAGCGAGCCTCGATGATCATCACCACCAACAAGAGCCCAGACGAGTGGGTGAAACTGCTGGATGATGAGGTTCTGGCCACTGCCATCTTGGACAGACTCCTGTTTAAATGCGAAATCATCAGGTTATCAGGAAAATCCTATCGGATGGATCACCGTCAAACATATTTTTCTTAAATTTGTCTGGCGGTCGATTTTTTGATCGTGTTCTTTTACAGTTCGGGAATTAACTATGCAAATTTGCATACATTCTTATTTCCCATTTTTCTGCATTTGTAGTTCCTGCTTACATTTAACATATCTACAAAAAGAAACTCAAATTTTATCTGATGATGCTCCTGGAGATGTAGATAATAAACTATCTATTAAACGAGAAGCAGCTTACTTGACTGTGGTTTTGAAAAACTATTTTAGTGCA
>JAUYBT010000041.1 GCA_030692905.1 Bacteroidales bacterium
GGGTGTATTCCAATTCGAACTTCAATCTCATTATTAAAATTTATCTTTATACTTTACTATTTCTGCAATATAGAAAAAATATTGAAACTAAAAAACCTTATTGTTAATTTGTAACAAACTGATTACATTTGCACCCGCAAAAGGCATAGTAATAATAAAATATTTATTGGCGAGATAGCTCAGTTGGTTAGAGCGCATGATTCATAATCATGAGGTCCGGGGATCATTCCCCCGTCTCGCTACAGAAAAGCCTGGCACAAAGTGCCGGCTTTTTTATTTCTGTACCTACCGGGTTTGGACAGGAGACATAAATTAACCACTTGATCCCTTTACTTAAGATTAAAAGTATGTGAAGTGTTGATCATTAAAATATAATAATAAAAAAACCCGGATATTACTTTCCGGGTCAATTAACTGATTACTATACAGATTATTTCTTTGTAAGAGTAAAGTTCTGGATCGTTCTGTTCCCCTCAATCACTTTGATTCCTGTATAAGCAACTGTATCAAAGTTCTCTTTAGTAGCAAAGATTGAATATGTTCCGGCAGGTACGCCGATAAAGGCATAGTTTCCTGATATATCTGTAAAAGCAGTTGACATAATTGTATCCTGTTTAACCCATATTTTTGCATCGGCAATCTTAACTTCAGAGGTATCTGTTACCACCCCTTCAATCCTGCCTGCTGTCGAGTTGTTGGTTGCTCTGATAACTGGTTTGAAAATAAATCCGTTAACTCCGGCAGAGTGTGCTAAGTTGCCCCTCATTACAAATGATCTGGACAAATCAAAGTCTAACAGCAATTCAGAAGTCAAACCACCTTCAATATTTAATGATGGACTTATGAATATTTTAATACCGGTTTGTTTCCCGCTTGGTACTTTTACATTATAAGGAACCGGTTGATCTTTAATTTTAAGACTTGCCTGGTCTACATAAAGTCGAATAAGGTCATATTTTCCCAGAGGAATTTCCATGTTTAATAATTCTTCAGTAACTCCATTTCTAAGTTTCAGAATGTCAAGAGTTACCGGATTTTCTGAGAGTAAAATAAAGGCATCGCTCTCATTTTCTCCTGCTTTCCTGATTTCAATTTTCGTAATAGTAACCGTAGCGGATTCAACATAGCTTATGTTGAATGGATCATCAGTGATTTTTACTACCAGTTTCCCGGAACTGTCACTTGTCTTGGTGCAGGCAGACATAATAATTGCTGCTGCAAAAATTGTGAATAATAACTTTTTCATAAAATTCTATTTTAAATGGTCAAAATAATTTCTGTCCAAAAATAGAATCCGAACATGAATATCTCATGAACTTTTAGGAAAACTAAAAGAAAAGCTGGTACCTTTTTGAATAATTGAGTTAACTGTTATATCAATTCCGTGAAAATCGGCAATTGATTTTGATATAGCCAGCCCTATTCCGGTACCATTACTGTTAGTACCCATCTTGTTTTTGAAGCGTGAGAAGAGTGTACTCATTTGATTTTCAGTTATTCCTTTTCCGGTATCTGTTATTGTCACAATAAAATAGTTTTCTCGACGAGAGCTTTTTACAAGAACCTCCCCACCGGATGGTGTGTTTTTAACAGCATTATTAATCACATTGTAAAACATTGAAAAGATCAGTGGTCTGTTGGCTTCTTTAAACTGAAAATCCTGTGAAATGTTTTCCTTCAAAAATATTCCGGCATCCTCAGCTATTGGATTAATCTCACTAATAATTTCAAGTAAAACCTCTTTCACCGAAAACGATTCTTCTCGTAAATATTGCCGGCTCTCTATACGGGCAATAAGCAATAATGAATTTACCAGGCTCTGAAGGCGATGGAGTGTTTTTAGTGATTCTTCGATTTTAATTGAAATTTCCGGATCAATGTCCTTCCGGATGAGAAGATTTTCCAGCTTGCTTCTTATAACTGATACAGGAGTCAGCAGCTCATGGGAGATATTGACAGTTATTTCTTTCTCTTTCTGAAAAAGCTCATCTATATGCTCCATCATGTTCCTGAGAGCACGATCGAGGTAATAGAAATCGGAAGTTGTTGTTCTTACAGGCGTTTTATCGAAGATAGATGGATTGGATATTCCCTTCAGCTTGTTTGTAATAATATCAAGTGGCCTCAACAACAGGCGGTTATATTGAAGGTCAGTCAGTAAAGTAATCAGAATTATAAAGACTAAGAATACCAGCATGACTTTCCTGATGTTCTTTTCGGTATCAAGAATACTGGCGAGGCTTTTACCAACCTCAAGCAGGTACATATCCCCATCTACCTTAAAGGAGTAATTAAGAATACGGTATGAAATCTCTTCACCTTCGATCAATCTTGGGGTAACTTCTATATAATTCACATCTTCTTCAAGATCAATTCTTTCCAGACTAATAAATTCCTCTTTAAGAATATTGTAACTTCCGAAGACATTTCCGGTATCAGAAGTCATAAAAGGTTCTATTCCAACTTTTGAAATGAGAGTAATAACCTGTTCCCTCTTTTGTATAAGGACATTATCTATCTGTATCAAGTTTATCCTTTCAATTAAATATGGCATGAATAAAATGAACAATGCAGTGAAAACCAGCTTTGACAACAGATTGAATAATGCGAGTTTTAATCTTAGTTTGATCATATCAGTTATTTATTGTTCCAGGCTTACCCTGTAACCTATGCCTCTGACAGTCTCCAGCCATGGAGTTGGAGAATGTTCATTCAATTTCTTCCTTACATTCTTAATATGAACGTCAATAAAATTGCTGTCGTACTGATCTTCGAGAATATTCCCCCAGATATGTTCATAGAGCTGGTTTCGTGTAAGTACTTTGTTCCTGTTCATAATGAGATACTGGAGCAGGTCATATTCTTTTCTGGTAATTATCACCTCTTTCCCTTTACAGGTAATCTTCCTTGACTGTAATTCTATTATGAAATCACCGACTTTCATGTTCTGGTTTAAAATATTGAATTTTCTTCTTGCAACAGCATGGATGCGCGAAAAGAGTTCCATCAATGCAAATGGTTTGGCAAGATAGTCATCAGCTCCAAGATCCAATCCCTTTACTTTATCCTCCACAGCTCCACGGGCAGTGATAATAATAAAAGCAGCATTGCTACCCTGATTTCGTGCCTCAGTGATGAGATCCAGACCGTTATAATCGGGTAATCCAAGATCGAGCAGTACAAAATCGTAAAGGTTTATAGCGATTTTTTCAGAAGCCTCCAACCCTGTAAAGGCCAGTTCACATAGAAATCCTTCCGCCCTGAGAAAAGAGGCAATCTCATTTGCCAGGCTTCTTTCGTCTTCTACAATCAGAACATTCATCCGTGTCAGTCTAAAAGATTCTAAAATAAGCATTCAAAAAGAAAGAAAATCCTTTCGGTGCAGGGTAATCAGGATTTGTATGAGCCGGAAGAATATAACTTGCTTCAGCCTCGATGCTGAAGTTGCTGTAACTGAACGTAACCGGTAGCGAAAATTCGAAATCCATCAGTCCAAATTCAGAAGAGTAGGAATCGGTCGTGCTGTTAGGATTTTTTTTAAAGTGTCTGAAAGGGGGTGAAGCTCCAAACTTCGTAACACCGGTTATAGTTTCAATTTTGACCAGTTCCCCAAACAGGATATCAATATTTGGATCAAAAGAGACCTGGGCTTTCCCATTAAAAAACTCCGGGGTTTCGAAATACCTTGAGTTTCTTACCTGAAGGTATCCCCGGCTATCCACTGAGATTAGCCTTCCAAATGACAATTTTGTGTAAATCAGTTTCCAGTCAAAACCAGCCGTAAAATTAATAAATGCGAAATCACTGAAAAGTGTCTCCTGAAGAGACTCCGGAGTCTTGTACCCGGCAATATCTGCTGAAATATCAAACCATGAATTAAAAACATGGTTATAATTTAAGGAAAGACTGTAAAATGCCAAATAAGGATTTACTCCCTTGAGATGAGAAGCTGAGGCAGAGGTATAAAAACTGCCTTTGTAACCATATGTTAAAGCTGTTGAATAGAATGGTTGATCATGTGAGATTGTTGAACCGAGATAGATCATATTGCTACCAGAACCGACTCCTGCATATAATGAATGGATGGGTGATGGAGATTCAGCTTCAGTGTCATGGTCCTTACCAGCTTGAGACAATGTATCTGTCTGGCTAAAAACCCCAAAGGGCAATACCAGTATCAGTAATGCAAGCGTTAATATACAAGTATATTTGTAGGAACAGTTCATCCTCATTAATACCGATTTATCTTCGCCCGGGTCTTACTGCACCTGCTGGTTTCCCCACTCCCTTTGGGATACGCGATCCTGTTGGTCTCACGATGTCAGGTGGCCGTGCACCTCTTGCCTTACTCATATCCGGTCGTGCTGCCTTTACCTGTTTTATTGATTGGGATCCGGTGTTAAAATCACTTTTTCCTGTCTGCCTGTTTTTAATTTCTTTTGCATCCTGCTCTATTGCATTACCGGTAGATTCAGTCTTTTTAACCTTCACCCTTAGAGTATCTTTCTGCAGAGATCTCACCTGAGCAAAACATATGTGATCTGCAAAAAGAAAAAGCACAATAACAAAAAATATTTTCCCTGATATTTTCATGCTTTCGTTCTATATTTTATTCACAATAAGTCATTTATGATGGTAATAATTCATTAACCATTTAACCTGAACAAAAGATTTCCTCGGGTTAAAGACAAAGTTAGGGAATTAATATGAAGAAAAGATGAATTCATAATTTCTTGTGATTCAAAGAAACTAACCCTTGGACTCAATGAACTTACCGCCGGCTCTTCTCTTTAAGAAAAAAGAGGGTTAATTATTCTGATTATTAAATATTTAACAGAATATGACTTTCCGGTGTTAAGCAACCTTCAGGGATTCGTTACTGACAATTCTTGTCCATTTAATTCTGATAGGCTAACTTTACTAAAAATATTTGAACCATGATTGTAACCTGTGTATATGTCCATGTAAACCGCGATGCGGTTAAAAGCTTTATAGCTGCGACAGTTGAAAATCACCATGAATCTGTAAAAGAACATGGTAATCTACGTTTTGACTTGATTGAGCAGGTTGAAGACCCCTGTCGGTTTATGATTTATGAAGCTTATGAATCTGAAGAGGCTGCAGCTAATCATAAAACAACCACGCATTATCTGAAATGGCGCGATACAGTAAAAGATTACATGGTTGAACAAAGACATGGCGTAAAATACAACATCATCGAACCAAATGACAGAACAAAATGGTAAAGCCTTTTCAATTCGCCAGGGTACCAAAGATCTGCTTCAAAAACGGAATTATTGCTGAACTGCCCGGTATTGCAAGATTATATGGCAACAAAATAATCCTGGTTATTGGCAAAAACTCTTTTGTCCAATCGCGGCATGCTGAGAAACTTTTTCATGATTTTGAAAAGGCAGGTGTTGGATATCGTGTTATATCTATTCCCGGAGAACCATCACCTGATATAATCGATGCGACAGTGAAGAGATTTAATAATGAGGAGATTAACCTGGTTGTGGGGATAGGCGGCGGAAGCGTTCTTGATGCCGGAAAGGCTATTTCGGCTATGATACATAAATCTGAATCCGTGATAGAATTCCTTGAGGGAATCGGGAAAAAGGACCATCCGGGAACCAGGCTTCCTTATATTGCAGTTCCAACTACCTCAGGTACCGGAAGCGAAGCAACAAAAAATGCAGTGATCTCACAAATCGGTGAAAATGGATTTAAACGATCATTAAGGCATGATAATCTGGTACCTGATATTGCTCTTGTTGACCCTGAACTGACTTTGAATTGCCCTCCGGATATAACTGCAGCAAGCGGAATGGACTGTTTTACTCAGCTTATTGAGGCTTATCTCTCCGATAAATCGAATCAATATACTGATGCTCTTGCTATCGAAGGGTTTAAATCTATAAAGTCCTCATTAAAAAGAAGTTATACTAACGGTGACGATATTGAAGCAAGGGAAGGGATGTCATTTGCAGCACTTACTTCAGGAATCTGCCTCGCAAATGCAGGTCTTGGTGTAGTACATGGTTTTGCATCCTCAATAGGAGGGATGTATAATATTCCTCATGGTCTGGTCTGCGGGACACTTATGGCATCATCCAATGAGATTAATGTAAGGGAATTGAGAAAAAAATCCTCTAATCCTGCTGCATTAAAAAAGTATTCGGTTCTTGGCGAATTGTTTCTTGATGAAAAGGGTAAAACAGACGATTATTATATTGATGGTTTTATAGGATACCTTCATAAACTGACACATAAATTTCAATTACCAGGCTTAAAAAAATATGGGATTGAAGAAAAGGATATCGAACTGATTTGCGCAATAACTGAGGTTAAAAACAATCCGGTAAAACTTGCATTGGAAGATTTGACAGAGATTGTCATCTCCCGGCTTTTATAACTTTTTAAAACAGATATGAACCTTGCCTGGATCAGGTTTTATGAGGAACTGAATGAGTTTCTGCCTTCGGAAAAGAGAAAGCAGCTTTTTCCCTATTCGTTTAATGGAACTCCATCTGTTAAAGATGCTATCGAAGCTCTGGGGGTACCACATGTTGAGGTCGACCTGATACTTGTGAACAGCCTTTCTGTTGATTTTTCATATAAACTCATGAATGCAGATTCGGTATCTGTTTATCCTGTTTTTGAAAGCTTTGATATCACTCCTGTAACGCATTTAAGGGAAAAACCCTTACGCAATTTAAAGTTTATACTTGATGTTCACTTGGGAAAACTCGCAAAATACCTTCGGTTATGTGGTTTTGATACCTGTTACCGGACAGATTATAACGATCAGGAAATCATTAGTCTCTCGTCGTCAGATAAAAGAATTATACTGACGCACGATGTAGAATTGCTCAAAAACAAACAGGTGACCCATGGTTACTGGATACGTTCTCAACACCTTAATGAGCAATTGAAAGAGGTGTTCTATAGGTTTGATTTGAAAAACCAGATCCGGCCTTTTAGCCGGTGCATGGAATGTAATGGTTTACTTGTTGATGTTTCAAAAAAGGATATCCTTGACCGTCTATTTCCCAGAACCCGAGAGTATTATCAGAAATTTAAAAAGTGTTCTGACTGTGACCGGATTTATTGGGAGGGATCACATTATGAAAGGATGAAAAAATATATTGACTGTACAATTAAAAATGTAAATTAGGGAGCACATTTAAAACTAATTATTATATCATTTATAACTAAAAATAATACACATGAAAAACAAAACCCTTATGAACGTAATTTTACTGGCTTGTCTGTTAATTGTTTCACAATTGGTTCAGGCTCAGCTTCCGGAAGAAACAGACGCCCGGAAGGCCGAAAGAATGAAATGGTGGACCGAAGCACGGTTCGGAATGTTTATTCACTGGGGTTTATATGCTTTACCTGCCCGACATGAATGGGTAAAGAACAATGAAAGATTGACTAACGAGCAGTATCAGAAGTACTTTGAGATGTTTAATCCCGACATGTATGATCCTCACCAATGGGCAAAAATGGCTAAAGCAGCAGGGATGAAATATGTGGTACTCACTGCAAAACACCATGAAGGTTTCTGCCTGTTCGATTCGAAATTTACTGATTACAAGTCGACAAATACTCCTTATGGAAAAGACCTGATTAAAGAATATGTGGAAGCATTCAGGGCCGAAGGATTAAAGGTAGGGTTCTATTACTCACTTATTGACTGGCATCATCCCGATTATACTATTGACAGCAATCACCCTCAGCGTCAGACTTCTGATTCAGCTTATGCACGTCTGAATAAAGGACGTGATATGAGTAAATACCGGGAGTATATGAAAAACCAGGTCAGAGAATTACTTACAAATTATGGAGAAATAAGTGTCATATGGTTTGATTTTTCCTTTCCGGGGAAGAACGGTAAAGGTCGTACTGACTGGGATTCCGAAAACCTTTTAAAACTGGCACGCAGCCTCCAGCCCGGAATTATTGTTGACGACCGTCTTGATCTCAGAGATGTTGAAGGGGGATGGGATTTTATCTCCCCGGAGCAGGTAAAAGTGGCAAAGTGGCCTGAGATAAATGGCAAAAAGGTAGCATGGGAGACTTGTCAGACCTTCTCTGGTTCGTGGGGCTATTACCGCGATGAATATACCTGGAAGAGCCCGGCACAACTGCTTGAACTTCTTATAGAATCCGTAAGTAAAGGTGGTAATCTTTTATTAAATGTAGGGCCGACTGCCCGCGGTGTATTTGACTCCAGGGCTCAGGACAGATTAAAATCAATGGGTGACTGGATGAAATTCAATAACCGTTCGGTATATGGCTGTACCGAAGCACCTGCCGGATTTACAGCGCCGGCTAATTCACTTTTAACATATAATCCTGTAACTAAAAGGTTATATGTTCATTTATTATCCTATCCTATGGGAAGCCTGACTCTGCCAAACACGGCTGATAAAATTAAATATATTCAATTCCTGCATGATGCTTCTGAAATAAGATTCAGAGTGGGAAGAGATGAAACCAAAAATGATATTACTCTTCAGCTTCCGATCCAGAAACCACAATCTGAGATTCCGGTACTGGAGATTTATCTGAAATAGGTGCTTGGTGCCTGATACTGGGTACTGTGTGCCAGAATCCCGGGTCACCGGGTTTTTTAGCCAGAAGTACACATGGTGCACAAAGTAATGAAGTTGTTTTGCCATAGTTTATTCAGATTTCAAAGCCTTGTCGAGCGCGTTGAAAATGGGTTGAGTTGATATCTTTGCACCAACAGCACCCATCATCCATTGCTGTGGGGTAAGACGCCCCTGACTGTAAATACGGTCAATCTCATCGGAGAGATCCTTTCCCTTAAGATACTCTTCTATCTGGAACTGAATTACATGACCATATGAATAATTTGCCAGGTAAAGCGGCGCATCAATCATATGTGAATAAATAGCCAGAATGGGGGAGTCCTTAACTCCAAGGACCGGTGCAAAGTATTTGTTCCACACATCCACGGAGATTGCTATGGTGTTTTCTTTCAGTTGAGCCGGTGTGGCATCAGGATTCCCGTAAAGCCATTTCCATACTTTCATGTCAACCATCCCGACACCCATTATCTCCATCAGTGACCAGGCAGCATCAAGTGTCTCCATCTTTTCCTTGTCAGGATCATTATCCTTTATCCCGAGCAGGAAAAGGTCTCGGCTCTGAAAGATAAATGCGTTTGCTTCTGTAAATGCAGTGTTTGGCACACCTGACATCATGTAATTATCCACGTTATAAAGAGATATAGTCTGCTCAACATTATGGCCAAACTCATGCACTGCTATGTTGTATCCTTTGTAATCCATACCTTCATCTGAGATGCGTGTTCGCAGATGAGAGAGTGAGCCCTTCATGGCTGCACCCCATGCATGTCCGGAACCCCTTGCAGGATCAACGATGATCTTTTCAGCCAGGTAAACGGCTCTCTCGGGTGACCATCCCATTTTCTTCAGCATGAGCGGCATTCCTGCATGGAAAGCAGCGGGATCAGGATAAATGCCAGAGGTCTTCGAAGTGAGCAGACTCTCAGGTATGCTGCTCCGCGTCTTGAAACCGTCATACCATATATCATAGGGCTGGAGGTAGCGTCCTAACCTCTCTTTTATCAATGAACCAAGACTGACAAGCTGTGGTGAGCTTAAGAATGAATCGAAGAGAGCTTCAACCTCATTCTGTGCGATCTCCATCTCGAGTGAGAATTTACGGAGAATGAAGGTGTTCATTTCTGGGTTATAGGCATCAATCTCCTTTCTTGTCCTGAAGTTTTTGATTATATGAGAGTAGCGGGTGTCAGGTTCTGCAGAAGCCTGTATAGATGCATCTCCTTTTGTAACCTTATTTGAATAGGGAGCCCACTCATAGTCAGAGCTGTTAACAAACACACCGGGAATCTCCTGGGTTATGATGCGCTCCATCACTTTATAAATCATCTCCTGCTTTTCGTGGCCATTCTCCTTATCGGCATAGTCGGCTTTCAGCTCGTCGCGGAGGTTCCAATGGGAGAGAAGTACCATGTTATCAGGGAAGATCTGACGACCATCGTCGGTGCGAAGATGGCCCATATGTATGTTGTATTCAGCAATGTACATCTCTGAATTTCCTGTAGCCTCTGTTACTGCCTGTTCAAGTTCAGCCGGGACACGTGCGATAAAAAGATCACCCAGACGTGCCATGGCCCACTCATCGCGGTTCCATTTTGGTCCAAGCTCTTCCTTCTCAGCCAAAGTAAAATAGGGGAAATTGAGTGCTATGGCAAAAGCTATCTTGTTGGAATAAAAGTCACTCTGCATGTGTGATCCAACCGAGTAATTGCCAAACATACGGTCTATATCATCAATCTCACCAATTGCTTCGTCAAGCGTTTTCCTCAGGTCAAGGGTTATTTCGTTGTAGTTACCATTAAGCGACTCGATGTATCTGTTTATCTTATTGAAGACCATCTTGCGATTTGCAGGATCGGAGATGTAGTTTTCCTTTACAAATTCAGAAAAGTCAGCCGGAGTGCCGTCTCTTTCTCTCCAGAGTGAGGCAGCGTGCTTCACTCCTTTTTCAAGTAGATTCAGATCAGCAGCAGGTTTTGCAGCTTTAACAGTATCGGCAACAGCTTTTACAGTTGTTTCATTAATGAATCCGGCCACATTTATCGCCTCTTTTTTGGTTTCAGGTGAAGAACAAGCTGTCAGAATTGCCAGTGCAATAAAAAACTGTAATTTTTTCATCATTATAAAATTGTTTTTAATGGCTCGGTTCATATTGTTTAGTTTTCAACTCTTTCACTCATTTCTTCATTTTCTTCTTCAAAATCTTTTGTATCAGTATCGGCTTCATTCGATTCCAAAATTCTAGCCGCTTCTGATGCCGGTAATTCCTGTACATTCCTCAATTTTCGTTTTATTGCTCTCGAACGTGTTCCAACAAGCTTTTCAATATTTCCACTGGCTGAAATAATTTGGTTCTGGGCTTTCTCGAGTACTTTTTCGAAACCTTCAAACTCTGTTTTTACAGCACCAAGTATTTGCCAGACTTCATTTGAACGTTTCTGAACAGCAAGAGTGCGGAAACCCATCTGAAGGCTGCTGAGGAACGCAACCAGGTTTGAAGGCCCAACAACAGTAACATTGAAATCGCGTTGCACCTGCTCAAATAAGCCTGTTCGTGTAAGTATTTGTGCATAAAGTCCTTCAGTAGGAACAAACATGATTGCAAAATTTGTGGTAAGGGGAGGTGAAATGTATTTTTGATGAATCGTTTTAGCCGATTTAACTACGCTGGCATCAAATGCCTTTTCAACTTTAATAATCTCTTCTTTTGGATGATCGGCTATATTCTCATAGATCTCGATTAATCGTTGATAATCCTCAATAGGAAATTTTGAGTCAATAGCAAGGAAGACAGGTTCATCAGGATTTTCATTACCAGGCAATTTGATAGCATATTCCACACTTTCTTTTGTGCCTGGTTTTACAATAACATTTTTGACAAACTGTTCAGGTGACAAATATTGTTCGAGGATACTGCCTAACTGGATCTCTCCCAGAATTCCTCTTGTTTTGACATTAGAAAGAACTCTCTTAAGATCGCCAACACCGACAGCCAGTTTCTGCATGTCTCCAAGGCCTTTATAAACTTGTTCAAGCTGATCGGTCACCATCTTAAATGATTCGCTGATGCGGGTATTTAGTGTTTCCTGAAGTTTCTCATTAACGGTCTCGCGCATTTGCTCCAGTTTAACACTATTGTCTGTCTGAATCTCTTTGAGTTTGTTTTCAATAGTTTCCCTCATTTTTTCCAACCTCGATTCTATATTCAGTGCTTGTTCCTTAGCCCTGGTCATCGAGCTTTCAAAATTGACACGTTGATTTTCATTAAAATCCTTAATATTTCCCGAAAGCCGCATATCAAATGATTCGAGTGATTTTTGCAGTTCATCGCGATTATCTTTTGCTACTTTTGATGATTCCTCCCTGTTTCGTTGGAATTCATCCTTCATGGAATTATTAATTTTATCAAGATTGTTCCCGAATACTGTCAGTGATTCTTTTACAGATTCCATTTGAACAGGATTCTTAAGTTGAATGAGAACCCTGATAATCAGGATTATAATTATCAGGGAGAAGACTATAAATAAACTCAATAAAGCCGTTGTCATATTAATTGTAAATTTGGTATAGTTTTTATCCCTCTAAATTACTTATAATAGTTTAAAAAGAGCAAGCAGGAGGATGAAAGCTCATTCAAATGACAAGATCCCTGATATTCTATGGCAAATTCTCAGGGAAATTCTTATTTTTATAAAAAACATTTCTGAATGACAAACAGAGTGATAGTTACTATTATTGTTTTATCTCTTTTAAGTTGTAAAGGACGACAACCAGATCAGAAAAAGAGTTATAATGAAGTTGTTGAAACCTCAGACAGTTCTCTGATCTTCGATGGGAAATCACTCCAGGGATGGGAGATAACAAACTTTGGCCCTCAGGGACCTGTTTATGTTTCGGGTGGCGAGATTATTCTCGGGACGGGGGATGGTTGTACAGGGATTACCTGGAAGGGAGATTTTCCAACCTCCAATTATGAAGTTACTCTTGATGCTATGCGCGTTAGTGGTAATGATTTTTTTTGTGGAATCACTTTCCCTGTTGGAAAAGATCCCTGCACATTGATTATTGGCGGATGGGGAGGTACTACTGTTGGTCTCTCCAGTATTGATGGTATGGATGCATCGGAAAACAGTACCACAATTTTAATGAAATTTGAGAAAGAACATTGGTATCATATTTGTCTTAGTGTAACAGAAACACAAATTAAGGCAATGATAGATAGTATTAAGGTAGTTGACTTTACAATCGGGAACAATAAACTTTCGATACGTCCTGAGGTTGAATTATCTAAACCATTCGGCATCTCATCATGGAATACCACCGCGGCGATCAGGAATATACGGGTCAAAAGAATTGAAAAATGAGAAGAACGCACGACACTCACTACCTGTGACCTGTCGCCTGATGCCTGTCGCCTGATGCCTGTCGCCTGAATTTCTATTTAAGAACATAAAAAAATTCCTCCTTTAACTATTCTCATGTAGAAAAATAAGCCGTACCTTCATATCAGAAATTTCTTAACCTTTTTAATATTACAGCAATGAAAAACAAAAGAATGGTTTATCTGAAAAGTGGACTTTTTATCGTATTAAGTTTCCTGATATCGGCAGTATCATTTGCGCAGGGTGCTGCAAATTTCTCAGGATCTTGGGCATTTAATGAATCGAAGAGCAATCTGGGCGAAGGCGGATTCCGCATGATTTCGCAGAAACTTACGATCATTCAGGATGAAAAGAGTTTTACCCTTGAAAGATCTTTCACTGGTCAGGATGGTACAGAGAGAAAAACGTCAGAAACTTATACCCTCGATGGTAAGGAATCTGTAAATCTGGTATTTAATACTTCAAAAAAATCAACTGCTATTTGGG
>JAUYBT010000048.1 GCA_030692905.1 Bacteroidales bacterium
ACCGGTGATGTAAAAAATCCTTTTCATACTTCTTCCTGATAGCATGCAGTTATTATGCCAATTATTTTCCAAGGATATTCTTTCTTTGTTTTGAAGTTATGAAATCTTTTAGATATAATGGCTCAAAGTATGCAACATCTTCATAATTGCAATTTTTAAAAGCCTGAAATACAGGCTTGTGCATATGCGAGGCGGAAATTCTGAAATCATCGGCAAAATTAATGTTGGTTCGGTTAACCACCTCTTTGCATTTTGTTGCGCCGTCACCAAAAAAAATAATCTTTTGTGATTCAGGGATATTGCTGAAAGAGTCTTCAGTGATTATTTCTGCTGAAATATCTTTTATTGTCTTACCTCCGGCATCGTAAATTGCATAGTAGACCTCCATTCTTCGTGCGTCGAGCATCGGACAAAATAGAGTATTCTTATCAGTTTCCGGACTTTTCATTCTGTTACCGGAAATCCCCCAGAACATCGATAGTGTTGTTTCTATACCGATTAGAGGGATGGATGCGGCATATGCAATTCCTTTAGCAACAGATACTCCTATCCGGAGCCCGGTATATGATCCCGGCCCCTTGCTGACAGCAATAGCTTCAAGATCCCTGGCTCTGATTCCGTCCTCTTTAAGAATCTCCTCAATAAAAACAGTAAGCAAGGAAGCATGCGACTTTGACTCATTACTTTCTTTCAAGGAAATTACACCGGCACAATCACATAATGCAACTGAGCAAAGATTTGTCGCTGTCTCAAGACATATAATCATGTTTTGAAAGGGATTCCAAAAACCTATTTCTCCTTAAAGAGTTCTTCTTTCTTTACAACTTCAATCAGTGTACTGTCCGATAATTTCTTACTGATTGCACTGAAGGGGGCAGAAATTAATCTGTCGTTTACTGCTACACCTGAAAGAATCTCAATATAATTATTATCCTGGATTCCGGTTTTAACATCTTTAGCAAGAGCATACTGTCCGTCGGTAATGAATACTATAGTGCGGATATCCTCATCGGATAGTGTAGCTGCTGTTTTTGTTGTATCGGTACGGGTTGTAACGGATTGTATCGGAACGGTAATTATATCAGATTTTAATTCGGTCTGAATATCAACAGAAGCAGACATACCGGGCCTGAAAGGATTGCTGTCGCCGGCATCAACAAGTTTCTTATAAGATTCGGGAAGTATCAGAATCTTGACATCGAAATTAGTAACCTGATCAGCAGATACACCTGTAGTTTTGGCGGAATTAGCGATTTCAGTCACTATCCCTTTGAATTTCTGATCGAGGTATGCATCGACCTCAATAAGGGCAGTATCTCCGAGATTAACTCTTACAATATCATTTTCATTTACCTGAACTTGTGCTTCCATGCGCGACAGATCAGCAACACGCAGCAATTCGGTACCTGCCATAAGGTTTGTTCCTGCTACTCTTTCTCCAAGCTCTACAAGAAGCATTGAAACTGTACCAGACATCGGTGCATAAATAGATGTTTTAATAAGGTTCTCGTTGGCCTCTTTCAGGGAAGCTTCAGCGCTCACAACTGAAAACTTTGCTGCATCAACCTCTGCTTTAGCTACAGAATAGGAGGCTTCAGCTTGTTCAAAATCAGACTTTGAAACAGTCTGTTCTTCATACAATTGTTTGTTTCGTTTAAATGACAGTTCAGCCTGAGTAAACTGCGCTACTGATTGAGCAAGGCGTGCCCGGGCAGAACTGATAGCCGCCAGAGATCTGTCTTTCTGGGAGACATAGATATCTGGTCTTATTCTGAGCAGCAACTGTCCTTTTTCGACATGATCGCCCTCTTTGATTGTCAGTTCCACAATCTCACCTGATACATCAGGACTTATCTTAACCTCTTTTTCAGGTTGTATTTTGCCATTGGCAGTAATGGTTTCAATGATAACGCGTTTTTCAGCATTCTCAACGGCAACCTTCACAGTTAAAGCTTTGCCAAACCAACCCTGTTTCTTCCCGATTATTGCAAAGATGATCAGGACAAGTGCAATTGGAAGTAAAAATTTCAGTATCTTATTGTTTTTCATGGTCTTGTGCCTTAAAATGATTTCGTATTATAATTATTGATTAAGTTTTAACGGTATGCCTTTATAAAAATCAAGTACCTTGGTTTTAAAGATAAATTCATATTTTGCCTGTGACATATCTGATTGTGAATTAAGGAGCTGTGTTTTTGCAGCATTATAGTCGACAGGAGTAACCATTCCAACATTAAATTTTTGTTCAGTATATCTGAAGGATTCTTCAGTTGAGGCAACTGCTTTGATACTTACATTAAATTTTTTGAGGGCTGCCACAGCATCAGTATATGCCTGCTGGATATTTTTATAAAGTTGTTTTTTTGTTCCTTCAAGAGTGTACTGACTGTTTTCTACATTAAGTTTTGAGTTTGAGAT
>JAUYBT010000161.1 GCA_030692905.1 Bacteroidales bacterium
TAATGTATCAATACAATTATCTGTTCGATTTTACAAAGAACGTCTTCCTGAAGATGGGATGCAGTGAGCATGACTCAACTATTATTGCGGATGTATTTCTTGTTGCTGAATTAAGGGGCCATTCTTCTCATGGAATGATAAGGATAAAAGACTATTACGAATTATGGAAATCCAGACGGATAAATACTGATCCTCAAGTCACAATAGTACATGAATCCCCCAGCACGGCAGTAGTTGATGGAGATAATGCTGTTGGGATGGTAGCCGCCCGCAGATCGATGGAGATTGCCATTGAGAAGGCAAAAAACGCTGGTACAGGATGGGTTGCTACCAGGAATTCCAACCATTTCGGCATTGCAGGATATTACTCGATGATGGCCCTTGAACACGATATGGTTGGGATCTGCCTGACCAACGCTAACCCGCTTGTTGCACCAACTTTCTCAATAAGCAGGATGATGGGTACCAACCCTATCGCAGTTGCCATCCCCGCCATGAAGCATCCACCATTTGTAGCAGATTTTGCAACTACACCTGTTGCCCGGGGGAAACTGGCAGTGGCAGAAAAGAAAAGTGAAAAAGTTCCGTTCGGATTCGTTCAGGATAAAACCGGGGAACCTTCAGATGATCCCACAATACTCAAATCAGGAGGATCGATGCTTACCCTGGGCGGAGACCGTGTACACGGAAGTCATAAAGGATATTGTCTGTCAGCAATAGTTGATATTTTTTCAGCCGTTTTCAGCGGCGCTAATTTCGGCCCATTTGTTCCTCCCAGTGTAGCTTATCTTCCTGTACTCGATAAAAAAGTTGGTGAAGGAACCGGACATTTTTTCGGAGCCATGCGGATCGATGCTTTTCAACCTGCTAATGAGTTCAAGTCAAAGATGGATGAATGGATTGAGACATTCAGATCTGCAAAACCGGCTAAGGGTCAGGAACGTGTACTTATTCCAGGCGACCCTGAAAGAGAAGCTGAGGAACAAAATATGAGAGATGGAATTAAATTGTTACCGGCAATTAAGGATGATCTGGTGGAAATTGCAAAAGAACTTGGTATTGAATTTAAATAAAACTAAAACCTTAAAAAACCACCCCTTACCCTTCCCAGGAGGGGATTGTTACCATTCAACTTTTTCAACTTTTCAACTTCTTAAACTTTTGTCTTTTAACTTTTGTCCTTTTCTTTTGTCTTTTGTCTTGTTCACTGCTCCATAAATCCCTGATCATTCAATACCTGCAATAGCATTTTTGAAAAATAAATATTATCGGATTTCTTATACCTCACATCTGTAAATACTTGTGCCAGAGTTTCTTTATTATTCTCATTTACAAACTGTTGTGAATCGCTTCTTCCCTCTTTTCCCTCATAATACATTTCAATAGACTCATCGGTATAATCACAATATGTTTCTTTATGAATAATTGCTTCCAGGTGAAGCCTGTCAACCTGCTCAGGTTTCTCAGCCGGCCAGCCAAGAGTTACTGTAGTTACAGGAACAACACCTTTGGGAAGCTTCAGAACCTCTATAATTTTGTGAGCCATATATGTGGTAGTACCAAGGTAACAGATTCCGAGCCCTTTTGATTCAGCAGCTATGCAGACAGTTTGCGCAACAAGTAATGCATCGATAGCAGCAGTCATAAATGAAAGGAAATTATCATAACCCGGCTTCGCATTTCTCAACCGGCACCATTTATTAAACCTGTTGAAATCTGCACAAAATGTCAGAACAACAGGTGCTTCAGTAATCATCTTCTGATTAAAATGGGATGGTGCAAGCTCTCTCTTTTTTTCTTCATCCCTGGTTATGATAATGCTATAAACCTGCATATTCCCGGTTGTAGAAGCCCGGCAACCCATCATGAGAAGATCACTAAGAAGCTTATCATCAACAGGTTCTGATGAATATTTTCGTATTGTCCTGCGATCCGGTAAGATATCTGAAATTTCTGCCATTTTTATAAGTTGTAGAATATCCAACAAAGTAAACAAATTCCGGTATAACCTGAAGATTGTATGAGAAGGATTTTCTTATCTTAGCATGAATCAAAAAACCCTAATCTGTTAAACCATATTATTATGAACCGAGCATGTTTTTCAGGGAACAAAGACTTGCATGAAAATATTGACATGCGAGCTCCATCCGACCTTTTTAAATCAAATTATTTCCGGATGAAAAAAGGTCTTTTCATCGCATTTCTTCTTGGATTTTTAATCTGTATTAACCCCGGAATAGCCCAAAAGAAAAAGGAGGCTGCAAAAGAGCAGGAGAAGAAAGAAGCAGGACTAACTTCTTCAACATTCGGGGGATTATCATTCAGAAGTATTGGTCCGGCATGGGCATCAGGAAGAATTTCCGACTTTGCCGTCAATCCGGAAAATCATTCAGAAATTTATGTGGGTGTTTCCGCAGGGAACATCTGGAAAACAACAAATAACGGAACTTCATGGACACCGGTTTTTGACAAATATGGAGCTTATGCCATTGGATGTCTTAAGATGGATCCGGAAAACCCATCGGTGATCTGGGCCGGAACGGGCGAGAATACTCATCAACGTCAGCTTGGCTATGGTGATGGTGTTTATAAATCGGAAGACGGTGGTGCAAGCTGGAAAAATATAGGGCTGAAAGAATCGAGACAAGTTGGTATGATCGCCATTGATCCCCGAAACACCGATGTAGTTTATGTTGCAGCGGAAGGATCAATATGGGGACCCGGTGGAGAACGCGGCCTTTACAAAACAACCGATGGAGGAAAAACCTGGAATAAAGCACTTGATGTCAGTGAAAATACCGGTATAAATAATGTAGTACTTGATCCGCGTAATCCTGATGTTCTATATGCCACTTCGGAACAGAGAAGACGGCATGTGTTTACAAAAATCGGTGGCGGACCCGAATCAGCAGTTTACAAATCGAAAGATACAGGCAAAACCTGGGACAAAATAATGAGCGGGCTTCCTTCAGTAAACATAGGAGGAATGGGTCTGGCAATATCACCTGTCAATCCTGATGTTCTATATCTTATTATGGAAGCAGCCGGAGAATCAAGTGGATTCTATAGGTCTGTAAACAGGGGGGCATCATGGGAAAAAATGAGTACTTACGCATCAAGCGGTCAGTATTATAATGAGATTTACTGCGACCCGAAAGATGTTGATAAGGTCTATAGCATGGAGACTAATTCAAAAGTAACACTCGATGCCGGAAAAACATGGAATACTGTTGGTAATAACCAGCGGCATGTAGATGATCATGCTTTATGGATCGATCCAAATGACACAAAACACCTTTATATTGGTGGTGACGGTGGTATTTATGAAACATTCGACGAAGGCAAAAATTACATCTTTAAATCGAACCTGCCGGTAACACAGTTCTACAGAGTCAGTGTCGATAATGCTTTACCTTTCTACAATGTTTATGGTGGGACCCAGGATAATAATTCTATGGGAGGACCTTCACGCAATATAAACAGAGACGGTGTGGTTAATGCCGATTGGAAAGTAACTGTAGGTGGCGACGGCTTCTGGGTTGCAATAGATCCTGAAGATGAGAATATTGTTTACACCGAATCTCAATATGGTAATGCATCACTCTGGGATAAAAAGAGCGAAGAATCGATCAGTATCAGACCTGTTCCACGAAAAGGAGAAAAGACCTATCGCTGGTATTGGGATGCTCCGCTTATTATTAGTCCTCATCAGCGGGAAAGGATATATATGGCGGCTAATAAAGTATTCAGAAGCGATAACCGTGGCCGGAGCTGGGATGTAATATCAGAAGATCTTACAAGAAATGAAGACCGTAATCAGTTTAAGGTAATGGGGAAGTTCTGGAGTATCGATGCAGTTGCAAAAGATGTATCAACATCACAGTGGGGATTAATAGTATCTCTTTCAGAATCAAAAGTTAAGAAAGATCTTTTATATGCAGGCACCGACGACGGAGTTATTGCAGTAACTGAGGACGGAGGAAAGAACTGGACAAGGATCACTACGTTCCCAGGTGTTCCGGAATACACATACGTTAGCGATATTCTTCCTGATAAATTCAATGAAAATGTGGTTTATGCCACCTTTAATAATATGCTGAATGATGATTTCAAACCATATATCCTGAAAAGTTCCGACAAGGGAAAGACATGGACACCAATAACTAACAAGCTTCCTGCAAATGGTACTATCCACACAATAGAACAGGATAATATCAATCCTGATCTGCTCTTTACAGGATCAGAATTCGGATTCTACTTCTCTATCGATGGTGGTAATGAATGGATTGAATTTAAATCAGGTTTGCCTACTATTGCTGTAAGGGATATTGCAATCCAGGAACGCGAGAGTGATGTAGTTATCGGAACCTTCGGCAGAGGCTTTTATATCCTCGACGACTATTCTCCGCTGCGGACCTTTAAAAAAGATACACTTGATAAAGAAGGCTTTATATTCCCGGTAAAGGATGCAAAAATGTATGTCCAGACAAGCGGGTTTGGCAACCAGGGTTCAACCTATTTCAAGTCACCGAACCCAGACTTCGGAGCCACTATAACCTATTATATAAAAGAGGTTCCTAAAACTGCAAAAGCAATAAGGCAGGAAAAAGAAAAAGCACTATTTGAAAAAGGAGAACCGATACCTCAGCCTTCCATTGCTGATCTGGATGCAGAGGCAAAAGAAATAAAACCATACCTGATTTTCACTATAACAGATGAAAGCAACAACATTGTAAAAAGGTTATATAAGTCAGCTTCCAAAGGAGTTAATAGGATCACCTGGAACTTCGCCTATGAGAGTTTATCACCTGTGACTACAATTAAATATGAGTCGGTCAGCAGCGGCGGCGGTGGCCGAAGAGGTGGTGGTGGCATTCAGGCAATGCCCGGAACATATAAAGTATCTCTCTCATTATTTGCAAAGGGTGAAATAAAGGAACTTTCCGGATCTGTGCCATTTGTATGTAAACCATTAGGCATGGCTACATTCCCGTCAACGGACCAGAAAGCAAAATACGCATGGATAAGTGAAGCTTCTGAATTTTCAAGAAGTATGTATGGCACAATAAGTTACACCAACGAACTTGTAAATAAAGTAAATGCTGTAATGCAGGCGATTCATCAGACACCCGGAGCTTCAGATGATTTGATGAAAGAGGCTGAAAGGATAAATAATGAATTGGATAATATTATGTTCCGATATAATGGCCCAACGGCAAAGGCAAGTGCGGAAGAGCTTCCACCGATTGACATGCCTCTTTCCGACAGACTAAGTGAAATGGCATCCGCAAGCTATGGTACAAGCGGTGATATTTCGATTATTGCAAAAGAGCAGCTGAATATCCTTAAAGTTGAATTTCCTCCTGTTCTGGAAAGAGTTAAAAAGGCAGGCCAGGATTTACAGAAGCTTGACAAGCAACTTGATACAATAAAAGCACCATGGACTCCGGGAAGAGTACCTGTTTTGTAGATGAAAAGCCCGGGATAAATTATTATTGCTTTTTAGGAGAATATTTTATATACTTGTTATAGAATTTTAAATAAAATATAAAATCATGAGCAGACCAATTACACTTTTTACAGGACAATGGGCAGATTTGCCATTTGAAACTTTATGCCAGAAAGCCAAATCATTTGGCTTTGACGGCTTGGAACTCGCTTGTTGGGGTGATCATTTTCTACTGAAAAAACTTACCAAACTTGGCGATCCACAACAAAAACTGAACAAATTTATTAGCTGGTAATGATTTGAATCTCCTGTCAATGAAGCGTTTAAAAATGAAAATAGGGATTTATCGAAAGAAGGCCGCCCACATTCAACCGGGTGACGCTTTGTGCTGATAGTGCTTATACAAGGGAAGATCAGGAAACGGTTTACAAAAAGAAAAAAGTCATCAACAAAATAATTGAGAAAGGCTATCGCAACAAACCCTTAACCCCGTGGGATAATCTATTGAATAAAAGTGAATGTATTAAAAAATCAATATCCAACGGGGTTAACCGAAGAACAGAAAGCCAATAACAAAGAGAAATCCAGGACAAGAGTAAGGGTCGAACACGTGTTCGGTTTCGTAGAAAACAGCATGCATGGCTCTATTGTCA
>JAUYBT010000056.1 GCA_030692905.1 Bacteroidales bacterium
GAGACCAGAAACTGTAAGGTTTACAATCAAATCCATCTGCTTGAAGATATAGAAAAGTGGAGTGATCTCAAATCTGTCATTCAAATCACCTCAGAAAGGGAGATTAACGAAAAGAAAACAAATGAGACAAGACTCTATATAAGTAGTTTAAACGATGAAGCAGAAGCTTTTAATAAATACATACGCATGCACTGGGGCGTTGAAAATAGTCTCCATTGGACCATGGATATGACTTTCAGAGAAGATGAACAGAGAAAGCGTGATAAAAACTCCGCACAAAATTTTGCAATCGTAAGAAAAATAGTCTTGAACCTACTTAAACAAGAAGACTCAAAAAAGTTGAGCCTCAGAACAAAAAGGCTTAAAGCTGGGTGGGATAACAACTTCTTGTTGAAAATCCTAAAAATTTAAATGCGTTGACCCTGCAACAATGAAGAGGAGGTAGTTGTTCTGAATAACGGGAAAAGAGTTCGGGGAAAGTTAAACCTGCTATCCATCATTAAGCATCTGTTTTTCTAAAATACTCTATTACTAACGATTGCAGAACCCTCAACAATTTATTACCAGGTCTGAGTTTTAATGAAAATTTGTTATATTTGTCGCCTGTATTAAAAAAGGTATATTTCTATTAATTATTAAAGAACATATTACATGTCAACACTTCAATTTTTACGCGAAAAAGCCGGAGTATTAGTTGCGGGAGTTATTGGTCTTTCACTCTTATTGTTTGTTGTGAGCGATTTCTTCGGAAATGGCAGAGGGCAGAGAATGAAAGCCAAAAAATACTATGAAATTGGTGAAATAGGCGGAGAGATGATATTGTATCAGGATTATGATTTAAGGTTACAGAATCTGTTGGAGATCTATAAATTATCAGGAAGGTCGAATATTGACGAAGCTACCACTGAGACGATAAGAGAGCAGACCTGGCAGCAGATAGTAAGAGAAAAAATCCTGGATACCCAGTATAAGAAACTCGGAATAGGAGTCTCCACTGAAGAGGTTGACGAGTTGGTTCTTGGCAACAATCCCCACCAGATAGTTCAACAATTATTTACCGACCAGCAGACCGGAGCTTTTAATAAATCATTTCTTGTGAACTTCCTTAAGCAGACTGAAGTTGACGAAACAGCAAAAAAATACTGGTTATTCTTTGAAAATGAAATCGTTAACGACAGGATGAATACTAAATATAATAATCTTGTCTCAAAAGGATTATATGTTACTTCAAAACAGGCAGAATTTGACAAAAATCTTGCCGGTACTACTGTTGATTTCAGTTACATTCTTAAAAATTATGCTTCTCTGTCCGACTCTTCGGTCACCATCTCTGAAAATGATATACAGTCTTATTATTCAAAACATAAAGAGAGCTACAAAAGAACTGCAATAAGGGATATTGAGTATGTGACATTTGATGTTGTTCCATCTGAAGATGATATAAAACAGACAGAACAATGGATTAACAAAACAAAAGAAGAATTTGCCACAGCTACAGATCCGGTTCAGTTTATCAATCTCACTGCCGACTCACGTCATGTTGGCTTTTTTACCCCTTTGAGCGTGGTCCCTGAAAATTTGAAGGATTATGTTAAGAAAGAGGATCTGGCTGATATTTTCGGGCCTTATATTGAGGATGGATCATATAAAGTAGCCAGATTACTTGCAGTTGCCGACAGACCCGATTCAGTACACGTACGTCATATTCTTTTAACACCCAACCAGACCAGGTCGTTAGAAGTTGTAAAACGGCAGGCTGACAGTCTCATTAAATTAATTAAATCAGGTACTCCATTTGAAGCGCTTGCATTAGCAAATTCTGATGATCAGGGTTCAGCACAAATTGGTGGCGATCTTGGCTGGTTTCCAGAAGGCAGGATGGTTGTTCCTTTTAATAATGCATGTTTTTCTGGGAAAAAAGGTGAGATAAAAACAGCCGAAACAACCTTTGGTATACATATTATTGAAATTCTTGCACAGTCGAAAGATTCCAGGAAATATAGTATTGGATTTATTGACAGAAAAATCATACCCGGTTCCGTTACAAACCAGAAGGCATATAGTGAAGCAAGCCAGTTTGCCGGAACAAACGATACCTATGAAAAATTTACAAAATCGATTGCCGAAAAGGGTTTGAACAAGAGGGTCGCTAATGATATTGCTCCACAGCAAAAAACACTACCCGGACTTGATAATCCAAGGTCATTGATAATCTCATTATTCCAGACCGAAAAAGGAAAGATCGTTCTTGACAACAGCCAGCAGGCAGTTTTTGAAGTTGGAGACAAATACGTGGTTGCATATTGCACTAAGGTGCAGGAAGATGGAATTGCCACTGTAAAGGATGTTGAGAATGATATCAGGTTCATTCTGATAAAAGACAAAAAAGCTGATATTATATCAGCTGAATATAATAAGAATAATGGCACAGGAAAAACTATTGATGATATAGCCAGGACAATGGGACTTACAGTACAAGAGGCTACTCAGATAAATTTCAGGTCATACACAGTACAGGGTGTCGGTACTGAACCAGCATTAATTGCGGCTGCTTCAGTTGCAAAACAGGGAACAGTTACCGGTCCTGTGAAAGGCACCAATGGCGTTTATATGCTGGCTGCCAATACTGTAACGACATCTCAGGGTGAAGACCTCAAATTATTACAGGACAGGTTGAAAGTAACCTTCCAGATGAGAGGTAACTATGAGGCATACGAAGCTCTCCGCAAGGGTGCTAATATTATTGATAAAAGGTACAAGTTTTATTAATAAAACCAACCCCTAAATCCTCCCGATAAATCGGGACAGACTCTAAAAATGAACCTCTCAAGGGTTGAAGCATCCTTCAATTCCCATGACAATCCTTTAATAAACTCTTCTGGCTGCTGTCGCAGCCATCTCCACTGAAGGTGTTTTTGTTTCGGGGAGTGAAACCCCTCTGTCCCGCCGAAGCGGAACATCTCCCCTTGAAGGGGAAAAAATACTGTGTTATTTACCTGAATTATACTAAAATAGC
>JAUYBT010000074.1 GCA_030692905.1 Bacteroidales bacterium
ACAATCTGCTGATCAACGGCATAAAGAGAAGCATCAGCGACAAGCCGGTCAGAACAACAACAGCACTCCAGCCGATAATGTTCTGATGAGGTTTGTTTACATAAATCCCCATAATCTTTTTATTGTTTATTAAGAGGATCATGCTCACGAGCACTACAGGCAGCAGTATACCGTTAATCACCTGTGACCAGATTGAGATCTGAATCAGAGGAGCATTTGGAATTAAAATAATAATTGCCGAAATAATCAGTATCCCTGTATAGAGAGTATAAAACTCCTTTGCTTCATCCCATTTTTTATCAATACCTGCCTCGAAACCAAATGCTTCAGAAACATAGAAAGCAGTAGCTAAAGGCAGTATAGTTGCTGAGAAAACTGATGCCACGAAAAGTCCGAAAGCAAATACATGTGATGCCAGTTTCCCGGCCAGCGGTTTCAGGGCAAGTGCAGCATCTTTCGCTTCATTAATCTGAATCCCGTTCGGATGCAGAGTTGATCCGCATGCAACCATAATAAAGAAAGCAACAACGACCGTTACAACACATCCTACAGCAATATCTATAAGAGTGTATTTATAATTCTTCATTTTCAGGCCCTTCTCAATTACAGAAGATTGCATATAAAACTGCATCCAGGGGGCAATGGTTGTCCCAACCAGAGCAATTACCATTGCAAAGCTTTGTGTGTTCATTTCAAGTTGAGGATGAATAATTGAAGATCCAATTTCTCCCCAATCCGGTTTACTCATTAATGCCGAAACCACATAAGTAAGTAATGAAACACTGAAAATCAGAAAAATACGTTCTGCAATCTTATATGTTCCCTTCACAACCAGGAACCAGACCATTAAAGCTACTACAGGTACTGAAATATACTTGCTTATACCAAATATCTCCATGCTTCCTGCAACACCTGCAAATTCTGTTGTTGTATTGCCGATATTTGAAAATAGTAATCCTATAAAAATGAAAAAGGTGATCTTCATACCGGCATTTTCGCGTATCAGATCCGAAAGGCCTTTCCCCGTAACGATACCCATACGGGCATTCATCTCCTGTATAACCAGTAAAACAATGAATGAAGGAATAAGTGTCCAGATAAGGCCATAACCGTACATTGCCCCGGCTACCGAG
Organism: Bacteroidales bacterium; assembly: GCA_030692905.1. GTDB lineage: Bacteria > Bacteroidota > Bacteroidia > Bacteroidales > VadinHA17 > LD21. The sequence continues at coordinate 1,134 of JAUYBT010000074.1, forward strand.
TAGGTGGTTATCCCACCGGCATCATTATCAACACTCCCTGTAATTATTCCCGGTCCAAGGATGGCAAAAAATATTGCCAGGTTTTTAAAAAAATTGGATTCTTTTAGTTTTATCCTGAACATATTTACCAGTCCTTCACCTTTTTTTAGTTCTTCTCTTATTTATCAGATCCTCAACGACATCGTCAACAACAACCATTCCCTGAAGCTGGTTATTGGGGTCAACAACCGGAACTGCCAGAAGATTATATTTTGAAATTAATTCTGCTATATCATCAACTTTCTGATTATCGTAAAGAAATACAGGTTCCGACTTCATTATCTGGCTGACCAGCGTATTGGGTTGGGCAACAACAAGATCGCGCAGGTTGAAAGTGCCTATCAATTCATCATTTGTCTCTGTCACAAACAGGTTGTATAATTCGGCAGCTTCCGGTTTTTTGATACGGAGTTCATCAATTACCTCCTCAACTGTAATTCCGGATTTAAAAGATAATATATCGGTTGTCATGAGGCTTCCGACCGAATTATCGGGGTATTCAAGCAGATCTCTGACTTCCTGTGATGATTCGGTATCCATTTCCTTAAGAAGTAATTCTGCTTTTTCGTCTTCAAGTTCATCAAGAATATCAGCTACCTCATCGGCTGGCATCTTATCAAGGACATCTGCAGCTTTATTTAACGGCAGGTTTTCAACAATATGTATCTGTGCATGTGTTTCAAGTTCCTCAAGAACATCAGCTGCTTTTTCTTCATCAAGTGAAGAGAAGACCGACATACTGGATTTTTTACCCAGGTCTTCAAGTATATCAGCAATATCTGATGGGTGAAGAGTATGAAGCTTGGCATAACTCTTTGAAAGTCTGATATTAAGATTTGAATGATCAATAGCCTGAACATCATCCCAAAGGATAAATTTTGCAGGTAAATTTATTTTAAAAAGAGAGAGAAATCTTTTTATCGGTAAAGAGATTCCTATCCTGCGCAACAGTCCCTCAATCCCGATATCAACGGCTATAGCGAATGTTCCGGCAGGCAGTGTTGCAAGCCTCACATCATTAACCCTTACAAGCTTGTGTCCATTCATATCCACTATTTGCTTGTCGAGAATGTTTTCCACGAGTAATAGTCCATTATCAACTTCATCGTTGCTAAGCTCAACCAGGCCTGTACATGTAACGTTAAGCATTTCTCTTGCCTTAACAACCCTGAAGCTTCTAAAGGAATAGAACCTGGTTTCCTTGCGTATCCTGAGCCTGACGCCGGTTACAAGTTGCTGGTTCGGATCATTTTGTCCCGAAGGCATTGCGTTAACAAGTAAATCTTTAATTATTCCAATAGCATCGCCATCGGCTCCAAATGCTTCTTTACCGATTATTCCGCTTAAATAAAATGTTGTAAGTGATGTCATAGTCACCTCCTCGCTTTTACGATACAAAAGGAAGTGACCAAAAAGATGGACTACCTTCTATATCAAAGTTTTTAAAATTATATTCGCAGGGTCGTCGTCCATTTATTCTATAAACTTGATTTCGTTGCAAAAATATAATTCATATCAATACCATCCAAATAAAAAGTGTTATTTTGAATTTATTTGTTATCTATAAGTGCCTAAAGTACTTAGAGTGCCAATAACTCAGACCCGAACGCCAAACCAGAAGTATACATTATATAGGTAAATGTGCATATTATAAAAAATATTAGCTTAAAAGTGTGGTTTTTCTCCTTTTTTATTCTTTTTTCCCTACATTTGGACTCAATTTTATCAATTTTTAGATTAAATCGTGAGAATTTTACAGGCAAAACTTTCAAGTTATGATGCCCCGCAGAAAGCCATGCAGGCTGGCATCTATCCCTATTTCAGGGAAATAGAATCTGACCAGGATACGGAAGTACTTATTGATGGTAAAAGGGTTCTGATGTTCGGATCGAACAGCTACCTTGGACTTACCAATCATCCGAAAGTTAAGGAGGCTGCAAAAGTTGCAATTGACAAGTATGGTACCGGTTGTGCCGGTTCAAGGTTTCTGAACGGAACTCTCGACATCCATACCAAACTGGAAAACAAATTAGCACGTCTGGTGAATAAAGATGTTGCTCTTTGCTACAGTACCGGATTCCAGGTAAACCTCGGAGTAGTATCAATACTTGCCGGGCGTCACGACTATCTCCTTCTCGATGAGCTTGATCATGCTTCGATAATCGAAGGCAGCCGACTTTCTTTTTCGAAAGTACTTAAGTTTGCCCACAACGATATGGATGCACTTGAAAGCAAATTGAAGGTATGCCATAAAGACCGCATCAAACTTATAGTTGTTGATGGTATTTTTTCGATGGAAGGTGACATTATTAAATTACCTGAATTAGTCAGACTTGCTGAAAAATATAAAGCCTCAGTGATGATTGATGATGCTCATTCCCTGGGTGTTCTCGGGAAAAATGGTTCAGGTACTGCTTCGCATTTCGGACTTACTGATAAAGTCGATCTCATAATGGGTACATTTTCGAAATCATTCGCTTCCCTCGGAGGCTTTATTGCTTCTGATAAAGAGGTGATCAATTTCATAAAACATAATTCAAGATCTCTGATTTTCAGCGCCAGCATGACTCCTGCCTCCGCTGCTACTGTTCTTGCTTCAATTGAAATAATGGAAAATGAACCTGAAAGGATTAAGCATTTGTGGGACATGACCGCTTTAGCTCTTAAAGGTTTTAAATCAGCAGGCTTCGACACAGGAAAATCCGAAACGCCGATTATACCTCTTTTCATCCGCGATGACATTAAATCTTTACAACTAACCCAGATACTGCTTGCAGATGGTGTTTTTGTGAATCCTGTGGTATCACCTGCTGTTCCAAAAGAGGATTGTCTGATCAGATATTCTCTTATGGCTACCCATACAAAAGTACAGGTAGAAACATCAATTGAAAAAATAACCAAAGCAGCAAAGTCGCTGGGCATTTTAGGTTAAAATTACTTCGGGGGAAAAATCACGTAAGGTTAATTTATAAGTATAATTAACCACCCCGTCATGACCCTTCGGGCATGACACCCCTCCTTTAAAAAGGAGGGGAAAGTTAAGATATTCAATACATTAACTTTCTCCTCCTCAATGAGGAGGAGTACCCTGACCGAAGCGTCAGGGGGAGGTGGTGGCTTTTTTTAACAATCAAAAGATTATTACAAATGAAAAAAGTTATTCTCATAACAGGAATCAGTTCAGGTTTCGGGAGACAGACTGCAAAGCTTCTCGCTGAAAACGGTCATACTGTTTACGGTACTGTGAGAAAAGAGATCGGATCAGATGAGCTGGTTCATTTTCTTAAAATGGATCTTACTGATAATGACTCCATAAAAAAGGCAGTTGCTACTGTTGTCGAAAAAGAGGGAAGAATTGACATCCTCATTAATAATGCCGGCATGCACACCGGTGGGTCTATTGAAACATCCCCAATAGAAAATATCAGACTCCAGATGGATACTAATTTTCTGGGGATGGTCCATCTTACAAGGGAAATATTACCTGTCATGCGGAAACAGGGTGGCGGAATAATTATTAATTTCAGTTCAATTGGTGGACTTATGGGTTTACCGTTCCAGGCATTCTATTCTGCAGGTAAATTTGCCATTGAGGGTTTTAGTGAAGCTCTGAGAATGGAGGTTAAACAATTTAATATCAAAGTTGTACTGATCAATCCCGGTGATTTTCATACTAATAACTCTGCCAACCGCAGGAATTATCTGGCACCAACAGATATCAATGAGCCTTATCATGAACAATTTACGAAGACTCTGGCAGTAATTGAAAAAGATGAATCCAATGGTTGGGAACCGGTAGTTCTTGCCAGAAAGATTGTTAAGATCGCGGATTGCAAAAATCCACGTCAGAGA
>JAUYBT010000082.1 GCA_030692905.1 Bacteroidales bacterium
AAACTCAATTCTCATGAGTGGGGACCAGGTGGAAATAATAACTTCCGATATAGCAAAACCCGAAAGGGAATGGCTCTCTTTTGTCAGAACATCAAAAGCCAAGGAAGCAATAAAAAATGCATTAAAGAATGAGTCGAAAGACAGCATTCAGCAGGGGATGGAGATTCTTGACTATAAACTAAAAGAGATGGGGCTCACTACGAATACCGAAATTCTAAAAAAGCTTCTTCTCTCCTATGATGTATTGAATAAAGACGAACTTTATTCGGGAATCGGGCTTGGCAGAATCAACCTTAATAATCTGAAGAAGATAGTAAAGAAAAGCCCAGCCAAAAATATCATTAAATACTGGGAGTTAAAACTAATAGGATCAAAGAAAGAGAAGAAAGATGTTGAAGTTACCCAGGAAAATATTGATAATAGTGTCCCATTCCTTCTCAGGGAGAATGTTGATAATGCCGAACAATCTTATGAAATAGCAAAATGCTGTAACCCTATTCCCGGTGATGAGGTGACAGGCTACCATTCACCGGAAGGTGCCATTGTAATTCATAAACCAAAATGCCCGGTTGCCATCAGAATCATGTCGAACGAAGGCAATCGTATTATCGCTGTTAAATGGGCTATTCATAAGCTGGTTTCTTTCCTGGCAAGAATAAGCATGATTGGGATTGACAGGATCGGATTAGTAAATGACATTACAAATATTATTTCTTCGGAACTGAAAGTTAATATGACCTGTATTAATATCACTGTTAAGAACGGTATTTTTGAAGGGACAATCGATCTGTATATTCACCATACAAAAGACCTTAACAACCTGATATTGAAAATTTCAAATATTAATGGTATTGAAAATGTCAAAAGGGTTGAAGATTTCTCAAAATAATTCTTCATTTAACTCCATCCTCCGGTATCCGGGAAAAAATGTATACTTTTGTTATTATTTTAAATCAGATCAGATATGCTTAGTGACGATACCAAATTAACAGTAAAGAAGATCTTCACTGAATATCTCGAGAAAAAAGGACACCGGAAGACTCCTGAAAGGTATGCAATCCTTGATGAGATATATTCACGATCAGGTCATTTCGATATTGAGTCGCTTTACATATTCATGAAGAATAAAAACTACCGGGTAAGCAGGGCGACATTATATAATACAATTGATTTATTACTTGAATGTAGTCTGGTTATTAAGCATCAGTTCGGAAAGAACATTGCTCAGTTTGAAAGAGCATACCAATGCGGACAGCACGACCATCTTATTGATATTGAAACAGGTAAAGTTATTGAATTCTGCGACCCGAGAATCCACGAGATTATTAATACTGCCAGTGAATTACATAACTTCAGTCCGATATACCATTCACTCTATATCTACGGATCATTAAAAGCCGACAAAAAATAGGTCACCGGCTATTTATTTCCTCATTATCCCGCGTTGGGATAATGAGGAAATATTTCTTACCTTACTGCGTATTTTTTAAATAGTTGATAATTATCTAATATGAACATTGACATACTGTTAGGTCTGCAGTGGGGTGATGAGGGAAAGGGGAAAATTGTTGATGCATTAAGTCCGGTCTACGATATTATTGCCCGTTTTCAGGGAGGGCCAAATGCCGGACATTCACTCGAGTTTAATAATGTTAAACACGTGCTGCACCTTATCCCTTCAGGTATATTTCACCCTGATAAGTTAAATATAATTGGAAATGGCGTCGTAATTGATCCCGCTGTATTTAAAAAAGAGATCGAAGAGTTGGGGCCTCCTGTAAGTGAGCTTACAAAACGACTTATTATCTCCACCAGGGCAAATCTTATTCTTCCAACTCACAGGATACTCGATACCGCTTATGAGCTTCATAAGGGCAATACCAAAATCGGATCAACTCTTAAAGGTATCGGTCCGGCCTATACCGATAAAGCAGGTCGTAACGGCCTCAGAGTCGGGGATATTCTCCGAAAAGATTTCAGGGAGCTATATAATGATCACGTGAAGAGCCATCTGACTATCCTGAAAAACTATGATTTCAAGTTCGATCTGAAAGAGTATGAAAAAGGCTGGTTTGAAGGAATTGAGATGTTGAAAAAATTCCGGATGGTAAATACCGAGTACCTGGTCAATGAACTTGCCGGAAAAGGGAAAAGAGTACTTGCTGAAGGTGCACAGGGTACTATGCTTGATGTGGATTTTGGTTCATATCCTTTTGTTACCTCTTCAAATACGATTAGTGCCGGCGCATGCACCGGTTTAGGTATTTCACCAAAACTGATCGGAGAGATTTTCGGGATTTTCAAGGCGTATTGCACCAGGGTCGGAAGCGGGCCGTTTCCTACTGAACTGTACGATGAAACAGGTACCACGTTAAGAAATATCGGCCGGGAGTTTGGATCTACTACCGGCAGGCCACGTCGCTGCGGATGGCTTGATCTGCCTGCGTTGAAGTATTCCATAATGATAAATGGCATTACCAGGCTGTTTATGACTAAAGCTGATGTAATGTCGGGGTTCAGAACCGTAAAAATATGTACTTCATATAAGGTTGACGGAAAAGAATGCCTGGAGATACCATTCAGTAACGATTCTGTTATTGAACCTGTTTACACAGAAATGACAGGCTGGGAAGAAGATATTTCCGGAATAAGGGAATTTAACAAGTTGCCTGAGGCTCTTAAAATATATACAGAATTTATAGAGAAACAGACCGGCGTGCCGATCACATTAGTTTCTGTCGGGCCTGACCGCGAAGAGACAATATTCAGGAATTAATATTACTTACAATCATAAAAACTGAGTAAATGAAATCGTTAATACAATTCTTCGAAGAAAGCGTTGAAAAGTTCAGCAATAATGTTTATCTGTGGGAGAAACCTAACGATAAATATGAAGGTACAACCTATGGCGAAACGAGAAAGCAGGTTTACGAATTTGCTGCAGGTCTTATAAAACTGGGAATAAAAAAAGGAGACAGATTAAGCCTTGTTTCTGAAGGCAGGAACAGCTGGGTTACAGGAGAAATGGGAATTCTGTACACCGGTGCAATGAATGTCCCTTTATCGGTAAAACTGAACCCCGAAGAAATAAAATTCAGGATTAACCATTCAGGATCAAGAATGATTCTGGTTTCTTCAATTCAGGCTCAGAAATTGAAAGAAGTTATTAGAGAATGTCCTGCAATAGAAAAAATAATTCATTTCGATACTCAGGAGGAATATGCCAATAATGAGATCCATTTTAATGAGGTGAGAAAGATCGGCAGGGAATGGTTAGAATTGCCTGATAATATGACAAAATTTGAAAAATTGTTCAAGAGCCTCACTCCGTCAGATTTTGCAAATATCTGCTATACGTCAGGTACAACAGCCGATCCAAAGGGAATTATCCTTACTCACGGGAACTATGTTACTAACGTATACCAGGCTTATAGTCTGATGGATATCCCTTCATTCTATAAAACAATGCTGATCCTCCCGTGGGACCACTCTTTCGGCCATACCTGCGGAATATTCGCATTCATGGGAAAAGGTGCAAGTATCGCTTCGGTCAAAACAGGAAAAACACCCATTGAGACTCTCAGAAACCTGCCGGTATGTCTGAAAGAGATCAAGCCAAATCTGCTAATGAGCGTCCCTGCCATCGCGAAGAATTTCAGGAAGAATATTGAGAAAGGAATCAAAGAGAAAGGGAAGACGATTGAAATGCTTTTTAATCATGCACTTAAAATCTCCTATTCATATAACCAGGAGGGCTGGAATAAAGGAAGAGGATTGCAGAGACTGAAAAAGCCACTTCTGAATCTTTATGATAAGATCCTATTCAGTAAAATTCGTGAAGGCTACGGCGGAGAGCTCGACTATTTTATTGGCGGCGGTGCCCTTCTTGAAATTGAACTGCAGAGGTTTTTTTATGCTCTGGGGATTCCAATGTATCAGGGATATGGATTAAGTGAAGCCTCTCCCGTTATATCGTCCAATTCCACAAGCAGACATAAACTCGGATCATCCGGGGTGCTTGTCAATAATATGGATCTTAAAATATGCGATGACGATGGCAATGAAGTGCCAATAGGCCAAAAAGGTGAAATAGTGATCAGAGGAGGAAATGTGATGCATGGCTACTGGAAAAATGAAGCTGCTACAAAAGAAACCATAAGAGATGGATGGTTATATACAGGCGATATGGGGTATATGACCGGGGATGGATACCTTTTTGTTCTTGGCCGTTTTAAAAGCCTTCTTATTGCCGATGATGGCGAAAAATTCAGCCCGGAGGGTATCGAAGAAGCCATTTCCGGGCAATCAAAATACATTGATCAATGCATGCTTTACAATAACCAGAAACCTTATACCGTCGCACTTGTTGTTCCTAACCAGCACGCACTGAAATTATATCTCGAAGAAAAGAATCTGACTGCTGACTCTGACGAGGGAAAACGAGCTGTTATTACATTGATCGAAAGTGAGGTTAATGAATATCGTACAAATGGCAAATTCGGCAATATGTTTCCTCAGAGATGGCTTCCAGTTGCCTTAGGTATTCTGGTGGAAAGCTTTACTGAAGATAACGGCCTAATGAACTCAACAATGAAAATTGTAAGAGGGAAAATAATGGACAAGTATCAGAATCTTATCGACTACCTGTATACTCCTGATGCCAAGGATGTTACAAATGAAAGGAATATCGAAGAGGTTGAAAAAATGAAGCTTGGATGATTTGGGCTGGGTACTGGGTGCTGGGATTATGGCTGAGGATCCGGAAATGAAAAGCAGCAGAGCTGCGTAATATTTGTAGATAATAGGATATTCCTGATTCTTTTGCGCCGGAGCAGAGAACCTGAATATATGTAGTGGTTGATCCCGGCGCAGTGAGATGATACACTAAAGGAAAGCGAAGTTTGATATTCAAGTAATTTACATATTTTTTGATATGAGGAAATTTACAATTGCATCTGTGCTAATGCTTTTTGTTTTAAGTGTATCATGTACACGTAATAAAGAAATCAACTGGAAACTTGCCGAAAACCCTATTCTTACAAAATGGGCAACTGATGTTGATCCTTTAAAACCATGGTTACAATATCCCCGCCCCGATATGATGCGAAATAAATGGATAAATCTTAATGGCCCCTGGGATTATGCAATTACCCCAAAAGATACGAAACCGGAAAAATGGGATGGCTCAATCCTTGTTCCATACCCTGTCGAATCAGCAATTTCCGGGGTAAAAAAGAGAGTTTCAGAAAATGAGAATCTCTGGTATAAAAGATCTTTTAAAATACCTTCTTCCTGGAGCAAAAAACGAATCCTTTTAAATTTCGAAGCCAGCGACTGGGAAACAATTGTCTGGGTCGATGGAAAAGAGGTTGGAAAACACCGTGGTGGATACGATCCTATTCCTCCTTCACTCGACTCTCCTGTCAGGATGTTTACTGAAAATTATGTAGCGGAACTTATAAATAACAGACCCGGTGGAAAAATTTTCTATACTACCGATGGCAGCGAACCTGATGAAAATTCCAGGCAATATTCCGAACCTTTTAAATTGTCACAGACCAGCACAATTAAAGCTTATACAAAGTGGGAAGATGCACAAAGCCGGGTAGTTTCGTACCAGATTGAAAAGAAAGATGCGATGCCAGCTGATTAAGTTTTCTAAACTATCAATCTGCTTTTGAATGGCAGGAATGTCATGAAGTCGGCATGATGAACAATATATGCCTCTGTTGTTCTTTTCACGAGGTCACCTTCATGTGCATGGGCTGCAATAATATGGCATATTTCAGGCGGTAATCCACACTCTTCTGCCAACGACACTCCTGAAAACGGGTGCCGGAGATACTGCCCGTATTTCCCCTGAACAGCCTTGCCATCTTTATCAAGCTCATATTCAAGTAATTTGCCAACGTCAGCAAGGATAGCTCCCGAAATAAGGACATCCATATTCACAGGCAGGTCGTTGCCGAAAAATTCATTCATTTTCTCACCACTGGCCCGTGCAACATGAACGACACATCTTTTATGAGCCATGAAACTCACCTTAAGGTCAGGTCCACAAAGCAGAGTAAAAGGAATATTTTCAAGGTCGCCGACCTTGAGCACACTTCTTTTCAGTGCTAATACCCATGTTTTAGCAGTTTTTTCCCTGAGCGATTTGTCTTTTATCCACTCAAGTTCCGGCCATAATTTTTTAACCTGTTCAGTCATGTGAAAGAGTTTTGATTACTTAATTCTGGCAATAATCGCGTCGGTCATCCGGGATGTTGAAGCAGCTCCATTCCGGATAACCTCAGGGCTGCCTGCCATCTTCATCATATCATAAGTCCTTACTTTACCTTCTTCTATCACTTCAGCAATTGCCTTACGGATTTTAGATGATATTTTCTTCTCATCAATATAGTCAAGCATCATACAGGCTGATTCTATCATAGCAATCGGGTTCACTATTGAAACCTCGTAACCGGCATATTTCGGAGCTGATCCATGTGTTGGTTCAAACACTGCGATACCATCGGCAGAGAATTGTGCACTACATGCAAACCCCAGCCCGCCTATAAGACCGGCAAAAGCATCTGATGCAATATCACCGAACATATTACCTGCAACGATTACACCGTACTCCTCGGGGTTTTTAGTCAGCCACATCATCTGTGCATCTATGTTGGTGTTCAGTAGTTTAATTTCCGGGAAAGAGTTTTTATGGATCTCTTTTGCCATTTTCCACATTAAACCTGAAGTTTCTCTGACTACATTTGGCTTCTCGCAGACAGTAACTGACTTATAACCAAATTCCCTGGCATGTTCAAAAGCTGCCATAAGAATTCTGATGGTAGCTTTTCTGGTAAAGATCCTTGTGGATATTGAAAGTTCGTCAACCGGCACCTTGCCGAAGTTTTCAACGAATTTTGGATGAGTCATAAGCGCCTGATAAACCTGGGCCGGAGGATTTGTCCATTCAACACCTGAATATAAACATTCTGTATTCTGGCGGAATATTACCACATCTATAAGTGGTTCGTCAATAGTATTCCCTTTTCCTCTTCTTACAAAATTAAGCGGATTGCCTTTATATGACTTGCAAGGACGGACACATATATCAAGATTAAAAAGTTGCCTTAAGCCTACAATGGGACTTGAGTAGGTATATCTTTTCCCCTGTAAATCAGGACTTAGTTCAGCTTTTGCCTCATCATTAGGTTTTGAAGTTATTGCTCCAAAAAGGGCAATCTTATGTTTTTCAATAAGATCGATGGTCCTCTGTGGCAGAGGATTGCCCTCTTTGCACCAGAATTCCCAGCCAATATCGCCGTGTATATAATCAGCTTCAAATCCTGCTGCATCGAGTACCCTGATAGCCTGCTGAAGTACAATCGCACCAATCCCATCGCCTGGTAATGTAACTATTATACGTTTTGCCATGTTCTTTGTACTAATTTCGTTTTAATCTTAAGTTAATTGTAAAAATAGTCAAAATCTGACAGCTCCTGAAACGTAACTATTATTTAACAATTTAACCTGAAAAATGGAAAAAAATATTAAGTTTGTGCCCTGTGAAAGATACACTTTATCAAGTATGAGCGTTTTAAGTCAATTAAATCCAGCGCCAATCTGGATCTACTTTGAAGAGATTTGTAATATACCACGTCTGTCAAAGAATGAGGGAAAGTTAAGGAAATATCTTCTTGATTTTGCGAAGAAAAACAATCTGGAATCAAAAGAGGATGAAATTGGAAATATACTAATTATCAAGCCACCGACTCCGGGAATGGAGAACCGGAAAACAGTTGTTCTTCAGAGCCATATGGATATGGTTGGAGAGAAAAATGCCGATTATCCTCATAACTGGACAACTGATCCAATAGTACCTGTAATAATGGATGGATGGGTTACAGCCAATGGGACAACACTGGGTGCAGACGATGGTATCGGCATTGCGTCGCAAATGGCAATTCTGACAGATAAGAATCTGAAGGCAGGGAGAATCGAATGCCTGTTCACTGTAGATGAAGAATCGGGGATGACAGGAGCGATCAATCTTAAACCTGATTTCTTTTCCGGCAGAACACTTTTAAACCTCGATTCGGAAGATGAAGGGATACTTTTCATCGGTTGTGCCGGAGGTATGGACACTATCGGAACAATGAATTATAATGCTATTCCTGTAGAAAATGGCTCCTGCGCTTTCAAAATTTCTGTTACCGGGCTTCATGGAGGTCATTCCGGTGATGAAATTCACAAAGGTTATGGCAATTCCGTGAAGATTATTAACAGGATGCTCTGGAACATTTCAAATAAGATTGAAATTTCGGTAGCCGCTTTTAATGGAGGTAATCTGAGGAATGCAATACCAAGAGAAGCTTTTGCAACAATTGTACTTAATAAGTCAGAAATTGAAACATTAAAAAACCGGATTGATAGTTTCTATTCAACTCTTCTTGATGAGTTTGGTGAACTTGAGAAGGACTTAAAGATATCTTACCGGGAAGTTGATCTCCCCTCTTTTGTTATTGATAAAGAGAGCCAGGAAAAATTTCTTAATGCATTAACCTGCTGTCCTCATGGTGTTATAGCATGGTCGAAAGAGATGGATGACATGGTTGAAACATCTACAAACCTCGCCTCTGCAAAGTTCAGCGACAAGAATACAATTAAAATCGTTACAACACAGAGAAGTTCCGTTGAATCATCAAAGCATTACGCAGCCACCATGGTTGAATCGTGTCTGAGACTTGCCGGTGCAGAAGTAGTTCATTCTGACGGATATCCGGGATGGAAACCAAATCTTACGTCGGAGATACTTAAGATAACCCGCAAATCATATCTTGAATTATTTGAAAAAGAGCCATTGGTAAGGGCAATACATGCAGGATTGGAATGTGGTTTGGTCAATGAAAAGATCAAAGGTATAGACATGATATCTTTCGGACCTACAATCAGAGGGGCACATACTCCCGAAGAGAAGATTGAAATCAAAACAGCACAAATGTTCTGGGACCTTCTTACGGATGTTGTAAGAAACATGCCTGTTAAATAAGAAGTTGTTAATCATAGCTGAAGAATTCATCTTTACCTGCTCCACATACAGGACAGATATAATCAACCGGATTTTATTTTTCGTACCACATCAATAATGGTTCCATCGACCCACTTTATTGCAGCAACGATATCTTCCTCAAATTGAGGTTTTTGTGGCCTACCACATATTTTTTCAGCCTCATCCTTCAGCTCCTTTAGAGTTTTTAAAGGAAGTCCGCTTCCTTTCACACTGTCGATAAGATCCTGCCGGAGAGGATTAATAGCTATACCTCTTTCAGTTATTATTACATCGATAAGCTCGCCGGGTCCGCAAAGTGTTGTCACTTCATCAACTATCACCGGTATCCTGTCGCGGAACAAAGGTATGGGAAGAATGACATTCCGTGCATGCAGGCAGTTCTGCCATCCACCTATACCATGAAGAAGATAACCATCGGAATGGGTAACTACATTACCGTTGAAATTTAAGTCCACCTCAGTTGCCCCAAGTATCATAATATCCATCATACTGGTAAGGTTTCCCTTTGAATGATAGTTATACGCATTGAAAACAGGATAAGGTATATGGTTAGGATTATTTTCAATTGATCTTACTGCATCCAGATCAAATGCCTGAGCATCAAGTATAAATCCCATCTGGCCCTCCTCCAGCATCTTGACCATGTATTTTGTACTTCCCCCAAAACCGAATTTCGATTTCCATCCTTTGTTTTTCAGAATCTGATGTACAAAAACAGCTATAGCCAGGGATGTGCCTCCAGCTCCAGCCTGCATGGTTACCCCATTTTTCAGAATGCCCGACTTTTCAAGAAATGTGGTGGTTAATTCTGCAATTAACAGCCTGTCGGGGCTTTTAGTTATTTGTGTAGTGCCAGACACAATTTTTTCGGGTATCCCGATCTTATCCACAACCACAACATAATCGACATAGTTTCCTTCAATTTCCATCGGGAAGCATGGAAGATCAATAAGATTATCTGTAACAACGATTACCTTGCTGGCATACATGCTATCGGCTTTTGCATAGCCAAGTACCCCACAGGCCGAAGTGCCTCCTGTTCCTTTTGCATTACCATAGGAATCAGCTGTTGGCGCTGCAAGAACCGCAATGTCAATCTTAACCTCACCATCCTGTATTGCCTGAACGCGGCCGCCGTGTGATCTCAGGATTGCAGTTCCTTTCATCTTACCTTCGGATACATAACGACCCAAAGGCCCGTTCATACTACCCTCAATCCTGTTTATTGTACCATCGTCCAGATACTTAATTACAGGGTCATTACAGGGGAAAGAAGCTGAAGGGAACCATACCAGATCCTTTACACCCATAGCTGAAGCCAGTTCGAATACTTTGTTGCTGACAAGATCGCCATCCCTGAGATGATGATGTGTAGAAATGGTCATTCCATCGCGGAGGCCACATTTACGAAGTGCCTCTTCGAGCGATGTAACTACCTTATTACCATCGTCAGGATAGTCAGAACATGTTGGTATCGGAGGCGAATATTTTCCACCCTCCGGTCTGTGTTTTCCAACTCCTTTAAAGGGGATTACAGGCTGACCATTGATCTCCAGGGGGACTGACCTGCCGGCTGCATTTATTATAGTTTTGATAGCCATATTGTCTTTCTTAATACTTAATTCTCTTTCACCGGAATATCATCGATCCAGTTACCGGATAAAAGACCAAGACGCACTGCAAAATCAATAGTTTTTTGAGCTCGTGCGACAACCGGGGGATCGATCATTTTTGTTCCCATGGCCACCACTCCAAGTCCTTTAAGTTTCGCGGTTTCAAATGCAAGTACAATTTTTTTCGATTTTTCCATATCAGTTTCATCCGGGGCAAATCCCTGCCGTATCACCGGAATCTGCCTGGGATGAATACACCCCATACCTTCAAATCCAAGTGCCTTTGATGTGAGAACATTTTGCTTTAGTGCCTCCATATCACCAACATCTGAAAAAACAGAATCAATAGGCTGAATACCGGCTGCCCTGGCTGCAACAACGAGCCTTGTTCTTGCATATAACGATTCCTTACCTTCTGCAGTTCTTGGAACACCCAGATCAGCAGTATAATCTTCGAGTCCTATTGCTATTGCAACAACATTTCCGGACGACCGGGCAATCTCATAAGAATTTTCTACACCTAATGCACTTTCAATAATAGGCATCAGGAACACCTGATTATTCAGATTAAGTTTCGTTTTTATTACGGCAATCTCATTCTCAACACTTTTAACATAATCTGCACTCTCGCATTTAGGGATGAGAATAAGATTAACATTATGAGGAATGACAAAATGAAGATCTTCCAAACCTCTTTCACCCTGGTTTATCCTGACCATCCTTTCTGCGCCGCAGAAATTGATCTGACGTAATGCATTTCTGACAAGTAACCTGGCTTCATCCTTCTTTTCCGGTGCAACTGAGTCTTCAAGATCAAGAATTATTCCGTCAGCAGAATGGAGACCGGCATTGATCATCAGGCCGGGTGTATTACCCGGTAAATATAACCGCGAAAAACGGAACCGGTCACGGATTGTGGAATAACCATTTTCCTTAATGAACTCAGGCAGATAGTCAAGATCTGTATTAATCAATTGTTTAACAGCAGATTCCAGACGGGCAGCAATAACAAAAGGGAGAGCTCCTGAGTCATTGATCTTCACCAATGCGTTTTTAACTCCGAAGAATTCCAGTATTTCAGAAATAAGGCTTTTTATTGATTCACCAAAAAGTGCCTCTACTTTCGAAACCAGATCAATAATTATTCCCCCCTCAGTTTTTAGTTCCAGAGTAATTTCGCAATCGGACCTGACCTTTGGACCGGAATTACCGGAAATAGCAATGGTATTTTTCATATTGCCTTTTGGTTTGTTATACTATAGAACCTTACTTGTTTGGTGATTAAAATGGGAAATCGACCGGAGTTTTTATCTCAGACTCCACATTTACAGGTTTTTTCGCTGCAACGTGAACAGCATTCCCATTAACAAAAATTGCTTTATATGGAATGGTGGGACAGGCATATTCGCAATGACCGCAGCCTATGCAGATATCATCA
>JAUYBT010000102.1 GCA_030692905.1 Bacteroidales bacterium
ACCTTGCGGGAAGCTACCCGAGATGATGTAACAGAACTTCGAAAAATGAATGACTTGCTCAAGAGAGAGCTCGGAGAGCTGTATGTTGAAAACAAGGAACTAAAAAAAACCTTGACTGGGTTCGAGTCCGAAGAACAGTAATATTTAAGTAGTATAAGGGGTTCACTCAGCAGGAAAAATATGAGATCAACAGCCTTGTAGATGGTTCTGATTTAAGTGCCAATCGTACATTGAAGGAGCTTGGAATATATAAGCGCACCTTCTACAATTGGTACAAACGGTATCTAGAGGGTGGGTATGACGGCCTGGCCGAAAAAGCCAAAGGTCGTCATCAGACATGGAATAAGATACCGCCTGAACAACAGACACAGGTAGTTGAAGAAGCATTGGAGCATGAAGAGCTTTCATCCAGGGAGCTGGCCTTTCATATCATTGATAATCACAAATGGTATATATCCGAAAGCAGTGTCTACCGTATCTTGAAAAGAGCAGGCCTAATTACATCCCCGGCACACATTGTAATGAGTGCCGCCGATGAGTTTATGAATAAGACAAGGCGTGTTAATGAGATGTGGCAGACTGATTTTACCTACTTTAAAATAATCGGGTGGGGCTGGTATTATTTATCTACTATCCTTGATGATTTTTCCAGGTACATTATTGCGTGGGATCTACGTGAGCAGATGACTTCAAAAGACGTTATCCCATCGGTAGAAAAAGCTTTAAATTTTACCGGCCTTACAAAAGATAATGCCCCTAAGATACTATCCGATAATGCCAAATGTTATCTCTCCGGGGAAATCTTAGGCTTCCTTGCCGGGAAAGGAATCAAACCCATTAACGGAAAACCTTTCCACCCACAAACACAGGGTAAAATCGAACGATATCACAGGACTATGAAAAATGTTATCAAACTCGATAATTATTATTCTCCTGATGACCTTATTAAGGCTATAGCAGAGTTCGTTCACTACTATAACAATGAAAGGTATCATGAGTCTCTTGGAAATCTTACTCCAGCTGATGTGTACTTCGGACGTGACAAAAAAATACTTAAAGAAAGAAGCAAAATCAAAGAAAAAACACTACAGGAAAGACGCAAAAACTATACCATTCGAAAACTGGAATTGGATTATGAGAATATTTGAAATATCTTTATATGGTCACACCTTAAAATATGACCTTTAACGGTGCACTTTGGTTTGAAGACATACATCTTCTTGATGTAAACATGAATGTTAAAGAGATGAACAATGATATTATACTGAACATCCGGTTTAACGGGAATCAGCTTGTAGACTTTTTTAAGTACATGGTTGAAAAATCTTTTTCGGAGAATCTCATTCAGGTTGACCATAATAATGAAGATTCAGTAAAAGAGTTAACTGTTAACGAAAATGATTTGGCACCTGTCCTTTGGGTTGATGATGTAACTTATCTCACCTATAGAGAGGTTGAAATTATGGAAAGGCTTTCAAAAGGCTGGCTTAATAAGGAGATTGCAGATGATCTTGGACTTAAGGATAACACTGTCAGGAATCATTTACAAAATATCTACCATAAGCTCAAGGTTGGCAACCGTTCTGAAGCAATCATTGAGTATCTGAAAATCCGTGATAAATCTAAAAAGATATCCTCCGATGAATAAAGTTTATAGTACAATTGTACTATTTACAGGCTTTGATTTAAATCATATTTTCGTTCCGGCTGCTTGTAATAAATATTAATCTAAAAAGTAGGAGGAATAAAAATGGAAACACTTTATGGTAAATTGATCCTGCCAGGAACAAATCAAATAGTCGGAACCGGTTGGCTCCCGCCAAGACCTGATCTTCGTGATTATACCCAGCATCAGAAGGAGCTAAAGGAATTCAACAAAAAGCTTGGAATAAGCTCAGGTAAGATGAAAGTTCCAACATCGGTTGATCTTCGTAAGTGGTGTTCGCCGGTTGAAAATCAGGGAAAAATAGGTTCCTGTACAGCTAATGCCGGTGTCGGAATCGTAGAATATTATGAAAAGAGAGCTTTTGACAAACATTTAGAGGCCTCTCGTCTATTCTTATACAAAACCACCCGTAACCTAATGCAGGTAACAGGCGATGCAGGAGGATGGCTTAGGTGCACAATGGGGGCACTTGTGCTTTGTGGGGTCCCGGCAGAAAAGTATTGGCCTTATAAAGTTGAAGATTTCGATGTGGAACCTGATGCATTCGTTTATTCAATTGCTGATGATTACGAAGCTTTGAAATATTTCTGTCATGATCCTCAGGGAGCAAAGATTCCCTACCCTGCAGTTTTGGATTCAGTTAAGAAATATCTTGAAGCCGGAATACCATCAATGTTTGGATTCTGGGGATTTCCATCATTCGATAAGTCCGATATAAAAGGCGGAATCCCTTATCCGGATGAAGGAGAGTCAGCAGAATGGGGTCATGCAATTGTGGCTGTTGGGTATGACGACACAAAGAAAATCAAGAACACAAATAATAACAAAGAAACGGCCGGCTCACTTCTGATCCGTAATTCCTGTGGAAAAGAATGGGGTGACAATGGTTATGGATGGATGCCTTATGAGTATGTCCTGAATAATCTGGCATTGGATTACTGGTCGTTACTTGGGATGGATTGGGTAGATTCAAAACAATTCGGAATTTGACGGGTCATTCAGTCTTGCAATCATGCTGTTCAGCAGTCATAAAGGGGAAAAAAATTAGACTTTGATTTAATCTTTCTGGTTGTTCATAAATGGGAATAAGCAAAATAAGTTTCAGAATTTAAAACCATAATTTTATGAAAACAATGAAATATTCTATGGTATTTCTTTTTTCATTTACTGTTATTCTAATCACTACAGCTCAGGAAACGACTAAAACAACAAAGGAAAATGGAAATGGGAAAAAATCAACTGAGCTCAGTCAGAATCAGCGGGGAAAGATCCCAATTGTAATAAGTCTCGATTTCGCTGAAAAGAAATTTGATAATCTTGATAATCTCGAAGAACTAACAAAAGGAGATTTATATCAATTAAAAATAAAAAACATCAATATGAACCTTTATAATGTTTTAATCGAAAATAAGGATAGTGTAATCAAAACTGATATTAGTTTTCCGACTTTTGATTTGATGAACCTGGATAATCTATCGAAAATTCTTGCTGAACTAAGTCCGCTTTCAACATCTGCTCAAAAATTAATGCTCGAAATAAGTTATCCGTATACACTAATTACCTCTGGGATTGATATAGATTCTATTATAATGGAAAGGATGAATGATGAATTGCAATCCCTTTTGAGTATTAAAAGTAATATCTACATACAGAATATGAGTATTGATAGTTTGCAGTTTTCACTAAATAAAAGAGCTTTAAGTTATATAGTAGAAAATAGCAATTCTGACTATTCTAATTATCTCAGAAGTTCATTCAGCATGGAAAATGCTTTGAAATCTACTGAAAGAATAAGAACAAAAATCAAGGACATCTTAGATGGACTTAATAAATCATTTTTGGCGTATGAAGCTTTCGTAACAGAGAATAAGACAAATATAGAAGAGAACACAAACCTAAGCAAAAGGAATAAAGAATTAAATGAAGCATATTCCACAGCAATTGAAAGTATTAATAACGTCTATACGTCTATTGATGCAAGTAAGGTATATGCCTGGTTCAATTCCCTTATTTTAATGGAAAATAACAATTCAAGAGAGTATATATCATTACCAATGCAAAAAGCAGGTGACATAACTAATTTTAAAATCAAAATAGTTCCGAAAAAAAGCGAGTATGGCTTATCTTCCTATCAGTCCAACCTGCAATTCCCAACTTATACAAAGCCATATTTGGGAATCGGAATTGGATATTATATGTCAACTATGTATGATGAAGCATTTAGTATAAATTCCACTAAAGTTGATACTGTGACAAGTTATAGTATTATTGATGAAAAAACCTCACACTCTGAAATAGGCATTTCAACCTTATTGTACTATGGGACAAGATTTAATAATCCAAAATTTGGCTTCAATGTTACAATTGGCCCTGTGTTTTCAATAAGCAATAAAATAAAACCCCGCTTAACCACAGGTCTTGGCTTCTCTTTTGGAAAAAAGCAAATGCTTTCTTTGGATTTATTATTTATAGCTGGATATGTAGATCGATTAAGCAATGCATATCCTATTAATGGCGTTTTTAGTGCCAAACCGGATAATGTAACCGTTTCTAAATTGCAATATGGCGGCGCAATTTCATTTGGATATATTTATAAATTTTAGATATTAATCCGGCTAAAAATATATTAAAATCGATAATCAAAAAGTTAGATGGTATTCAATCTCAACTTAGTACTTGTCATTTGTTCTTGCTTGTTTCAGACATTGATTTTTTTCGATTTGATTCCAGCTGTTGAGAGAGAAATACATTGGTGATTTCTCAGGATGCCATCTTTCTT
>JAUYBT010000208.1 GCA_030692905.1 Bacteroidales bacterium
AAAGTTCTGGGAAGCGGTAAAAACAGGTTCTATGGGATTGCCACTTTCAGCAAGTATCCTATTATCAGGGAGGAAGAAATAATTCATCCCGGTTCTTCAAGTCTTTCAATTTATACTGATGTGCTGATTCAGAAAGACACTTTCAGAATCTATAACAACCATCTTCAATCCTTCAGACTTAAGAGGATGGAACGTTCATTCATCGAGGAGATGACAGCTTCGGACAATAAAGAGGCCATGGATGAGGTTAAAAATTTATCAGTAAGTCTGAAAAAAGGATTTGTCAGAAGAGCCCAGCAGGCACAGGTTGTAAAGGATCATATTAACAAGTCGCCATTCCCGGTGATTGTTGCTGGGGATTTTAACGACACACCGGTATCCTATGTTTACAGAAAGATCCGTAAAGGGCTTAATGATTCTTTCGTCAATTCAGGATATGGTGCCGGATTTACATATAAAGGGAACTACCCTCCCAACAGGATCGACTACATACTGTATGATAATGCTCTTATTAACAGCTATTTTGAAATAATAAGGGTCAAGTATTCCGATCACTATCCGATCGTTGCATATTTCAGGAAGAAGTATTAAAAAGGCAGCTTTCTGAAATCAACATTACCCCCTGATATTATCAATCCTATTTTCTTACCCCTGAAAACACCAGGGTTTTCTTTTATAATGGCAAGTACAGTTGCTGATGATGGCTCAATAATAATTTTCATCCTTTCCCATACCAGAAGCATGCAATCAATTATTGAGTCTTCTTTTGCTGTAAGAATCTTATCAACTTTCCTCCTTATTACCGAAAAAGTGAGTTCACTGAGTGATGTTAGCAGTCCGTCGGCTACTGTTAACGGATTAACAGAAGGAGTCAGTTTCCCCGTGGTGAAAGATATATATGCATCATTTGCATTAAGCGGTTCCGCACCAATCACCTGAATACCTTTACTAATACCTTTTACACATGTTGAAGTGCCACTCATCAGTCCCCCGCCTCCGATTGGTGCAATAACAATCGCCAGATCACTTTTTTCCTGAAGCAGTTCCAATGCGGCAGTTCCCTGTCCGCAGATAACATTAAAATTGTCATAAGGATGGACAAGTGTTGCACCTGTTTTTTCCATTATCATCCGGGTCGTTTCCTCGCGGGCCTGTAAAGTGGGTTTGCAGAAAGTGATCTCAGCTCCATATCCGGCAACAGCGTTCTTCTTTACAACAGGCGCATTATCGGGCATTACGATATTTGCTTTAACTCCGTTCATCCTTGCTGCAAGTGCAAGTGCAGCCGCGTGATTACCTGATGAATGGGTAACAACGCCCCTGCTTTTCTCCTCAGCAGTCAGTGACAGAACAGCATTGGTAGCTCCCCTGAATTTGAATGCCCCTACTTTCTGAAAGTTCTCACATTTAAAGAACAGGTCACAGTCAAAAAGTCCGTTTAACTGCTGCGAACTCATTACCGGAGTCTGGTGAATGAATGGCTTTATCCTTGAATGGGCGGCTTGAATATCGGCAAGTTCGGGTATTCTCATTTCAAATGTTTTCTCAAAAATAACAAATTATTTGCCTCTCCCCAACCCTCTCCTGAAGGAGAGGGAGCTAATATATTAATATACTGGATTTTACACCCCTTCTCTTTCAGGAGAAGGGGCTGGGGGATGAGGTAAATTAATAAAAACAGGGACACACTATTTTGCTGTTTTGTTTTGAAGTCCATTTTCTTTTAATCCGGGCGGGACGGGCTGGAAGGCTTTTTAAAAGCTTTAGGCTAAAGGTTGGACGGCGCTGAGTTGCAAACCGGGTCCGGTGCAGGATTAAATTCCCCTTCCCAGCGTGCGATTACTGCGGTTGCAAGACAATTACCCAGTACATTCACTGAGGTTCGGGCCATATCCATCAATTCATCAATGCCAAGTATAATATAAATCGGCCATGTCGGAAGCCCGAAACTTGCCGCCGTTCCCAGCAGGATTACCAGTGACGCTCTTGGTACGCCTGCAACTCCCTTACTTGTCAGCATTAGTGTAAATACGATAAGGAGTTGTTTTTCCAGGGGCAGGTGAATACCGCTTATTTGTGCAACAAAAATAGTGCCAAGCGAAAGGTATAGAGTTGTGCCATCCAGATTAAAGCTATAACCTGTAGGCATTACAAAAGCAACTATTTTACGCGGACCGCCGAACTCCTCCATGCGCTCCAAGGCAATTGGCAGGTCCGATTCGGAACTGGTTGTAGCGAATGCTATCACAACAGGTTCGGAGACAGCATTTATAAACCTTCGCAAAGGAATTTTGAATAACAGTGCGACCGGGAGTAATACGGTTAGCAGGAAAATGATTAATGCAACGTAAAGGGTGGCAAGGAGTTTAAAAAGATTGAAGAGTATATCGAGGCCCATGTGTCCTATGCTGTAAGCAATTGCTGCAAACACAGCAAAAGGTGCAAAGTACATAATCAACTGGGTAAATTTAAACATTGTCTCTGCCAGTGATTCGGTAAACCTGAGCATCGGTTTTTTGTACTTGTCATTAATCATGGCAACAGCAATACCGAAAATAATGCTGAATACTACGATCTGTAAAACCTGGCCTTCGTAAATTGACTTTGCAATATTCTCAGGAAAAATATGGAGGATCATATCAGTCCCGGTAGTTGCGGGTACAGAAGGAATATTCGCTTGATTTACAATTTCCGGAACTTTCACTCCAACACCGGCTTTGCTGATATTAATTGCCAGTAATCCGATGAACAGAGCAATAGTCGAAATGATTTCGAAATAAATTAACGATTTCCAACCCATGCGTCCAACCTGTCTCAGGTTTGAATGTCCTGCTATCCCAACTACCAGGGTTGCAAAAATGAGAGGAGCAATAATAGTCTTTATCAGGCGCAGGAATATCATACTTACTACCTGCATTTTAATAGCTACCTGCGGTAAGTCATGACCGAATTCAGCACCCAGGATCATGCTGATCAGGATCCATGTTGTGAGAGATCTTTTATAGATTGCGTAACCAACGATAACCACAATGGCAACCCATCTGAAGATCATTAAAACAGTTTTGCTGATACTGAAGATATCATAGTGGTTAACTATGGTTAGAAATGAGACAACGAATAAAGTAATAAGTAAAAAGAGCAGGTAGCGTCGGGGAACCTTACTGACTTTTGTCTTGTTTTTACCGGCACCTGGCGAGGTCGGGGGCGTTATGGGCATAAAATGATATAATTATTACCAGTTCTGCAAACATAATCAAATAAATTGATTGGTTTAAACAGGATTAATTAGCAATAAACATTTTCGTAAATTATAGATTATAATACAATTTCATTTATTTAGCCGCAACCCCCGAAGCATTGATTGCTTCCATGCAGCTGTTGTTGGTGACACAGTTGGTGATCCGCTTAAAGAAACAGCAGGACCTGCACTTAACCCGATGATAAAGGTTATTAATCTGGTTTCACTTCTTGCAGCACCGGTAATCATTGCCTACCAGAAACCCTGACAAGCATCTGTGGGTATGTTTATCATAGGTGCAATCTGCCTGGCAATAATAGTTGGAGCAATTACATTCTCTAAACGAGGCGGATTTAAAAAGCATGTGTTTAGCAGCCGGGGAAGCTTGCAGTGATGGGCTGCCAAACTCTTGCTTGTGCGTTTGCAATCAAGGTATTACTGCGAGCTAATTGAGTTCCTGTAGAAAGCTTATTACCAACAAAATGTAGGAGGTCGGTTAACTATACCATATCAATGAATCTTTTATAGCTCTAACTTTCAATGAATCTCTTTATATCAATAATCTTTCCTGCCAGAACAAGGATGTCTTTCTCCCTTAGAAGGAAAGTAATATTATATGATAAATCGACTTTGTATTCTCTCCTGAAGATTGAAGTTAATACACCCTCACTGGGTGGAATTTTAACAGCTACCAGTTTAAGATCAAACCTGTTCTGAATATTAACAGTTTCAAGAGAATGACCGACGTATTTAATTGGAACAACTATCTCTACTATAGCATAATCATCACTTATTTCAATTAATCTCAGGGTATTTTTAAGTTGAAGCATGGAAGTAACGTGATTTGCCGCCTCCTCTAAAGGA
>JAUYBT010000216.1 GCA_030692905.1 Bacteroidales bacterium
AATTCATTGTTAGCATTGTTCAAGACCCAAGGACTAATTCATTCGATCTAGGTGCTTATAATCCAGGAGCAGAAACGGTTACATGGTATAATGATCTTACAAAGATAAATTAATGAAGGTGTAGATTATGTTAGCACTAGAAATTCTCCTTATAATAACTCAATTTAATTCTATTCACTACCCAAGTACGCCTTTACCCAATAGGTACATGGATCAGTACCAACAAGTCATTTATTCCCTTAATGAGTACGTGACTTCAAACATCGTTAAGCAAGGACAAGAAGTACCTTGGGGACCAACCAAGAGAGTTCAATCATCGTACGTATTAATACGGCAGAAACCTGATGGCACAACGTATTTGCAAGTTACTATAAATGGACAGTTCGCATATGGTGGATATTTCAAATACTTAGGGAAAGAGGGGAATGACTTTAAATACAAACGAACTGATGAAACTGCTAAAGAGGACTACTTGTTTGTAAACTACCAACTGAGTGATTTAAGCAGTTCCCAAAAGTATGATGAAAGCATTATTATGAAAATGCTAAACTTTCAAACTTCTTATGGACTATTCATGAAGTTTTAATAAACATAAATAGTCGTGCTGATGATAAGGATACTTTCTACGATCCCAAAAATCCCTCATTTCTCATTCTAAGGGAATTTGGGACAGAACAAATGAATAGCTTTTATCTCAGAAATGTTTCAGTAATGTTTCAGTAGAACCCAAAACAAAAAGCGCATTCAGTTATATTATGTCTGTTTGCGCTTTTTATTCCGTGGGTTGTACTGGAGTCGAACCAGTGACCCCTACCCTGTCAAGGTAATGCTCTAAACCAACTGAGCTAACAACCCATTGTCAACGTAAAAATAATAATTTTTCGTTCACATCAAGATTCTTGCCTGCTAAAATATAGCTTTCATCACCTAAACATACTTTTAAGTGCTATTATTTTGTTCACTTGTTATGAAAAGTCAAATCCCGAAATATATGCCGGGGCATCGTAAAAACACTCCTTTTCCTTTTCTGTCAGATTGATGAACCTGGTATAAACCAGTCCGGGTTTAGCATTCAACATCCTGTTCAATGCTCCCATTTTTACGCCTGTTCTGATTTTATCATAAAGCTGACTCCTGTCATCGAGCCATGTCAGTCCGGTATGAAATCCCTCGGCAGCACACGCCGATTCGAAAAGATTTGCCAGTAAACTTTCCCGTCCCTGCTTGCAATAAATTGCATCGAAAACAATGTATCTGAACTCTCCGGGACGGAACAGTCTGCGGAAATATGGTGCCTTAGGGAGAACGCTCATAATTACCCAGCCCCATATACCGGGTACATCATATACTTTGTAGACCGAAGGTATTGCACTAACGCCGGCAATAATCTCGTCCCCCTCTTTTAATACGTAATACTTGTCGCCAAAAAAAGAATATTCTGTGCTGAAAAACGAGTAATCCCTGTAATAATCCAGGAGAAGGGATTCCATTTTCCCTTTTTCTTCATCTCTGAGTTTAACAACATGCTTATCGGGTTTTGGAGAAAACCGGCTGAATGCAACAGTAAGGAAAGATCTGATATACTCATATCCTGCCTGATGTACCAGGTTCTTTGACCTTTCGTTCATGCTCTCAACAAAGGCATACATTATATGTTTATCTCCTTCAAAGACATCTTTAAGATCAAGCAGGTGTGGTTTGCTGAAAATTTCCAGCGTTTTTTGTTTGAAACTGTCGTCCTTCTCTGGTTTTATCATCGCCTCCCTTCGTTTTCTCCAGCTCAGACCTGATTGATATGTTGACTGAAACGCAAGGTAACGGAGATATGAAGTCGGGTAACGCAGGTTTCCCTGTCCGGAGATGCGGAAACAAGAGCCAACCGTTCCGGTTATCTGATTTTTCCTGTAAAGAGAGACAAATCTTATCTTATCTTTATATGCGGTAATCCGAGGTGCAATATTCTGCAACGAAAATCTTAATCCCCCTTCTGATCCCTGTACCGCATGATTAAGGATGTCTAATATTCCTTCATTTGCATTGTCAGAAACTCTTACTTCAAGTCCCTTGTAATTAAAAACACTCCTTTCAAACATCTGCGGTTTATCAAATATATCGCAAGATATAAAATAAGTCTTTTACCACAACTTGTCCTGACCTTTCTCCGCCGGAGCGGCTACGC
Source organism: Bacteroidales bacterium (assembly GCA_030692905.1). Taxonomy (GTDB): domain Bacteria; phylum Bacteroidota; class Bacteroidia; order Bacteroidales; family VadinHA17; genus LD21. The sequence continues at coordinate 2,180 of JAUYBT010000216.1, forward strand.
ATAGGCGAAGTCTATCGGAATGGCACACAAAATCAGGAGATTGTTGCCAACAGTGCTTTGGAAATCAGAAGATCCTCGGGGTTGGTTATCTTAATATTCTCGCGGTTGCCTTCGATGAGGTTTATCTTTTCTCCCGTCTTTTCAAGAACTGTTGCATCGTCTGTAAATTCGGGCTTATATTCCTGTAAATAGGCTTTTTTTATAAGTCCGGCATTAAATACCTGTGGCGTTTGTATCTGTTTTACATTTAGCCTGTTAACAGGAAGACTTCCCTGATCGGTTAATATTCTCAGAGACTCAGTCGGAGAAATTGAAGGTATTGCATTCCCAAGTTTTTCAGCTGTGTCGAAACATCTTTTGATTGTATCAATACTCACAAATGGTCTGACTCCATCATGAATGGCTACCAGGCCGGGGACATTAACAAACTTCAGTCCGTTCCTTACTGAAAAAAACCTGTGGGAACCACCTTTAACAAGGGTGTGGGGAACCGTGAAAGAGTGTTTTTTTTGAAGTTCAATCCAATGTCTGAGCTGATTTTCAGGAAGAACCGTAATTATTTCTATGGCTTCATTGAATGATTTAAATCTTTCAATTGTATGCATCAGCACAGGCCTCCCGGCAAGCTCAAGAAACTGCTTGGGAATTTCTGCCCCCATTCGTTTCCCGCTTCCTCCTGCAACAATTACTGCGTACAGTTCCATAAAACAGATCCTATTCTTTTGTATACAAGAATCTTTTAATACTTCTCTTGGGTGTTTTTACAAATTCTTCAGGGTGTATCCTGAATTTGCTGACAGCCATGAAATCAGGTAACCTTTCATTTACATCTTTCCTGGTTTCGTCCAGAATAGAGATAAGTTGTTCCTCAGAAATATTATCTCTCTTCATCATATCATAATCGGGGAAAATTAATCCGATCAGCTTATTGTCTTCAGAAATGACTAACGATTCTGTTATATAATCTTTATTGTTTATCACAGATTCAATTTCCTCAGGATAAATATTTTCCCCCGATGGGCCGAGTATCATGCTTTTACTTCTTCCCTTGATAAATATATTACCTTCCTTGTCAATCACACCAAGGTCGCCAGTATGCATCCAGCCTTTGTCGTCTATCATCTCCCTGGTTGCTTTTTCATTCTTATAATACCCGGTCATCACATTTTCACCTCTCAGAATGATCTCTCCAACAATGTTTACCGGATCCGGAGAATCAATAGTGACTTCGAGTGTGTCGACTGCCCTTCCCGATGCGCCAGGTTTAGTTGTATCCCACGAAGCATAACTGATAAGCGGCCCACATTCGGTCATTCCGTAACCAACTGTAAATCTGAACCCGATTTTTTTAAAGAATTTTTCAGCATCGGCATTGAAAGCTGCACCACCTACGACCAACTCTTTAAAACGCCCACCGAATGTTTCTGTGAGTTTCTCCCTGATT
>JAUYBT010000248.1 GCA_030692905.1 Bacteroidales bacterium
GATCAGGATGATCATTATAAGAAGGAGGGAAAGGAAGTCAATTGTACGTTCAACAACCACAGTTCCGAACAGTTGATCGACCGGTATTTTTTCCTTTTTGCCCAATGCCACACAACGTGTTATTTCGCCAATCCTTGGTAAAGCAAGGTTTGCCAGGTAGCCGGTCATCAGTGCATAAAAAGAGTTTCGTAGAGAAGGTTTGAACCCAAGCGGATTAACAAGTAGTACCCACCTGCGGGCCCGGCTGACAAAAGCAAACAGTCCAAAGAGAACTGACAAAAGAAGCCATGAGTAATCGGCTTCCTTTAAATCGGCTGCCAGCCTTGTAAAGTCAACATTACTGAATGCGAACCAGAGCAGGACAATTCCGACAGCAAGGAAAGCAATAAACTTCAACGTCTGTAGAATACCTTTTCTCAACTTCAGATCAGTTTATTGGTTTTTGTATCGGGGAAAATAATTACCGGCTTGAACGATTTTGCTTCCTGAAAGTCGAGCATGGCGTATGACATTATAATGATTACATCGCCTACAATCACCTTTCTGGCGGCAGCACCATTCAGGCAAATATCACCCGACCCGCGGGTACCTTTTATTACATAAGTTTCAAGACGCTCACCGTTATTTAAGTTTAATACATGGACTTTCTCGTTTTCAATTAAATTTGCCGCATCCATAAGATCCTCATCAATTGTGATACTACCAACATAATGGAGGTTTGCCCCTGTAATTGAAACCCTGTGAATTTTCGATTTAACTACTTCTATTAACATGACGTGATATCCCGTTGATATTAATTTATGGTGCAAAGGTAATTAACCTTTTGGATCAGACCAACCCGATTTCGATATTATCTATAAGCCTGATTTTACCTGCTCTTACAGCAATACAGCCAAAATACCTTTTCCCTTTTTTCATTTCACCTTGTTTGCTGACCGGAATCAGTTCAGTATCATCCACAATATCAAAATATTCGACTTTGAATTCCGGGATATTGTTGATACTGTTTTCAACGAAGGATTTAATCTCCGGGATATCATGTCCGGTAATCATTGAAGAGGCAGAGGAGATGGTTTTATAGATTATGGATGCATCTTTTCTGATGCCGGGTTCGAGAAGCATGTTTCTGCTGCTCATCGCCAATCCGTCATTTTCGCGTATAATAGGGTTACCAATAATTTTTACCTTATTTCCTGTCTGCCTTACAAGCTCTTTTATCACAGCAAGTTGCTGAAAGTCTTTCATGCCAAAAATGGCAATATCGGGTCTGACTATTTCAAAAAGCCTGTTCACAACCTGTGCAACGCCGTTAAAATGGCCGGGACGATGCATGGCCTCCATTACATTATCGAGGTTTCCGAAACGGAATTCTCTTTTATCTTCTTCAGGGTAAATTTCTTTATTACCGGGGGTAAAGACAATATCGGTTTCCCTGAGGACTTTTTCAAGAAGCGCCAGGTCATTATCAAGTGTTCCGGGATAGTTCTTCAGATCATTTTTATCGTTGAACTGTGTCGGGTTCACATATATACTCACAACAACAACAGGGCATTGTGCTACAGCACTTTTAACCAACGAAAGATGCCCTTCATGAAGAGCTCCCATTGTTGGTACAAGTCCGACAGGAGTAAGATGCATTTTCTTTATTAGCTTATGCAACTCTTTAACAGTACAGGTTACCTTCATGGCAATAATACTTTAGTACAAACCTATAAGAAAATAATTCAACCTGAAAATATGTGAACAATAAAGTGGCACCCTTATGCCTCTTCGCGGCATCTCTCTTTGGGGAAATAAAAAAAGGAGTAAGTAGCTACCATGAATTCTAATGAATTGTATATTGTTAAATATGTAAATATTTATTATTATCTTTGCACCTTAAATCGAAATGGTATATCCAGGCAGGTAAATGGAAAGCAGGAAGGTATTATTCATTTCACAAGAGATCACTCCATACTTAGGTGAGACGAAGTTATCGAAGATCGGAAGATTTCTCCCGCAAGGCATTCAGGAAAAGGGCAAAGAGATCCGGACTTTCATGCCAAGGTATGGCTGTATTAACGAGCGAAGAAATCAGCTTCATGAAGTTATCCGGCTTTCCGGTATGAATC
>JAUYBT010000006.1 GCA_030692905.1 Bacteroidales bacterium
CATCAGGAGAGTTCAGATAATTGTAGTCGGGAGATCTTAAAAAACCATAACCGTCGGGCATAATTTCAAGAACACCGGTATTATAAATTATCCCTTCAAAGTCATAAGGTTTTTCCTTCTTTTCCTCTTTTATAGGGTGAACTTCAGCAATGTGTTCTTTTACGGGTGGCTCGACTATTATATCGCCAAAGTAAACATCCGAAGATGGTTTTATCTCATCAAATGAAGCTTCTCCATTATTTAGCGGAAGTATATTTTCAATTACAGGTTCAGCAACAGGCTCAGATCTTCTCTTTTCAGGTCTCTCTGTATGAACCTTATCAAATCTTTCTTTCTTAAGACCCCTTTCATCAGTTTTCTGGTCAGTACTCCATTTAGGAGCTTTTCTTTCCTGTGGCACCGGCTCTGCATTTTTAAAGAGATCGGGTTTTTCATCAATTCTTTCGGGTTTTTTAACCTGCTCCTGCCTTTCAGCAGGCTTTATTTCCGGTCTTTTAAGGTCGCCAGGTGAAACTGACATAACAGATTCTATTGTTCGTTTTACAACCGGTTTTAAGGTCCTGGGACGTTTTCCTCTTCTCATGGAAGAATCAGACTCCTGATTATTAACCTCAGATGAAGAACGTATATCTTCCTTCTCTGTTTTAAAGGTTGGCTTGATTTCCGTGGCCTCAATTGCCTGCTGATCAAGGATTTTGTAAATCAGATCCTGTTTTTTCAAAGATTCTGCTTTTTTGATTTTAAGTTCCTTTGCTATATCCTTTAATTCAGGAAGCAGTTTCTTACTTAACTCAAGAATGTCGTACATATTTTAATGATAAATGGAATATAAGAGATCTTAATGAATTTTTTGGAAACACGGACCAAGATATGAAGATGAACCCGCTGGATAATGCTATAACAATTTCACATATCCGAAAAACGCTGCAATGTTAAATAAAATTGCTAATATATTTCTTGTAAAATGTTGTTAAAAATGCAACGTGATTTTATCAAATCAATTAATAATTTGATATTCAATATGTAAAATAGCTCTGCAAGTTACTAAAAAAATATTATTAACCAAAAAATAATTAGGAGAATATGTTGAATAGTAGCTTTTTTTTATTAAAATTGTACCTATTGCCTGAAATTTCTTTGAAAAACTAATGTCTGGCCTGAATATGCGTCAGTTAAAGATAACAAAGCAGGTTACTAATCGCGACACCCCTTCACTGGATAAATATCTCCAGGAGATAGGGAAGGTTGACCTTATTTCACCTGAAGAGGAGGTCATCCTGGCCAGAAGAATAAAATCGGGCGATCCCGATGCTTTAAGGAAACTTGTAAAAGCCAATCTTCGTTTTGTTGTATCGGTTGCAAAGCAGTATCAGAATCAGGGAATGAGTCTGCCTGATCTGATCAATGAGGGTAATCTGGGACTGATGAAAGCTGCCCAGCGATTTGATGAGACAAGAGGATTTAAATTCATCTCCTATGCCGTATGGTGGATACGCCAGGCAATTCTTCAGTCTCTTGCTGAACAGGCAAGGATAGTACGACTTCCGGTAAATAAAATAGGATCAATAAACCGTATAAACAGGGCTTTTGCACGACTTGAACAGGAGTACGAGCGGGAACCCTCTTCTCAGGAGATTGCTGAAACACTTGAGATGATACCCGAAGAGGTTAAGGAAGTTCTGAAAACGAATGGCCGGACTGTCAGCATGGATGCTCCTATAAGTGCCGAGGAAGATAATAACATGTACGACATCCTGCAAAGTAACGATACGCCAAGTCCTGATAGAAATCTTATTAACGAATCGCTTGCCTTTGAAATAGAAAGGGCACTGAGCACTCTCTCCACTCGCGAATCCAAGGTTTTGAAGTTATATTTCGGATTGGGCATGAAACATCCTTACACTCTTGAAGAGATTGGTGAGAAGTTAAACCTTACTCGCGAACGGGTCAGGCAAATAAAGGAAAAAGCAATCAAAAGGATTCAGTTTACAACCCGTTGCAGAATATTGAAATCATATCTGGGATAACAATTTGTTTCTATATTTGTCCAAAATAATCTTAAATGGACCACCTTGTCTCTCCTTCGCTGTTAGCCGCTGATTTTGGGAATCTTGAAAAAGATGTCTTAATGGTAAATAAAAGTCAGGCCGACTGGCTTCACCTCGATATCATGGATGGTCTGTTTGTCCCGAATATTTCATTCGGTTTTCCGGTTATTGAATGTGTCAGAAAGGTTGCAGAAAAGCCACTTGATGTGCATCTGATGATAGTTGACCCCGACCGTTATCTGGCCCGCTTCCGCGATACCGGGGCTAATATTCTGACGGTTCAGTATGAAGCCTGTACACATTTGCATCGGACAGTAACAGAAATTCATAACCTTGGAATGAAAGCAGGTGTGGCATTAAACCCTCATACTCCTGTCTCACTTCTCAAGAATATCCTTCCTTTTGTCGACATGGTTCTTATAATGACAGTTAATCCGGGTTTAGGCGGACAATCTTTCATCATGGAGAGCTATAATAAAATAACTGAGCTTCGTAAGATAATTGATGCAGGTGGTTATAATGTAATGATTGAAGTCGACGGAGGCATTGATACAAAAAATGCTGCAAAACTTATTGAGTCAGGTGTCAATGTCCTTGTGGCCGGTAATTCGGTTTTCAGTTCGGATGATCCGATTGAGACAATACGGAAACTGAAGAGACTTAATTAACTCCAATAACCGAGTCAGATATATATTCAATAATATCCTGAACCCGCTCCGGTTGAAACCACCTGATATCCTTGTCTTTACCCCACCATGTTATTTGTCGTTTTGCATACTTGCGACTGTTCCGTTTTATGAGTTCAATAGCTTTCTCCCGTGAGATTTTTTCATCAAAAAAATCAAAAAACTCTCTGTACCCCACACTGTTCAACGCGTTCAGATTTCTGAATTTAAAGAGAAGTCTTGCCTCTTCCTCAAGTCCCGCTTTAACCATATTATCAACCCTCGAATTAATCCTGTTATAAAGATCATCCCTGGTTCTTTCAAGTCCTATTTTAACTATCCTGAAATCTCTTTCCCTTTTTTGCTTTTTAAGGAAGGAAGAATATGGCCGGCCCGCTGTTTCACAAATTTCCAGAGCTCTCATTATCCGTTTGTAATTTTTGAGATCAACTTTTGCATAATATTCAGGATCAAGTATTTTAAGAGCTACTCTTAACCCTTCAATCCCTTCCTCTTTGTATCTTGAAATGTATTTATCCCTAACAACAGGATCAACATCAGGGATGTCGTCAATGCCGTTACAAACCGCATCGATATACATTCCTGAACCACCTGACATTAAAACAATATTATTCCTGCTGAACAGCCGGGGAAGAAGATCCAGAACATCTCTTTCGAAAAGGCTGGCGCTGTAGTAATCTTCAACCGATAAAAATCCTATAAAATGATGCTTTATTGTATTCAGTTGATTATCAGATGGAACAGCTGTACCTATGCTCATTTCCCTGAAGAACTGCCTGGAGTCAGCTGATATGATATCACAGTTAAACAGGGCAGCTAAATCAATAGAAATATCAGTTTTGCCGACTCCGGTCGGACCAAGCAGAACTATAAGAATATTTTTCATTGGAATATGATCCTGCAGAGGACTATTCTTCGTCCTCGTTCAGGTTATCTATATTTTCGAAATCGGGCAGTGGATCTTCATCATCCCCGTTAAGGAAGAGATCATCAACTTCCGGTTCACCTTCATCCTCGTCGTCTTCGTCTTCGGAAACAACAATATTGTTATAAAGCTTACGTGAGCTTCCGCCGAAAACTACCTGTTTGGGCGGGATTCCCTTTGAATTTGTGCATGATGGATATTCACGGCCATCTTTCTCTTTTGATTCTCCGGTATATTCAACAAAGAGAGATCTTTCGTTAAAAAAGTCGAAAACGTAAAGTAATTTCTGGTTCTTACGGAAAATAATATCTTCCAGAACAGCAACTTCCATTGTTGACGAACCGGTACCCATATCAAAAAGTGTAAATTCTTCCTCCTTCTCCCAATTGTCTGTTGCCATAAAAAATGAAGCCATTTGGGATTTATCAAACTCCAATTCATCCTGGATGAGGTTATGAAAATCCAATAATGTATGGGAATCCAAAAATTCAAATTCCCTTACAAATGACTCATCTTCATCTGATAACACTACAAATTTATAAACCATAATATGTATTAATTCGATGGGTGCAATATAATATTTTTTAGTTTACAATATTCCGGCTAATTTTTTTTAGAAGAAATTCTATCGTATCAATCCCGTCGGCATAATCCCACAGATGTGGCGACTGGGCTTTACCAAAAGGGAGGTCATGCCTGCTAACGACACACTGAATTTTTTCTTTCAGCAGGTCTGTTTGCTGTTTTACAGCAGTTTGTGAATCATAAAATTCATAATGGAGCACAGAAACCGGGGATGATAATCCTCTCTCTTCTTTCAACAACAAGTAACCAGTATCATGAAACTTTTCTTTATTGACCAGGTAAACAGCTTTATTGAAATCGTAATTGTTGGCATATTTAACATGATTAATACTCCCTGCAAAAGCATCCCAGTTCCTAATCATTGCAGATAAGTCATATCCTTTGGGCAGATAAATTTTTGAGACATTCCTGCAACCCAGTCCAAAATATGAGAAGATATCCGTCCCCAAACTCTCCAGTTCAGCATCTGTTTCATTTCCCTCAAGGACTGCAATACTGTTTCTGTTCTTCCTTATTATATTAGGGTATTTGCCGAAATAGTACTCAAAGTATCTTGAACTGTTATCGCTGCCGGTTGCAATTACAACGTCAAAATTTGAAAGGGTACCTTCAGTAAATTCAACTAACTCCTTAAATTCCGGGTTAACTTTGTTGAGGATGTCACTAATGCAAACAATAAGTTCAGAGTCTTTTGAGCTTGTTTTTGCTATGAGTTTATTCCCACTGATTAGAACAGAAAGGTAATCGTGAAAACCTACAAGAGGTATGTTGCCTGCCATTATTAAACCTGCCTTCACCGGAGTAATATTCTTTTTGAGTTCTGGGTAAGCATTGGTCCATTTAATGAGGTTTTCTTCGGTAAGTTCACCAGCAATAGCTTTTACTGCAGTTCTGACATTTTCAGGTGTGAACCATGGATTTAGCTTATACTGGTTGTCAATCAGGGCATTTAGTTGTTCTCCATAGTTTCCTGAGATTCCATTTAATAAATTACGCAGGATCTCCCCGAGAACAGCAAAAGATTTTATTCTTTCTTCAAGACTCATAATTTGCAAAATTGGAGCGTGCAAATTTACTGAATTTGAATTACAGATAAAATAAAAAAAACTGACCCGGGGGAAGGGCCAGTTTTTCAGATAATGTAGAGACAGATCTCAGGACTGTCTCTACTGAAGTTTAAAGTTAATAAATGCCTGATACCAGACAGGAACAGGTTTTCCTCCCTGTTTTCCCGGCTTAAATGCTGGTAGTGTGCTGACAACCCTCATTGCTTCTTTATCAAGTTCGGGATCAGCGGACTTAAGAATACTTATCTTACTTACGCCACCTGTTGGAGTAACACAGAAATTGAGGATTACTCTACCCTGGATGTTTTTTTCTTTAGCAATTTCAGGATAAACTGCGTTTTCCTGAAGATACTTCAGAAGTGCGGCATCACCGCCAGGGAACATAGGCATTTCCTCAACAATAACAAAGATCGTAGGTTCCTTGGATTCTTCTTTCACTTCGGAAATTGGAGGAGGAGGAGGAGGAGGAGGAATCGTTGCCGACTTGGAATCAGATTGTGAAGTTTGAGGAGTTGTAATAACATTTGTCTGGTTTTCAGATAGATTAGTATTTTGCCTGCAAGCAGAGATAGCTAAAAACACCAGGCCTATGACAGGTACAACTATGAGCAACTTGATGCTCGCCAGGGCTGAAGTACGTTTTTTTGTCATCATGATCATACGTTTTTTAATAAGTGATGGATTTGAAAAGCTGTTTGTTAAATTGAATGTTCTCGATTTAAAAACCTGACTTAATAAAAGGGATTGATAATTTACCACCGGTACTCCGGAAATCAGGCATTCCTTGTCAGCCTGGTATTCATGGATAGCCCGCAATGATCTGTTAAACAGGTAAACAACGGGATTGAACCATTGAACGGCTTTTATCGTTTCAATAAAAATAATGTCTATGAAATGATTTCTTCTGAGATGGTTTTGTTCGTGTTTAATTATTTCTCCGGCATCTTCCGGACTCAGCCTGGTATTTATAAATATATATCCCATTGCAGAGAATCCGGCTGTATTAAATCCATGAAATCTGATGATCCGGCTTCCTTTGTTTTTTTGACGTACAATTAAAAACAGAAGATTCAGAAGATCAATCAGCAATTTGAATACGAAAACTATTACACCTATAATATATATTGAATAAACTGTCTGCAATTGATCTGCTGCTGCTGATCCGGAGTTTAATGTCTCCGTTCCGTTTGAAGTTGCAGTAATAAAGACCTCAGACAGCAATTTTCCGAAAAGCTGAATATTCATAGGTTTGATAGTAAGTAAAGTAAAGAAAGGGAAAATCATAGCTGAGGCTAATGACAGAAGGATAAAAGCTCTGTTACGGCTATAGGATGTATCCCTGCTCAACATTATTGAATATACCAGGTAAAAGGCAATCAGATAGACAGCAACTTTTACCATATATACAAATAGTGTATTCATCTTTTCATTTTTTGTTTTTTAACTTCACTTTCCATTATTTTCATAATTTCTTCCATCTCCTTTACAGAGATGCTTTTTTCCTTCGCAAAGAAGCTCACCATCTTCTCGAAAGAATTTGAAAAGTAGTCGTTTACAAAAGTGCTGAGATGTGTTTTCGAATACTCGTTTTTCGAAACGACCGGATAGTACTCATGTGTTCTTCCATATGCTTTGTGAGTTACAAAGCCTTTATCCTGCAAAATACGGACAATAGTGCTCACTGTATTATATGCAGGTTTTGGTTCATCAAAGTGTTCGAGTATTTCTTTGACAAATCCTTTTTTTATCTTCCATAGAACCTGCATCACCTGTTCCTCAGCTCTTGTTAATTCTCTCATATCCTGTTTTTTAATTCAAATTTCTTAATTCGTTTGTTCAATTGTTCGTTTGTTCTTTATAATACCAGCCCAAATATACAACGAATAAATTAGTTATGCAACTAAAAGACTAATTATTTTCAATTAAATACTAAAAATTGCAACCTCTCGGGGGTTGATCTTCTGATTTTAACACGTTTTATATTAAATGAGATTCAGAAATGGAAAGTTAAGAAATGTTTAGGGCTTGCGTTTCCGCAAAAAACCCAATGGTTCCATTAATTTCTAAAAAATCATTTATTACTATTCCAGTTTTCGGTACAAGAAAAAAAAGTGTACTTTTATTTTTTATTTTTGAAATGTAGTGAGAGATACCCGTAACCGAAGCGAAATATAATGAAAATAAGCATTTTCAGGGAAAATTTAAGAATTTCATTCAGAGCAATTAAATCCAACAGGGTCAGGGCGATCCTTACTATATGTATTATAGCAATTGGTATTATGGCACTTGTGGGTATCCTTACTGCAATCGATGCAATTAAATCATCCCTGACAAATCAGTTTACTATGATGGGTGCCAACTCATTCACAATTACTTCGAGGGGGATGAATATTCAGATCGGCAACAGTAAGTCCAGGGCAAAGAATTTTTCGAGGATCTCATACAGGGAGGCCGAAGAGTTTAAAGGACGATTTGCTGATGGCGCAACGGTTTCCATTTCCTTCAATGCATCGGGATTATCAACAGTTAAATACGGGTCGGAGGAGACAAATCCAAATGTCAGCCTTATAGGTGTTGATGAAGACCATCTTACAGTTTCGGGTTATGAGATCGAATCAGGAAGAAATTTCAATGCTGATGAGGTTCAATCGAACCGGCACATTGTGCTTATTGGGGCAGATATAGTAAAGGATCTCTTCAATGAGGGTGTTGACCCTCTTGGGAAAGTTATTACAGTAGCTGGTTTAAAGCTTAAGGTTGCCGGTATTCTAAAGAGTAAGGGAGCCAGTGCCATTAATGGTGATCGTGTATGTTTTATGCCTGTCACAACTGCCCGCCAGTACTTTTCCCGTCCCAATATGTCATTCAGCATTACTATTATGCCAATAAGCCCCATGAATCTTGATATGATGACTGGGGAGGCAGAGGCTGTTTTCAGGATTGTCCGTAATCTTAATCCAAGGGATGAATCAGATTTCAATATCAATAAAAGCGACAATATAGTTAAGATGCTTCTGGAAAACCTGAAGTACGTTACACTTGCTGCAACAATAATTGGTATAGTAACATTATTCGGAGCTGCTGTCGGACTGATGAATATAATGCTTGTCTCAGTAACAGAAAGGACACGCGAAATAGGTGTAAGAAAAGCTATTGGAGCAAAGACGCAGACTATAAAGTATCAGTTCCTCTTTGAATCGATAATGATAGGTCAGCTGGGTGGTGTTTTTGGAATTATTCTTGGTATACTTATCGGAAATGCAGTATCGTCTATGCTTAGGTCAAATTTTATAATTCCCTGGGTATGGGTAATGACCGGCATCGTTGTTTGTTTTATTGTAGGTGTTGTTTCCGGTTATGCACCAGCGGTAAAAGCGGCTAATATTGATCCTATTGAAGCTTTAAGATACGAATAAATTATCAGAATAGTGGTTCCTCAAAGTATCTTTATGACAGTATTCCGCTCGAGATGAATATGATTGTATAAAAAAAGAGAGGAAAAACCTCTCTTTTTTATTTCAATATATGCTTATTACTTCAGCAATGTGATCAGGTCAACAACCCTGCAGGAGTAACCCCACTCGTTATCGTACCATGCGAGTACTTTAATCATTTTTCCGTTTACCATAGTGCTGAGTGAATCAAAGATAGATGATGCAGTGGTATGAATTACATCAACAGAAACAATTGGATCTTCAGTATATTCAAGAATTCCTTTCATAGGACCTTCTGCTGCTTTCTTCATTGCGGCGTTGATCTCTTCTTTTGTTGCTTCTTTTTTAAGAACAGCTACCAGATCAACAAGCGAACCTGTTGGGGTTGGAACCCTTACTGATATACCATCAAGTTTGCCTTTAAGTTCAGGAATTACTTTTCCGACTGCTTTTGCTGCACCTGTAGTAGTCGGGATCTGAGATAAAGCGGCTGATCTGGCACGTCTCAGGTCAGAGTGTGGAAGATCAAGAATTCTCTGATCGTTAGTGTATGAGTGAATAGTTGTCATGTAGCCAATCTCGATTCCGAAATTGTCATTCAGAACCTTGGCAACAGGAGCGAGGCAGTTTGTTGTGCATGATGCGTTTGAAACACACTGGTGCTCAGGTTTGAGGTCTTTATCATTTACACCCAGTACTATCATTGCATCAATAGTATCTTTAGCAGGGACTGTAAGAATTACTTTTTTTGCGCCATTCTTCAGGTGATCGCCATAACCGCCTTTTGGGCTCTCTTTTGATGTGAAAATCCCTGTTGATTCAATAACAACATCCGGTTTTTCTTTCCACGGGATATTTGCAGGATTTTTTTCTGCAGTAACTTTTACCTTAAACCCGTTGACAATGATATTTTCACTGTCAAAAGTGACACCGGCAAATCTTCCCTGTGTTGAATCGTACTTAAGCAAGTGGGCAAGTGTTTTTGTATCAGTCAGATCGTTGATACCTATAATCTCTATACCTGGTTTTTCAAGAGCAATTTTAAAAACGTTGCGGCCTATTCTGCCAAAACCGTTAATAGCAACTTTAATCTTTGACATACCTATATCATTAATTGGTTAATAAATTTGATTTACAAAAATAGTATTTTCCCGGAAAAAGGCAAGAGGTAAAAAAGATCATTTATTCTTTTTTCTCCTGAAGATATTTGAAAGCTTATTTGATTCCGGATCAAGCGGGTCAATAATCATTCCGAACCTGTAACTGACAAATAATGAAAAAAATATAGTTTTGTTATCGGAACCGGCCATGATTGGTATCTTCTTTGGAAAAGCGTTAATCTGGGCTCCGACCTCTATTGCATGAATTATCTTATCCTCTTTACTGTACTCGAAATTAAATCCTCCTTTTACAAATAATCCCGGCAGTACTTTGGTCTCATTAAGCCCTTTTGTAAAAGAGGCTCTGCTATATATTTCAGAATTCCCAGTGATTGAGTTACTAAATTTTTCCTTTTTAATTGTATATTCATTATTAGGAAGAAAATATATTATTCTGTAATAGATGGGTTTGTATAACGCTATTACCGGTCCTGCTGAATAAAAATACCTTATAGCTATTCCGCCAAGATCGGCTTTTTTAAAAAGTTCATGCTGATGTCCGATTCCTCCCCTCAGGTAAAAAGTGGAATTGAGTTTGCCAAATACAAAATTACCACCCTGAACGTTGGGATTAGATCCTTTATATTCTTTAGGATGTTTTAGTGTTCCTGCTTCAATCTCAAGGAGACGCTTATTAAGAAAATCAATTCTTTTGGCGCCACGGTAGCTGACTCCACTACCATCAGTATTAAGAAGAATTGCAAAAGATCTTTCATTACGGAAAAATACCTTCTGCTTCTCATTTAATTCACCCTGGGCAGACAGTGAAACTGCACCAAACAAAAACATTATCGCTATTATAAGCAGCTTCTTCATTTTTTTATGCAAACTTATAAAATTGGAGGAATTAAAAGAGCAATCCGGAAATCAGACATTCTGACCTGTCTGCTCCGTATTGGCCTTGGAATAAGCCGGACAATCCTTTTGACTACATGAACTGACAACCAGAGCCGTAACAAAAGCAACTATTAGTAAAACAGCAAACTTTTTCATACGAGATATTATATTTAATTATTTACAAAAATAAACTTTTCATTCTGAATACAATCTTTGTGCCAAAAATAAACTTAAAACAAATTATACATGGGGTTAGAAATCAATATTGCTGAGAAGAACCTGAATATCCTGAAATCTAAAGGATTAAAAGTAGCAACAACATTAACAAAAGCCTCCGAATTCTATCCGGCAGAAGCCTATCATCAGGATTATTATTTCAACAACGGGAAAGTACCATATTACCATGCATATACGAAGAGGTTCTGAACTCTCAAATATGGAAAAAAGATAATAAAAAGATAATAATTTATTGTCACTAAATCCGGTAAACAATTAACTTTAGCAAGTTTTAATTGAATCTTTGCCGGAAAATATGAATTTAAGGGATTATCGTAATCGGACTTTTATCACGGGCAGGACAAAGGTCTGGTTTATTATTGCGGGCTTTATCATAGGTCTCATCTTTCTCAAATCAGGGAAAGCAGTTGTGTCATACACTTCTTCCGATAAATATTGCGTATCGTGTCATATACACCCACAGGCTGACCAGAGCTGGAAACTGTCGACACATTATAATAATCTTTCAGGAAACATTGTCCATTGTGCTGATTGTCATCTTCCTCCTGAAGGTCATGGGTATCTGTTTGCAAAAGCAAAACATGGGGTAAAGGATGTCTATGGGTATTTCTTTAAGGACAGTACAAAGATTAACTGGCAGGAGAAAAAACTGCTTGAAAATGCAAAAGGAATCGTTTATGAAAAATCATGTCTCGAATGCCACCAGAACCTTTTCCCGGTTAAATTGTCTGTTAATGGCGGCAATGCGCACCTTTTCTATACAACAAGCGAGGAGCCGTTAAATTGTATAAACTGTCACCTGAATGTAGGGCATTACGACAGGAATGCCATTCATGCCCATGATACAAGTTTTGGTGTTACGGTCACAGCAAATCAGGCCATTTTCACAGAGCCCGCAAAGGTTGAAAAATTCCAAAATTTCAATGAAATGATACCGGGTACAAATGTGTCATTTGAAATGGTGGCAATCCCGGGAGGAACATTTAATATGGGAAGTCCTGATGTCGAACCATTACGCAAACCCGATGAAGGTCCTGTCAGGAAATTGACCGTATCAAAATTCTGGATGGCCAAAACTGAAGTGACATGGGATGAATACTTAGCTTTCTTCAGGGCAACAGGTTCGCAGGGGAGAACAGAAGGACAGGTTGTTAGAAAAAAGAATGTGGATGCAATCAGCGGAGCGACGCCTCCATGGGGAGCTCCCGATCAGGGCTGGGGTAAAGCCTCTCGTCCAGCTATAACAATGACTTGGCATGCTGCAAATGTTTATTGCCAGTGGTTATCGAAGGTTACCGGTAAAAAATACCGGCTGCCTACTGAGACTGAATGGGAATATGCCTGCAGAGGCGGAACAGAAACACCATATTTCTTCGAGGGTAATCCAAAAGAATTTACATCCTACGGTTTTTTAAAGAAAATCTTTGGTCCTGATACTGCAAATATTTCCTCAAGAGTAGTTTATAAATTAAATAGTTCTTCCATGACAAAAGAACCTGAATCGGTTAAAGAAAATCCTTTCGGGTTGAAGAATATGCCGGGAAATGTTGCAGAATTTTGTTTTGATTTCTATTCTCCCTATATTTATAAAGCCGATTCAGCAGAAGTTGTTAATCCTAAAGGCCCTTCGGGAGGGCAGGAACATGTTATTCGCGGAGGTTCATTCAAAAGCGATGCAAAAGATATCAGGAGTGCGGCCCGCGATTTTACAAAAACTAAGGCATGGCTGGTTACCGATCCACAGATGCCGAAAAGTATATGGTGGTATTCCGATTGTATTGATGTGGGATTCAGAGTAGTATGTGAAACTGATAGTATAACAGGACAATAAGATAGATTATTTTAACAGAAAAAAAATGCAGAATATTGACAGAAGAAAATTCATTGGAAAAACAGCTCTCGCAGGTATTGGATTAGCCGGTGCAGGGGCTTTAATAACAGCATGCAAAAGAAAACCGGATGTTGAAGTATCAGGACTTCCTCCTATATTAAATAGCGCACCAAAAGGCAAAAAACTCAAAGCGGGACTGGTTGGTGTCGGAGCAAGAGGTACCGGGGCAGCTATCAATTTTATTAGTGCAGGACTCGATCTGGAGATAATTGCCCTTGCAGATGTCTTCCAGGATAAGATTGACGCCTGCCGCGAAAGATTTGCTTCATTCAATCTTCCGATACCGGCCGAAAACTGCTTTGTTGGTTTTGACGGTTATAAAAAACTGATGGCTCTTCCCGACATAGATGTTGTTTTGCTTGCGACTCCGCCTCAATTCCGCCCCGACCATTTTCTTGAAGCTGTATCGAATAACAAACATGTCTTTTTGGAAAAACCGGTAGCAGTCGACCCTGTTGGTATAAGATCGGTAATAACCTCCGGGAAAAAGGCCGAAGCAATAGGATTATGTGTGGTCACCGGAACACAGAGGCGCCATCAGGAAGATTATATCGAGACATATAAACAGGTAATGAACGGTGCAATTGGTACAATCACCTCTGCAAAAGCATTCTGGAACCAGGACCATGTATGGTTCCGTGAGCGTGAAGAGGGATGGAACGATATGGAGTACATGATCCGTAACTGGAACAATTTCTGCTGGTTATGCGGAGATCATATCCTTGATACACACGTACATAATATAGATGTTATCAACTGGTTCATGGGCAAATATCCCGAGAAAGCAATCGGTTATGGTGGCCGTCACCGCAGGGTTACCGGTGACCAGTATGACTTTTTCAGCATCGACTTTGATTATGGCAATGGTGTCAGTTCACATAGTATGTGCCGTCAGATAGACAGTTGCGCTAACGGAACAGGTGAAGTTATTATGGGAACTGAAGGTTATACCAACTGTGTCAACACAATCTGGGATCTGAAGGGAAATGTAAAATGGCAATTTGAATACCCGAATGATGAAAACGGAAATCCTATGAACCAGGTTAAAATTCCTCCCTATGTACAGGAGCACATGCACCTTGTTCATGCTATCCGTACTGGTAGTTATGTTAATGAAGCAGAACAGACAGCCCTTTCGACACTAACCGCTATAATGGGCAGGACAGCAGCCTATACAGGACGTGCTATAACCTGGGATGAAATTTTCAGATCTGATATGGACCTTGGACCGGCTAAAATTGAGTTCGGCCCGGTTGATATGGTTTTCGAAACACCTATCCCGGGAACGCCTGTAATTATTTAATTTATAAGTTATTATATCAAAATCTAACCAAAATAATATCGATATGTCAAACAAATCATCAAGAAGAGAATTTGTTAAACGATCGGCTGCTGCTGTAGCAGGTGCTATAGTGCTTCCGCAAATCATTCCTTCGTCAGCGTTTGGAATGGGAGGGAGGATAGCTCCGAGCGATCGTATTGTGATAGGTGCAATTGGTACCGGATCGCAGGGTATGAGCAATATGCGAGATTTTTTAAGACTCAAAGATGCCGTACAGTTCGTTGCAGTCTGCGATGTGGATGCCCTCCGTCTGGCTAAAGCCAAAGAGACAGTTGACCAGGCAAATAAAAACAGTGATTGCCGCACTTATGGCGATTACCGCGAATTACTTGAAAAAGAAAAACTGGATGCTGTTTCTTTAGCACTACCTGACCACTGGCATGGGATTATTTACACTGAAGTGGCTAATAAGAAATTAAATGTCTATGGTGAAAAACCTATCTGTCGTACCATAAATGATGGTCAGACTATTGTCAAAGCTGTTAAGAAGAACAACATTATCTGGCAGACAGGAAGCTGGCAGCGCTCTGAGGCTAATTTCCACCGTGGAGCCGAACTTGCTATTAATGGCAGGGTAGGAAAGATAAAATATATAGAAGTAGGACTGCCTGATGGAAATATGGGTATAGGTACTCCGCCAATCCAGGAAGTTCCCGCTGAACTGAACTGGGAAATGTGGCTGGGACCTGCTTTAAAAGTACCATACCGTGGTGTTTCACATTGGAACTGGCGTTGGATACTCGATTATTCAGGCGGTCAGTTAACCGATTGGGCTGGGCACCATATCGATATCGCCAATTGGGGAGCAGGATTGGAACATACCGGCCCGGTTGAGATTTCAGGAACAGGTGTCTACCCGGTGGAAGGAATTTATAATGTACCGGTGGAATATGATTTCATTTGCAAGTATGCAAACGGCATTGAAATGCGTGTAGCAAATGCATCACGACTACCTCTTGGAATGGGAACTACATGGCATGGCGACCTTGGCTGGGTTCATGTTGACAGGGGAAACAAAATTTCCGCTTCTGATACCAGGATACTCGATGAGGTGATCGGTGAGAATGAGATTCAATTATATAAAAGCGAGAACCATTGGCAGAACTTTGTTGATTGTGTCCGTTCAGGAAAGCAAACTATTGCTCCCGTAGAGGTAGCATACAGGGCAATATCTGTTGCATTATTGGGTGAAATTGCCATGACAACCGGACAGACAATTAAATGGGATCCTGATAAGGAAGAGATTATAGGCAATCTATGGGCCAGCCGCATGCTGAGCCGTGCTTACCGTCAACCATGGACATTACCAACAGTTTAATCCGATATTAATATGAAAAAACAATATTTATTTTTAATAGTTGTAGCAGGTTTAT
>JAUYBT010000094.1 GCA_030692905.1 Bacteroidales bacterium
ATTTTCAGTATCACGATGAAGATGGAATAAAGCTCTTCCAAAGAGTACTGTCTATTTCACAGAAATGGGGTACCATTAATAATATGATGTATGTTGTTGGTGCAACACGTGCCGAAATGTTGAAAGATATCCGTAAGATAGTACCTGATCATTTTCTTCTTATTCCGGGTGTGGGAGCACAAGGCGGGAGTCTTGAAGATGTGGCCCGTTATGGGATGAACTCCAAATGCGGTCTTCTGGTGAACTCCTCAAGAGGAATTATCTTTGCCGATAATAGCGAAAACTTTGATAAAGTCGCCGGCGAAAAGGCACAAGAAATCCAAATCGAGATGGAAAAATATCTCACTGAAAGAAACCTCATCTGAATATCCTTAGTTTAGCTTAGTTGAGATTGCTTCGTCGCTGCACTTCTCGCAATGACCGTGTACTTTATCATGCGTACTACAATCCCAGAACTAAAAAAACTTGTTTGCAAAGTCATTGCGAGGACGGCACAGCCGGACGAAGCAATCCTTTACTCCCTTTCAGCATTAAAATTACTTTAACTACCCTTGCACCGTTACGCCTTTTTTTATATCTTTATACCCTTGCTGCTTTCTCATTTAATTCGTGCTAAAATGAAAGAGGAGTTTCTTCATTATCTATGGAAATACGGTCTCTATAACCCGGATAAGCTTTTCGATAACGACGGGAATAAAATTATTGTCAAACATCCAGGAGAATATAACCGCGATTCGGGGCCTGACTTTTTCAATGCCCGTATCTCTATTGCCGGTACCGAATGGGCAGGTAATGTTGAAATACATACGAGGTCATCTCATTTTGATAATCACGGGCACCACAATGACCCGGCCTTTAACAATGTTATCCTTCATGTAGTTGCTGAAAACGACAAAAAGGTTTTCAATTCAAAAGGAGAGGAGTTGCTGACTATCGTAATAGCATATGACCACGCACTTTATGAGAAATATTACTCCCTTGTTTATAATCCTTATATAATAGCCTGCCAGGATGAAATAAAGAAACTCGATAGCATTCTTGTACACCACTGGCTTAATTCACTTGTTATTGAAAGATTGCAAAGTAAATCAGAATTAATTCTTAATATATTTTCGGAAACCGGGAACGACTGGGAGGAGACATTTTACAGGTTACTGACACGATATTTTGGATTCAGGGTTAATACCGAACCTTTTGAGATGCTCGCGACAGCCCTTCCTTTCAGGATAATCCGCAAACATGCTGACAACAGGTTTCAGATTGAAACTCTGCTTTTTGGAACAGCCGGGATGCTCGAAGAAGGACTTTTTAAAGAGGCTCTTGCGGATGATTATTATCGCGACCTGATAAAGGAATACAGGATTCTTTCAGCAAAATACTCTCTTCAGCCTATTCATGGTTGGCTATGGAAATTTTCCAGATTGAGACCTGCTAATTTTCCGACAGTCAGATTATCACAGCTGGCAGCCATGCTTTCACTTGCAGGAGGACTCTTCTCTAAAGTGTTAGAAGTAACTGATATCGGGCAGCTTAAAAAGGTGTTTGAAGTAACTGCTTCTGATTACTGGGACAACCATTATGTTTTCGGGAAGAAAAGCAGGAATATTTCGAAATGCACCGGATCGCAGGCAACCGACATATTTCTAATAAATGCAATCATCCCGGTAATATTTGTCTATGGCCTTAACAGAGATTGCCAGGATATTTGTGAAAGAGCACTTACCTTCCTTGAAAATATCCATGCCGAGGAGAACTCAATTACAGAAGAATGGAAAGCAGCAGGTATCGAAGCAGAATCGGCTTTTTATTCCCAGGCACTGATCCAGCTCAGAAATGAATATTGCAAAAAAAGGAAATGTCTCGAATGCCGCATCGGAAGTAAACTAATCAGCATGGGAAAGAAACTAAAGGATCAAAAGGACCTTATGCTGGAACCATAAGTCCACATCTTTTGACAAATAGCTGAATGATAACGTTATTCAACGCAACGTTTGGTAAAGTTTTTCCGTCTTTGTAATAACACAGAAACAATAATTATTTATACTTATTCGTTCCTGTAAAAATAAATAATTTAAGAACTTTGTAAAAAAAAACCAATTGTTTGATAATTTACATAAAAAAGCCTTATTTTTGCGTTCCAAAATTGGAGACTCGATTTATTTATGGATAAACAATATTTTAATTAGAGACATGTATTTAACAACTGAAAAAAAGCAGGAGTTTTTCAAAACGTTTGGAACATCTGAAATCGATACCGGTACAGCTGAAGGCCAGATAGCGCTGTTTTCGTACAGGATCAATCATCTTACCGAACATCTTAAGAAGAATAAAAAAGATTTCAGTACCCAGCAGGCGCTTATCAAACTTGTAGGGAAAAGAAGGAGACTTTTGGACTACCTGAAAATAAAAGATATCGAGCGGTATCGCGAAATCATAAAAGCGTTGAAATTACGTAAATAGAGTTAAAAGGCAATTCAAAATTGCCTTTTTTCATACCGTTTAAAAATATTTTGTAATTTCAATTTTCATAAATCACTCATATAATGTTTAAAGTAAAAGAGAAAATTATTGATCTCGGCGACGGGAGAACAATAACCCTTGAAACAGGCAGAATGGCCAGACAGGCCAACGGTTCTGTTTTGTTAAAAATGGGAAAGACAATGTTGCTGGCTACTGTTGTTTCAGCACAAGATGCAAAGGAAGATACAGACTTCATGCCGCTATCGGTTGAGTATAAAGAAAAGTATGCTTCATCGGGACGTTTTCCTGGTGGATTTCTGAAAAGAGAAGCCAGACCTTCAGATTATGAAATACTTATTTCAAGGCTGGTTGACAGGGCATTAAGACCTCTTTTTCCTGATGATTTTCACGCAGAAACATTTGTAACTATCAGCCTTATATCGGCCGATATGGACATAATTCCCGACTCACTGGCAGGTCTGGCCGCCTCGGCAGCTCTTACAGTTTCAGATGTTCCTTTCAATGGCCCCATGTCGGAAGTAAGGGTTGCAAGGATAAACAATAAATTTGTAGTCAATCCGACTGCCACTCAGCTTAAGGATGCAGACATCGATCTGATGGTAGGAGCCACATACGACAATATTCTTATGGTTGAAGGTGAAATGAAAGAAGTTTCAGAAGAAGAAATGCTCGAAACTCTTAAAATCGCCCACGATGCCATTAAACTACATTGCAAAGCACAAATGGAATTTGCAGCAGAGGTAGGTTCTACAGTTAAGAGAGAGTATTGCCACGAAGTGAATGATGAAGATCTCAGAAAAAAAGTCTGGGACGAAACTTATAACAAATGTTACCAGGCAGCAAAATCATCAACTGCAGATAAGCATAAGCGTCTGGATGCTTTCGAATCTATCATTACTGAATTTCTTGGTCAGTATACCGAAGAGGATGCTGCCAATAAAGCACTTGTTAAAAAATACTACCACGATGTGTTAAAAGAGGCATCAAGAAGACTTGTCCTCGATGACAACACTCGTCTCGACGGACGGAAACCAGATGAGATCAGACCGATAATGTGCGAAATAGATACTCTTCCCGCCACTCATGGCTCAGCGCTGTTTACAAGAGGTGAAACCCAGTCGCTTACAACAGTTACACTGGGCACAAAACTGGACGAAAAGATTATTGATGATGTGCTGAATAAGGGAAAAGAAAAATTCACACTCCACTATAATTTTCCACCGTTTGCCACAGGAGAAGCTAAACCTGCACGTGGGACAAGCAGAAGGGAAATAGGTCATGGAAACCTTGCTCACCGTGCCCTAAAAAATATGATGCCGTCTGATGAGGAAAATCCTTATGCAATAAGGGTTGTTTCAGATATTCTTGAATCAAACGGTTCTTCATCTATGGCAACAGTTTGTGCCGGTACCCTCGCTCTAATGGATGCAGGGATTAAACTTCGGAAACCTGTATCAGGAATTGCAATGGGTCTTATAACAGATAAAGAGACAAAAAAATATGCAGTTCTTTCTGATATCCTTGGTGATGAAGATCATCTTGGCGATATGGACTTTAAAGTGACAGGAACCCGTGATGGCATCACTGCTACACAGATGGATATAAAGGTGGAAGGTCTTTCATACGAAATACTTACGAAAGCTCTTCACCAAGCCAAAGCCGGAAGATTACATATTTTGGATATAATGAGCCAGACCATTGCAGAACCACGTCCTGAGCTTAAACCTCATGCTCCAAGGATTGAAATGCTTACTATTCCTAAAGAACTAATCGGTGCATTGATAGGTCCCGGTGGTAAAGTTATTCAGGAGATACAACGTGTAACTGGAGCCACAATAATTGTTGAAGAGATTGATGGTCATGGTGATGTCAATATTTTTGGTGAGAATGCTGAAGTTATAACTGCAGCACTCGACTGGGTGAAAAAAATTGTTACAGTTCCTGAAATCGGACAGGTTTACAAAGGAAAGGTTAAGACAATAGTCCAGTTTGGGGCATTCGTAGAGATACTTCCAAACAAAGATGGGTTACTTCATATCTCCGAGATTGAGTGGAGGAAGATTGCCAAAGTGGAAGATGTTCTGAAAGAAGGGCAGGAGGTCGAGGTTAAGATAATTGATATCGATCCGAAAACAGGAAAGATCAAATTATCACGAAAAGAACTTCTCCCACGTCCTCCAAGGCAAGAGCCTGGAAAAAGAAATCCTGAACAAAATCAGAAAAATTAGTGTCAGGGGATAAACCCCCCTCCCCCTTACGGGGACTCCCCCTGTGAGGGGAGAAGCTCAGTCTATTGACTACCAATGATTTCCCCTCCTCCAGGAGGGGTGTCATGACTGAAAAGTCATGACGTGGTGGTTTTTTAGCTAATAAAAGTGCTTCTTCCTTGCTATTTAACATTCAATTTCTAAATTTGATTTGTTGAAATCAAACAATAGTTTTCAGAGATGAAGATTAAATACAACTATGTAGTTATAGAAGGAAATATCGGAGCAGGGAAAACTACCCTGGCCGGCAGAATAGCAGATCAGTTTAATGCTCGTCTTATTCTTGAACATTTTGCCGATAACCCCTTTCTCCCGAAATTCTATGACGACCCTGAAAAATATTCTTTTCCTCTCGAACTTTCATTTCTGGCAAGCAGGTACAAACAACTTAAGGAAGAACTGGTTCCCCAGGATCTCTTTAAGACTTTTACGATAGCAGATTATTATTTCATGAAATCGCTTGTATTTGCTGCCTCAACACTTAATGGAGATGAGTATAATCTTTACCGGCAGATCTTTTATATAATTTACGGATCTCTTCCAAAACCCGATATCTATGTCTATCTTCACCTTAATCCTGGCAGGTTGATTAAGAATATCGAAAGTCGGGGTCGCAACTATGAGAAATCAATAACTAAAGAATACCTTCAGAAAATTCAGGATAGTTATTTTTCTTTTTTTAGGCAAAATCCCGAAAACAAATATCTTGTTATTGATATAAATAATATAGACTTTGTTGCCAATGAAAACCATTATTCTAAAATAATTGACACTATTTTTTTTGACGATTACCCTGTTGGTTTGAATATGGTGATTTTGTAATTATTTTATTCAAATTGCTTCGATTATGACTATTTTGTTTAAATTTGTACTTATGTTGAAAAATTAGTATTTTGTTCATTATAAACAGGCAAACTAGAAATCATAAACAAATAACACTTTTAACTATGAAAAAATTCAGAAGCTATTTTATCCTTATCCTGGCAGCAACCGTTATGACAAGTTGCAGCGGCCTGAATAAGATGAAAAAAAACTCTAACTTAATTAAGTATGAGATTACTCCAAAAGTTCTTGAAACACATGCTGGTGTAGTTACAGTAACAATTAAAGGTACCTTCCCGGCCAAGTACTTTGATAAGAAGACTACTGTTACTGCTACTCCTGTTCTTACTTACGCTGGTGGCGAAACTGCTTTTGAAAAAGTTCAGGTTCTTCAAGGAGAGAGTGTTCAATCTAATAATAAAGTAATCACTTATACCGGTGGAGATTTTACCTATACAGATAAAATTCCTTACAAGGAAGCTATGAAGATTTCAGAGCTGGTATTAAGAGTAAAAGCTGTAAGAGGTAAAAAAAGTCTCGATTTTGACCCTGTTAAACTGGCTGATGGTGTAATTGCCACCTCTATTCTGGTTGAGAAACATGGTAAGGCTGTTATGATGAAGGATAATTATGTAAGAGTAACTCCCGAAATTCAGGCAGCTGACATAAACTACCTTATAAATAAGTCAGATATTCGCAGCACAGAACTTAAAGCGGAAGATATCGCTCTTCTTAAAGAGTACATTAACACTGTCAGTGCAGATCCTAACCGCCAGTTTAAAGGTGCCCAAATCAGTTCCTATGCTTCTCCTGACGGAAAATTTGATTTGAACGAAAAACTTTCTGTGAACAGAGGTACTTCTGCTGACAAATTCATTAAAAAAGAATTTGGGAAGGTTGAAGCAGCTAAAGGTGCTGGTTTCTTTGATTCAAAAACCACTGCTGAAGACTGGGACGGTTTTAAGACAGAAGTAGAAAAATCAACCATTCAGGATAAAGAACTTATCCTCCGTGTTCTTTCTATGTATTCTGATCCTGATGCACGGGAAAAAGAAATTAAGAATATGGCAGCAGCCTTTGAAACCCTTAAAACTGACATCCTTCCAAGGTTAAGAAGATCAAAAATGATGGTCTCTGTTGATAAGGTAGGACGCAGCGATGAGCAGATACTTGCTCAGGCAAAATCAGATCCTAAAGTTTTAAGCCTTGAAGAGATGCTTTATGCGGCAAAACTTACAACGGATCTTAATGAACAGCTTAAATTCTACAAGGCAGCAGCAGAAAGCTATCCGAAATGCATACGTGCAGCAAACAACATCGGGTACACCTACATGGCATTAGGCAAAACTGACGAAGCAATTGCTGCATTTGAAAAAGCAAAAGCTATCCAGAATAACGACATTATAAAGAATAATCTTGGTTTTGGCTCACTCGTAAAAGGTGATTTAGTTAAAGCTGAAGGGTATTTCAATTCGATGACAGCAGCAACTCCTGAATCAAAGTGGGGTCTTGGCGTAATCGCTATTACAAAAGGAGAATATGACAAAGCAGTTAATTACTTTGGAACCGAACCATGTTTCAACCTCGCTCTTGCACAGCTTCTGAAAGGCGATGTTAACAAAGCAAAATTAACCCTTGATAGCATGAAGGAACTCTGCAAATGCGGGAAACCATCCTATCTGAAAGCTATTATCGGAGCACGTATTGATGATAGGAATTATATGCTCAACAACCTTCGTGAAGCAATCGCATTTAAAGCTGATTGGAAAGCTTATGCAAAAACTGACCTTGAGTTTGCAAAGTTCTTCAATGATGATGCATTTAAATCAACAGTTCAGTAACAAGAAACCATAAAACAATAAAGGCCGCATCAACAGTGCGGCCTTTTTTTTTGTCAGGTTTTCTTATTCAACTCCCATAACACAATACCCACACTCACCGCAATATTGAACGAATGCTTGGTACCAAACTGCGGTATCTCAACACAGATATCACAGAGATTTAAAACATTTTGATCTACTCCATCTACTTCATGACCAAATACAAGGGCATATTTTTCTCCCTTTTCGACATGCATATCCTGCAACTCAACGGATCCTTCAGTCTGCTCAATACCGATAATTTTATACCCCTCTTCTTTAAGATCCAGAATCGCATCAGTTGTTTTTGGAAAGTATTTCCAGGTTACAGATTCAGTGGCTCCAAGCGCAGTCTTTTGAATCTCCCTGTGAGGCGGTTTGGCTGTAATCCCGCATAAGTAAATCGCCTTTGTAAGGAAAGCGTCTGCTGTTCGGAAAATTGAGCCGACATTACTTTGGCTCCTGACATTATCCAGAACAATAGCAAATAGTGATTTTTCAGATTTCCGGAACTGGGCTACCGTCTTTCTTTCAAGTTCCCTGTTGAGAAGCTTCCGCATTCTTTTTTATGCGAAAATAATTAAATAATCTGGTAATTATTATTATTTTGTCACCAGTGAATTCTATGAATCAGAGTTTATTATTTAATTTAACTGTCATAAAATGAATGTTCATGAATTTCAGGGAAAGTCGTTACTTAAAGCTTACAATGTCGACATCCAGGAAGGTTTTGTAGCAGAAACTCCAGAACAGGCAGTAACAGTTGCAGAACAGTTACGGGGGAAATTCGGGTCTGAATATTTCGTTATAAAAGCACAGATACATGCCGGGGGAAGGGGGAAGGGCGGTGGTGTAAAACTGGCAAAATCTGTCGAAGAAGCCGGCAAATTGGCCGGCCAGATACTGGGCATGCAGCTGGTTACTCCGCAGACTGGGCCAGAAGGAAAAAAGGTAAACAAGGTCCTCGTTGCACAGGATGTTTATTACAAAGGAGATTCTGAACCGGAAGAGTTCTATGTAAGTATTCTGCTGAATAGAAACAGCGGAAGATACATTTTTATGTATTCTCCTGAAGGTGGAATGTCAATTGAAGAGGTTGCTGAAAAATCACCGGATCTGATTTTTACCGAGGAAATAGATCCGGGTATCGGATTGCAGCCATTTCAGACACGCAATATTGCCTTTAACCTGGGCTTGTCGGGGGTAGCATTTAAAAATATGCAGAAGTTTCTTTCGGGTATTTATGAGACTTTCATTGGTTGCGATGCACAGCTGCTTGAAATTAATCCGGTGCTGAAAACCAGCGACAGCAGGATATTGGCAGTCGATTGCAAACTTGTTCTCGATGATAATGCATTGTTCAGGCATCCTGACCTTATCGGTATGAGGGACATTAATGAGGAAGACCCTGTTGAAGTTGAGGCAGGAAAGCATAATCTCAATTTTGTAAAACTCGATGGAAATGTAGGCTGCATGGTTAACGGAGCAGGGTTGGCAATGGCGACTATGGATATAATAAAACTCTCAGGCGGAGCACCTGCCAATTTTCTGGATGTTGGTGGTGGTGCCAATTCCAAGACTGTCGAAGCCGGCTTCCGGATTATTCTTAAAGATCCTGCTGTTAAAGCTATCTTGATTAATATCTTCGGTGGAATTGTCAGATGCGACAGGGTGGCAAACGGAGTGGTTGAAGCGTATAAATCGATTGGTAAGATTAATGTGCCTGTAATAGTGAGGTTACAGGGGGCCAATGCTGTGGAAGCAAAAACAATAATCGACAACTCAGGACTTGCAGTATTTTCTGCAGTATCATTTAAAGAGGCTTCAGCACTGGTCACAAAGGTTTTAAACTAAGAAAAGGGAGCGGGAGATTCCTCGCTGGCGCTCGGAATGAGGAATCTCACCTCGAATGGCAAAATGCAAGCAATGAGAGAGAGAATATGAATAAATTTATTATTATGAATTTGGACAAATCAAATTAGAAGCGGAACCCGACGAAGTTAAAATCAATGAATTTATGTGTATGATTCTGATACTCATTTTATTTTAAAAATCTGTTTTAAGTAGATATCGGAAAATGAAATTCAATAATTTGCGTCTCGTTTTTTTCCTGAAAATCTTTTTCGTTATTTTTCTCGTTTTAATTTCAATCTATTTTATTATTCCTAAAGATAGAAGGAACCATTTGTTTTTCTATTTCAGTACCCGCTGTTTAGATTATAAACAAAAGGATTTCAGCAGAAGGCTAAACGATAAAATTGTAGATTATTTAGCTGAGGCAAAACGAAAAGGGATTAAAGTCTGCAAGGATGAAAGTGAAATAAAGCAAAGAATTTCGGAGGGCAAATTAGTAAAAGTTAAAACCGGGAACAGATATATAGTTAACAGAATGACATTTAGTTCCCCTTGTGTTACAAAAGAAACCAGGATTCTCCTCGATGAGATTGCCAGAAGGTTTAGGGAGAAAACTTCACAAAAAGGATTAAAAGGATCCCGATTTATTGTGACATCAATGACGAGGAAAACTGAAAGTTTAAAAAGTCTGAGAAAGTACAACCGGAATGCCTCTGCCAACAGTCCTCACCTTTATGGGAATGCTTTCGATATAAGTTACAAAAGGATTTTAGCACGAAAATGGGTTTTAACAAATTGCGATAAAAAATTCTTGAAAGAGGCGCTCGCTGAAGTAATATTCGAACTTAAGAAGGAGAAGAAATGCTGGGCTACCTATGAAAGAGTGCAGAATTGCTTTCATATTGTCTCCAGATAGAATTTTAGAATTTTTTAATATTGAGAGGAGAACCTATCTCTTATGCGATCCGTCGCAATATGGTTTATTCCCCGATTTTCCACATCTGCAAAGCCAAACCTCTCCTTGAGAATCCTTAGTATCTCTCTTTAAATCTTTTAATATAAAATTACCCATAATTTTCAATGGTCCGAAATCAATTACTTCGATAATTGCCTGAGATTTATGTTCTTTATTCTCTTCCATACCTGAAATATTAATCATTAAAACCGATTTTCCTGTGTTGCCCGTCGCAGAATGGCTGATGGTCGCTTGCTCCACACCGGCATATTGAAATTATGCTTTCCTGTACTTCTTTTTTATTCCCGTTATATACAAGAGTAAAATTTCCCTTAAGAACAATTGGTCCGTCAACCATTACTTTAATCGATACAGGATGTTCTTCCGGAACAGAATCATTAGTATTCATAAGTTCAGGCCTTCTGAACTTAATATGATTCAGTTGATCACTGCCAACCAATCCGTTTTTTTCATCATCATTCCACTTCCAGGCAAGAGCTTCAGTGGGACATAAATTTACAACTTCAATAATTTTGGCTGTTGTGGAACCATTCATATCAACCCATGGCCTCCTGCCGGGATCAAAAACTTCAATTAGCTCTCTGTAACAGTATGATGCGTGAACACATGCCGATGGTTTCCAATAAACGGTTATTTCATCGTTCCTGTATTTTCTACCTCCTGAAAATTGCTTATCCTCTCTGTCCATCACTGCTGTATTTTTGTAATATGATTATCAGTTTATTTCAATCAGAAACATATTTAAATGCCATTCAATCAAGGCATTAAATCGCAGGGCATTTGTAAAATAAAATATTAAATACCTGGTTGCAATTTAACACTTTTTAAATATAACCGGGGAGAAGTGATCCAATGATTGTTTAAAATAGAATCTGAAATATGCCAACTCTGCTTTTATTCAATGATTGGCCTCGACAGGGATTCATATAATTCTTTATTTATTCTTACTTTGCATTCTGCTTTGACAGATGAAAAAAATGTGGTTTGCTGATATTATTTTGCCCCTGGCAGTAAGGGGAAGATTCACCTACAGGATCCCTGATGATTTTCTTGAAAAAATTAAACCCGGAGTAAGGGTCACAGTACAATTCGGCGGGAAGAACCTCTATTCAGGAATTGTCTGCAACATTCACGACAAGACACCTGCCGTTAAAAATGTCAAAACAATAGTTGATGTCCTCGATGCTATTCCGGTAATTAATGAGAGCCAACTAAAGTTATGGCTTTGGATATCAGAGTATTATCTATGCAGCGAAGGGGAAGTGATGAAAGCGGCCCTGCCTTCAGAAACCAGTCTTAATAGTTATAAACCAAGAACAGAGACATTTATAAGACTTTCAGAAAAATATAATGACTCTGACTTAAATTCAATACTCGATAGCCTTGTCAGGGCTCCAAAGCAACAGGAAGTCCTTTCGACTTATATCAGGTTAACCGGATATGCTGAAGGAGCAGAAATTAAACCTGTCAGAAAGTCACTTCTTTTGAAAGAAGCCGGTTCCTTACAAAATATTATTGAAGCTCTTACCGGAAAGGGAATACTGTCATCTTCATCATTAGAGGTCGCAAGATTAACTGATTCCGACAGCTATAATGAACCGGTCAGGAAACTAAGTGAAGCTCAGTCACTAGCTTACGAATCAGTTACAAACCAACTTAGGGAGAAAGATATTGTATTGCTGCATGGAGTGACATCCAGCGGAAAGACGGAGATTTATATACACCTTATTGAAGAACAGTTAAAAATCGGAAAGCAGGTCCTTTATATGCTCCCCGAAATAGCCCTTACAACACAGATAATACTCCGGCTGAAAAAACATTTTGGTGGAGTAACAGGCGTCTACCACTCTAGGTTCAGCGACCCTGAAAAAGTGGAAATATGGAAAAGAGTTTCAGATGATGATCCTTTAAACGGTTACAGGTTAATTCTCGGAGTAAGATCGTCCCTGTTTCTTCCGTTCAGTAACCTCGGACTGATAATTGTTGATGAAGAGCACGACGGGTCATATAAACAACACGATCCGGCACCCCGATATCATGCCCGTGATTCTGCAATTATGCTTGCGGTCCTGCATAAAGCAAAAACCATACTGGGTTCGGCTTCCCCTTCTGTTGAGAGTTATAATAATGCTGTTAATGGGAAGTATGGACTTACCGTATTAAAAGAGAGGTACGGGTTTATCAAATTGCCTGCTATAGTAATTGCCAACACACGTGAGGCATACAAAAAAAAGCTGATGGTTTCGCATTTTACCCCTGAATTGCTTCAGGCAATGGATGAGGCACTCGGGAAAGACGAGCAGATAATTCTTTTCCAGAACAGGAGAGGATTCTCTCCTTATATCGAGTGTCCGGAATGCGGATGGATACCGGTCTGCATTCAGTGTGCTGTCAATCTTACATATCATAAAGGTATCAGCAAACTGGTGTGCCACTATTGTGGTTATACCACCACTATGCCTTCCAAATGCGGAAACTGTCATTCTACCGGAATGGTAACAAGGGGATTCGGCACTGAGAAAATCGAAGATGAAATAAAAATTGTATTTCCGGCCGCCAGGGTAGCAAGAATGGACCAGGATACCACCAGAAACAAAAACTCTTTTAACAAAATAATCCGGACTTTTGAAGAGAGACGAATCGATATCCTTATCGGAACACAAATGATTTCCAAAGGACTTGATTTTGAAAATCTTACGGTTGTAGGAGTGTTAAATGCCGACAATCTACTGAACTACCCGGATTTCAGGGCACATGAAAGAAGTTTTCAATTGATGGAACAGGTTAGCGGAAGAGCGGGACGCAGGCAGAAACAGGGTAAGGTTGTGATCCAGACATCTGATCCTGCTAACAGGATTATAAGACAGGTACTCCGGCACGATTATGAAAGTATGTTCAGGATCCAGGCTGAAGAAAGAATGACCTTCAACTATCCCCCATTCTGCCGGATGGTTAAAATCAGTATTAAGCATAAAGACAGAGCTCAGTTAAATTATTATTCAGATATACTTGGGCGTGATCTTAAAGAGATATTCGGTAAAAGGGTACTTGGCCCTCAATCTCCTGTTATTTCGCAGGTGCAGTTATGGTATATTAAAACAATACTGATAAAAATTGAAAGGGAAAAGCCTCCGGCAAAAGCCAAGCAGCTGATCATTGAAGCGATTGAAAGACTCGAAAAAATTAAGGGAGCTTCTTCACTTAAGATCGCTATAGATGTCGATCCATACTAATCTTCTCTCATAACGAACTCACCCCCTTAATCCCCCTCTCTTCTTCGTAAAGAGGGGGAAACTAATTATTATTCAGCGTATTACTCCCCCTCTCTAAGAATTAGAGAGGGGGTTGGGGGGTGAGTTCATGCACTTCAAAGGGGAGGTCGTGGGGTGAGTTCATGAGATAGAAATGGAATGAAGTGGTGTGATATATATAATGAAAAAGATACTATTTTTGAATAATAAAAATATTAAACATGAAAATAGAAGTATCAAATGGTGAGATTATTGATAAACTCACTATCATCCAGATAAAACTTGAACGGATTAAAGACAAGGTTAAACTTGTTAATCTGAAAAAGGAATACGACGAACTGATCAGTGCCTCTTCCTCAATCATAAGCATTACAGATACATTATATAAAGCATTGTATGAGGTGAATTGTGAATTATGGGACATAGAGGACCATATACGCGACCTTGAGAGAAATAAAGACTTTGGCGATGATTTTATTGCTACCGCACGCGCCATATATTTCAAAAACGACAAAAGATCGGAGCTAAAAAGAGAGATTAATATAAAGACCTCTTCCGGACTAATCGAGGAAAAATCCTACAAAAGATATTGAAATGCGTCTGCTGATAATCCGAACATCTGCAATGGGTGATGTGGCCCTTACTACTCCTGTTTTAGCAGGGATGAGGAAACAATATCCTGACATTGAACTGGTTCTGCTTACAAAACCTGCTTTCAAACCATTTTTCTTTTCCATTGAAGGACTCCGGTTATTTCTTCCTGATTTAGAAAACAGGCACAAAGGCTTTTTAGGGTTGGTGCGACTTTTCAGAGACATCAGAATGCAGGGTAAGATTGATTATATAATTGATCTTCACGATGTTTTAAGGTCAAAGATTTTAAGACTATTATTCAGATTATCCGGAGTTCCGGTAGCTGTAATTGATAAGGGGAGAACCGAAAAAAAATCTGTGATTACGGGGAAGAATAAAATCCGGTTAAAGCACTCTGTGGAGCGGTATTGTGATGTTTTTACTAAAGCAGGTTTTCCCGTAAAACCGTCGGAAGGTACTTGGATCATCCTCTCTTCAGAAGCATTAACAAAAGCCGGCTTAATGGCAGATACTAATGGGGAATTGAACATTGGCGTGGCTCCATATGCAAAACATAAACTGAAAATGTGGCCCGAAGAAAATATGGTCCGGCTCCTCAAAATGATATCAGAAAAACATAAATCGAGGTTCTGGCTATTTGGAGGAAATGAAGAATCAGAAAGACTCGCAGCTTTTCAGAAGAAGATAGCCGGTTCTTTCAATACGGTGGGTAAGCTTTCTCTTGATGAAGAGCTGGCACTGATGAGCAAACTTGACTTCATGATTGCCATGGACTCTTCAAATATGCATATGGCTGCTCTTGTCGGTACAAAAGTCATTTCGATATGGGGAGGAACCGATCCGTTATGCGGCTTTGGTGCCTGGATGCAACCTGAAAATTTTTCTGTCAGCATCCCCATTGACAAACTGTCCTGTCGTCCTTGCACAACTTACGGAAAAGGTGAATGTGCCAGAGGCGACTTTGCTTGCATGAACTGGCTGACCACAGAGATGGTCTTTAAAAGACTAGGGGAGCTAAAAGTTTTTAAATTTGAAAATTTGAAAATTTGAAAATGGATATTCAGAAAAAAAGAGCTGCGGATCTGCTTTATAATTTTAGTTTTATATTATACCGTACCAGAAGAGCAGTGAGTCCAACCATTAATAATGCCCAGATCACTGACCCTGCTATCACAATCAGCGGGACATCGGATTGCTTGTAGATAAGTATCGGTATACCGGTGCTCCAGATAAGGTAATAGAGGATATCCGGAGCCAGGTAGGTTGTGAGGGAGTTTTCTCCTGCCGGTTTTAAAAATAATGTCCACCTGATATGTTTCTTAATATCGATGATCCAGTAGAGTAATGCGAAAAGCATCATACTTATTCCGTTACAGATTAATCCCCAGCTTGGTGTTGCCTGTATCTTTGAGATAATGAACCACTTCCGGAGAACGAACCCTGCAAGGATGCTCAAAACTCCAACTGTAACAATTGTTACAATAGTCTTCCGGAAATCACTTTTTGAATATTTTTTCAGGATAAGTGTGGTAAGCAGTCCGGAAAGGACAATAAGAGGCACATTGCCTTCAATAATGACACCAAAAATTGATTTGAGAGGATTGAGAGAATTAAGAAGATCAAGTTTGGAAAGGATATTAAGTGCAAGGAAGAACAGGAAAGCCACTACTGTGTTCAATATACTATCGCGGACTGCCA
Organism: Bacteroidales bacterium; assembly: GCA_030692905.1. GTDB lineage: Bacteria > Bacteroidota > Bacteroidia > Bacteroidales > VadinHA17 > LD21. Next base: position 15,803 of record JAUYBT010000094.1, read on the forward strand.
GGTATATGAAGGCTGAAACAAAATAACCCCATCCTATAAGACCAAGAATCCCCCACCAGCTGGTTATTAACGAGCCGTTATTCTCAACCTCTCCGGATCTGAATTTATAAACAAGCACCACGAGCATTGCGATCCCGGCAAGCCTTAGTCCGGCGATAGTAAAAAAATTCTTGTCGTTTTCTTGATATTTATTCCAGATGAGAAAGACTCCGGTATATATAAGTATTGCCCAGAGGTTTTTTCCTATTCCTGTAAATTCAGGATTAACCCTTCCTGAATTAAGCATAAGGACACCAATAATAAGGAGGCTTATGGTTCTTATTATGATATGTCTTGCAATTGAAAAGGTATTCTGACCTCCTGAAATTCTTTTGCCGATGGAAAATGGAATAGCCATTCCAACCATAAACAGGAACCCGGGAAATACCCAGTCGGCAAGCCTCATGCCATCGAAATCTGCAGGTCGGTGACCCAGCCATGCCGGTACTCCCGGCATATACAGATCATTTACAAAGAGCATCAGAACCAGGGTCAGTCCTCGCATGACATCTATTGAAGAAATCCGGTCATTTTCTGTCATGGGATTATCAGTAAATATGAATTGTCAAGTTAAAAAAATAAATAGAAAAAGCATGTATCTGTTAAATAGTCGGATTAACAAATCAGGTAGTGTGTAAGATCATTATAAAAATTTGTTATTTTTGCAATCCTGAAACTGATTCTCCGGGGTGTAGCACAGTTGGTAGAGCGCTACGTTCGGGACGTAGAGGCCGCTGGTTCGAGTCCAGTCACCCCGAC
>JAUYBT010000131.1 GCA_030692905.1 Bacteroidales bacterium
TTTTCAGTAACGGCTGTGGAAGTGTCAATGCAAACTTCGATCCAAAGTAGGAACCAATGAGGAACGCAACCGCAAGAATTATTGCAAACTTAATATTTACCTGTCCTGCTTTATAGTAGTTGTAAGCAGCAAGAATTCCAATAGGAGGTAGCATTACTGCAAGGCTGGTCCCCTGTGCCGTCTGCTGACTGAATCCCATAAAAAATACCAGAGCAGGGATCATAATTATTGCACCGCCAATTCCAAGCATTCCTGCCATTGCTCCGGTGACGATTCCTATGACGATAAGAATCAGTAGCATTGATGTTGACATTTTATCGAGTATTAGTTTGGTAATCAATCAGCACAAATTTATTAAAAAAATATGGGTATACGACAAACGACACACGACCAAAGGAAGAAAATTATTGATTTCCCGTGAGTCGTTAGCCGTGAGTCCTGAGTCGATTTTTTTTGTCACTTACAACAATATCCCTAAATTTACAAATCAGTTGAAAGACAATGAAGAAAAAGAAAATATTATATTTTTTATCAGGGCTTGGAATTGTGGCTATTGTAATTATAAGCCTGATCTACAGAAATCTGTTTGGTGTAAGCATTCGGGCAGAAGAGAATAATAAGGTTATTTATATTCCAACGGGTTCATCATATGATCAGGTACTAGATACTCTTGAATCAAACCTGATAATAAAAAACCTGAAAGTCATTGATTGGGTGGCAAAAAAGAAAAACTATCCGGAGTTGATAAAACCAGGAAGGTATGTCATCGACAGAGACTTAAGTTATAATGGATTAATCAATCTCCTGAGATCTGGCAGGCAATCACCTGTCAAAATTATTTTTAATAATATCAGAACACTGAATCAACTGGCTGGCAAAATAGGAAAACAGATCGAAGCAGATTCTTCTCAGATAATTAACTTTCTTTCAGATGATTCTAACTTCAGTTCTGACGGATTTAAAAAAGAGGATATTATTACTCTCTTCATCCCGAATACTTATGAGTTTTACTGGAATACTGATGTTAAAAGACTTTACACCAGGATGCTGAAAGAATATAGGTTGTTCTGGAATGATCAGCGTCTGGCAAAAGCAAAAGAGAAGAACCTTGATCTTCTTGAAGTTGCTATCCTGGCATCCATTATTGATGATGAGGTTGCAAAACCGGATGAGAAGCCCCTTATTGCAGGTGTCTACCTTAACAGATTAAAAAGAGGTATTCCGCTTCAGGCTTGTCCGACAATCAAATTTGCATTAAACGATTTTACGATCACCAGGGTATTGAAAAAGCATTTGCTTGTCGACTCTCCCTACAATACTTATAAACATAACGGATTTCCTCCCGGACCAATCGGATGCCCCACCATTGAAGGCATTGATGCAGTGCTGAATGCAGAGAAGCACGATTATCTGTTTTTTGCTGCAAAAGCTGATTTCTCGGGCTACCATAACTTCTCCAGAACACTTTCGGAGCATACCCATTATGCGGCATTATATCAGAAAGAACTTGACAAGAGGAAGATATTCAAATAGTTCCAACGACTTCAACTTCCCGTTCCAATTCAACGCCGAATTTTTCCCTGACGGATTTTTTAATTGCTTCCGAAAGGTCGTAGATTTCCTTACCGGTTGCTTTTCCATGGTTTACAAGGACTAATGCTTGTTTATCGTGCACCCCGGCATCCCCGATCCTTTTGCCTTTCCAGCCGCATTGATCAATAAGCCACCCTGCTGCCAGTTTAATTCCCCATGACTGATCTTCATAAGCTGTCATTTGAGGATAACTCTTTTTAATAATCTCTGCAGCAGAACTGCTCACAACCGGATTCTTGAAAAAACTTCCTGCATTGCCAATGACTTCAGGATCCGGTAATTTTCTTCTTCTTATATTTATTACTGCCCGTCGGACATTCTTTAATGTTAAGCTTCCCAGTTTATTTACCTCTTCTTTCAGAGAACCATAATTCAGATTAAGCAATGGATTGACTGTCAATTTGTAATAAACCCTGGTTACCAGGTATTTACCTTTCACTTCGCCCTTGAAAATGCTATTTCTGTATTCAAACCTGCAATCATTATTATTGAATTCTGTTATGGACCCGTCTTCTATTGATACCGCCCTGACTTTTTCAATTGTATCCTTAACTTCAACTCCATAAGCACCGATGTTCTGAACCGGAGTGGCTCCGACCAGTCCGGGAATCAATGAGAGGTTCTCCAATCCACCAAATCCTTTATTTACTGTCCATTCAACCAGATTGTCCCAATTTACTCCGGCGCCAGCTGAGATTAAAACATTTTCCTGGTCTTGTTCTTCAATTTTTATTCCACCTATTTCAGGACAGAGAATTGTACTTTTAAAATCACTGGTAAACAGAATATTACTTCCGCTTCCCATGATAAGAAGAGGTTTTTCCCAGGAAATTTCTCCCCTGAAAAGTGATATTGCTTCATCTTCTGTTTTAGGTAAGATCAGGCAATTCGCTCTGTAGTCGAAATCGAAAGTATTATACTTACTGAGAGAAATATCTCTAAAGATTTTCAATATGTTTTTTTTGTAAAAATATACACATTACTCAAATGTACATCAAAGTAAAAAGTAAAAAGTAGAAAGTAGGAATATAAGGAAGATAATTCTAACACAGAGTTTTTTATTCTTGCATTGCAGGATTGCATTTCTTTCTAAATAAAATATTAATTTGCGGGGGATTAATTTTATTGAACTAACCTGAAAATAACCTCATCATGACAACCAATCGTCGCAATTTTTTAAAGACCGCTACATTCGCCGGTGCTGGCGCCATGGCCGGTGGTTTAATATCCGGTTGTGTTCCGAAACAGCCCGAATCCAATCTGGCAGTGATTCTTGAATCTGTTAAAAAGTCTCATAACCAGAAGTTTAATATGTCTGGATATGCAGCTCCGTCTCTGCCAACCGTAAGAGTTGGTGTTATTGGTCTGGGCGACAGGGGAAGCGGTGCTGTGGAACGTCTCTCCTTTATCGAAGGTGTTGAGATCAAAGCATTGGGCGATCTCCGAAAAGTGGCAGTAGAAGGTTCACAGAAATACCTCAAAAGCATCGGAAGTTCTGCTGCCCGGGAATTTTATGGCGATGATTTTGCCTGGAAAAAACTTATTGAATTGTCTGACCTGGATCTTATATATATATGTACTCCATGGGTCTGGCATACACAGATGGCTGTATATGCGATGGAAAGCGGAAAACACACTGCATGCGAGGTTCCGATTGCACGTACCATTGATGAAGCCTGGCAACTTGTTGAGACATCGGAAAGAACCAAAAAGCATTGCATGATGCTCGAGAATTGCTGTTATGATTTCTTTGAATTGCTTACACTCAATATGGCACGCCAGGATATGTTCGGCGATATAATTCATGGTGAAGGTGCCTATATCCACAACCTTATGGGTTATAATTTCAAGAAACCAGTTGACGACAGACAATCTGACGGAGCATATACCGGTATGTGGAGACTTAAAGAGAATGCTACACGGAATGGTAATCTTTATCCGACGCATGGACTGGGTCCAATCTGCCAGGTAATGAACATCAACCGTGGTGATAAAATGGATTATCTCTCCTCAATGTCAACATTTGATTTTACAATGGGACCCAGGGAAAAGGAACTTTCAGCAAATGATCCTTTTTTTGCAGAATGGGAAAATTCTAAGTTCAGGGGCAACATGAACACAACACTGGTAAAGACAACACTTGGTAAGACAATAATGATACAACATGATGTATCGTCCACTCAGCCTTATTCAAGAATTCACCTTGTAAAAGGTACACAGGGGATGGCGCGTAAATATCCCGAGCAACTAATTGCATTAGGTGAAAGATGGGCTAAAGAAGATGAAATGAAAGCTATATGGGATAAATTCACACCTGAGATTGTTAAAAGGGTAGGAGAGATGGCTAAGAAAGTTGGTGGTCATGGTGGGATGGACTTTATAATGGACTGGAGAATGATTGACTGTCTGAGGAATGGGTTGCCACTTGATCAGAATGTATATGATGGCGCTCTCTGGAGCTCGATTGCACCATTAAGCGAATGGTCTGTTGCCAACAGGTCGCAATCGATTGATGTTCCTGACTTTACCGGAGGTTCATGGAAAACAAACAAACCTCACGGGATAAATCTTGAGACCGGTGGTACAACGAAAGTGCTGGAGGTAACTGAGGTTAAGGAGGAGATGCAGTTGAATGTTAAATAATCCGGTTCATCCATTGACATTTATTAATGGAGTAATGGATTTGCTGGGATTAAAATAAAATCCCAACCCCCCCGTCTGTCGCCCTCCTGAGCCCTTAGCCCTACTTTTATCTTTATACTTTTGTCTTTTATCTTTTGTCTTTTGTCTTTCAATACCCTGCCGCCTGACCATCTTTCCTTGATTCCGAGGCTCCGAACCACACTTTATTCTTCGCATCCCACATGATTGCCTGGTAACCACCGTAACCACCAAGATCCCATTGTATTGTATGTCCCATACTGATGAGCCTTTGTATGACTTCCCAGCGGAATCCGTTCTCAAGAAGAAGAATTCCTCCGTTGGTCATCTGTTGACCAGTTGGTTCAGATGATCCTATATGATGTATCCTGGGGGCATCACCTGCTTCCTGCAGATTCATCTTAAAATCAATTAGATTGACAATTATCTGCACATGTCCTTGTGGTTGCATATCTCCACCCATAACACCAAAGCTGATCCACGGTTTATTATTTTTAGTGATGAAAGCAGGTATTATAGTGTGAAATGGTCTTTTGCCCGGTGCATACATATTGTTATGACCTTCTTCCAGACTGAACATTTCACCTCTGTCCTGCAGAACGAAACCAAGACCGGTAGGACACATGCCTGACCCCATTCCACGATAATTGCTCTGGATGAGCGAGACCATATTGCCAAATTTGTCTGCTACTGTGAGATAAATTGTATTTCCGGCTTCAATCTTACCTGCATCGTAGATCTTTGCAGCCTTTTCGAGATCGATAAGTTTTCGTCTTTCTGCAGCATATTTTTTTGAGATCAGTTCAGCAACAGGTGTTGCGCTGAAAACAGGATCGGCATAATACTTTGCACGATCTTCGAAAGCCAGTTTTTTAGCCTCAGTGAAAACATGAATATAATCGGATGATCCAAATCCCATTGTGGCTATATTAAAGCCTTCGAGGATATTTAGCATCTGGAGAGCCGCAATTCCCTGTCCGTTTGGCGGTAGTTCCCATACCTCATAACCCCGATAGGTGGTACTGACAGGCTGCACCCATTCCGAATGATGGCGCGACATATCATCATAGGTAAGGAAACCGCCCTGCTTTTTCATAAATACATCGATATCCCTGGCTATGCTTCCCCTGTAGAACTCGTTTCTCCCGCCTTTTACAATTTTTTCCAGTGTGATGGCCAGTAATGGGTTTTTGAAAATTTCACCTTTGGATGGCGACTTACCACCGGGCATATAAACCTCTTTTATATTCGGATATTCTTTCAAAATTGCTGTCCCTCTTTCGAGATAATATGCAATGACTTCAGTAACCGGAAATCCATCCCTGGCATAGTTTATTGCAGGCTGAAGGATATCCTTCATTGGAAGACGGCCAAACATATCATGCATTTCAAACCAGCCATCAACACATCCGGGAACTGAAACCGGAAGCGGACCATAAGAAGGAATAACCTCAAATCGATTCTCCTTAAAATATTCTAATTTAAGTGACCGGGGCGATTTTCCACTGGCATTCAAACCATATAACTTCCCTTTATCGGCACTCCATATTATTGCAAACAGATCTCCTCCAACACCCGATCCCGTCGGTTCTACAACTCCAAGCACTGCATTAGCGGCAATTGCCGCATCAATGGCATTGCCACCTTTTTTCAGTATGTCGAGGGCTACCTGGGTGGCAAGCGGCTGACTTGTTGCTGCCATCCCGTTACGGGCAATTACTTCAGACCTTGTTGCAAAATCCCGGCCCGTAATCCTGTCCTGAGAATATAGCAGAACCGGGAATATGGCTAATATTATAGTTGTAAAGAAGACTTTCATTTCAAGATTTTTATAGTAAGACAAAGGTAAATAATATGTGCTACTTCGCGCAATGAACTGTTACATATTTTGTTGATCAGTTTGAGGATATGCGGGTTTTGAGGTTCGAAGACAATTCACCAATTCAAACACAATTTTAAAATTCAATTATCTTCTCCACCCTGTTACTTTTAAGATACTGCTTCAGAATAACCTGAATATCCCTGTTATCAATTGATGGTAAAATACATTCGTGTACAGCAGTAAGCCCAAATCCCATATCATTTATATTAAAATACCCATAACCTCCATATTTCCCATTAACTATTTTCACTGCACATCGTTCCTCATCTTCGCGTCCTTTATCAATTACAAAAAAGTTGCGTCTCGTAAAAATGAACTCTTCAGTTGCCTTTTCTGTCCTCTCGTTATACTCCTTTGAAGACTCTTTCCCGATACATGCTCCCTTGCAAATTCCAACCTGGTAGTGAAAACAAGCACCATCTGTCTCATACAGACCTGATAACTTCTGACATAAACCATAAGTTTCAACCAATGAATTAAGTTTCGATTTTGTTTTCTCTTTAGATGTAAATACTGAAATGGGTGATTCATCATTGTCAAGTTGCCCATACCTGTAATTGGTGTACCCATTATCATCGGTAAAACTGAAGATACCCCACTGAAATCCAGACCTTCTTTGTGCCCTGTTATAGATTGGTTTATTTAGCTTAATCTCGGAAGATTCCTTAAGTAACGCAATTAATTCACTCCCGGTTTTTTCCCAGTCAATATCAGCAATCTGGTCCCTCATTTCCATTGAACGGTTAGTGGTATTGTTCGAAAGATGGGTGCTTATCCTCTGTTGGAGATTACGACTCTTTCCAATGTAAATCAAATCGCCATTCTCATTATAGAAATAGTAAATACCCGGTTCATCAGGTATATTGTCAATTTTAGTGATATCGAGTTTTGGATTCAACTTTGATATCATTGTATTCCTCAACAGAACAGATTTACTGCCGTTAATTTCCCTGTCTTTAGCCATGAGAGTTTCAAAGAGCTTTACAGTAGCAAGAGCATCTCCTGCCGCCCTATGCCTTCCGTTAATTGAAATCCTGAGATCCTCGCAAATATTTCCAAGGCTGTATGACCGGTAGCCAGGGAAAAGTTTTCTGCTGAGGGCAACTGTATCAAGAATGTTTCTTTTATAATTGAAGCCAAGAGATTTAAATTCCTGCCTGATGAATGAATAATCAAATCTTGCATTATGAGCTACGAATGTGCTGCCTTCAGTCAATTCAACTATTGTTCTGGCAATTTCAAAAAAGCGTGGAGCATCTTCAACCATCTCATTTGTTATCCCTGTAAGGTTGGTAATAAAATATGGAATATTTCTTTCCGGGTTAACGAGCGAAACAAATTCTCCTGTTATCTGATTTCCATCATGCAGATATATGGCAATTTCAGTGATTTTTTCGATACGGGCACTTCCTCCTGTGGTCTCGATATCAATTATCGCATACATATGCTTAAATCTTCTTTGAATTGTGACTACGAATATAATCAGAATTGTGGGCAGAGTGGCCGATAGTTTGTATTTTTGTTCTGTCAAAAACTGTTTATCATGAATGAATGCTATGGGGAAAAATTCATACTTAACGGTGACCTTCAGCCGGTAGAATCGTTCGATAACTCTCTTGTTTATGAGGGTGATTCAATTTATGAGGTAATCAGAATGGTAAAAGGGAGTCCGGTCTTTTTTTGCGACCATATGGAACGGCTGATTACCAGTGTAAAACTTCAGCGAAAAGAACACCTTGCTGATGTCCCTTCACTGAGAAAAGCCATTATTTATCTTACCAGATCGGACAGGAAAAAGGAGGCAAACATCAAAATCGTCTTTAACTATAATAATGGCTCAGCCAATTATCTTGTCTATTTTATTGAACCGATGTATCCTTCTGAAGAACAGTATAAAAAGGGTGTGAAAGGTATCCTTTTTTATGCTGAACGGAAAGACCCTGAATCAAAAGTGATCAATCATAAATTAAGGTCTTCAATCTATCATAAACTCATTCATGAAGGCGGTTATGAAGCTCTTCTGGTGAATGGAAATAATTTTATAACTGAAGGGAGCAGGTCCAATATTTTTTTCCTTAAGGGCGAAACTCTGGTAACTGCACCCGATAACGTTATTCTCAATGGTATTACACGTAAACATATTCTTGAAATCTGCCGGGAAAATCATATTAAAGTGGAATTAGCCTGCGTGAAGGTTGACGATATTTCTGAATATGAATCAGTTTTTATGACCGGTACTTCACCAATGATTCTTCCTTTTTATTGTATTGATGATAAGTTTTTTAATGTCAGACTTCCGTTGATAGAGAGGTTGAGGAATTTCTATATCGCAAAAGCCGGTGAGAGTATCCGGCTTTTCAGGTCTGAATAATGATTGTCCGCTGAACAGGCTGATGGATAATTTATTATATTTGTACCCTGATTAATTCAAACCTGTAAAGTATGGCAAGTGTAAGAGGACTGAAAAAAGATATTGATTCCCTGATTTTTGAAGTGATTTCTGATTGTTTTGTTTATTCAGGAGTTCATCCTGACAATAAATCTGATGAAGTATCAGCCATAATTACTGATGCCGTTAATTTCAGAACCGACCTCATTGCAAGGGTTAACAACCCTGACGGCAAGGATAATCCTAAAATTTTGAAGGCTTATTATAAGACACTGGAAAAAGATCTTCTTTCAGGTGTCGATAAGCTTTTTAACAGGCTCAGCTCGCTGACGGAGAAGAAAAAGTAAAGTGCCTGTAAATCATGGTTCCGCAACTGACACACTTTCCCTCTTTATCCAGGTTTATCAGCCGTGTTTTATATCCCGTTCTTATTGTTACCGCAGTTCCGCATTTCGGGCAGGAGGTGTTCTGTCCGGAATCTGAATACGTATTCCCCATATAAACATGATCCAGATTTTTTGAGGTTATTTCAAATAGTCTGTTCAGAGTTTCATGTGATGTTGCCGGATCGTCTCTCCTGAACATGGGGAAGTATCTGCTTAGATGAAGTGGAACATCTTTCCCCAGTTCCCCTGAAATCCATTCCGACTGCAAAGTCATTTCCCTTTCATCATCATTCTGTCCGGGTATAATAAGAGTCGTAATTTCCAGATGTTTACCCGACTTTGCAATCTGTTTCAAACCATTCTTAACCGGCTCAATACCAGCACCTGTCAGTTTACGGTAAAAACTGTTGTTAAATGCTTTGAGGTCAATATTGAAAGCATCAATGAAATGAATTATTTCATTCAGAGGTTCACTGTTCACATATCCGTTGCTGACCATAACAGTGAATAATCCTTCATTTTTAGCAAGAGTGGCAGCATCTCTCATAAATTCAAACCATATAACCGGTTCGTTGTATGTAAATGCAATACCAATATTCTTATCAGCAGAAAGAGCTGCCTTAACTATTTTTTCAGGAGTTGTTTCCGGGATGAGGCTTTCGGGTATTTTCTGGGAAATGTTAAAATTCTGGCAAAAATCACATCTCATATTACAGCCATAAGATCCCACAGACAAAATATTATGTCCGGGGAAAAAATGATAAAGAGGCTTTTTTTCGACCGGGTCGAGGGAATAACCTGAAAGGACGCCGTATGTCAGTAACTCAATTTTCTCTCCGGTGTTTTTTCTGACTCCGCAAATACCGGACTTTCCTGCTGTAAGTTTGCAATAATGAGGACATAACAGGCATTCAAGTTTTTTATCGTTTATTTTAAAAAGAGGAATCATACCATTTTTATCTGATATCAAAAGTACATTAATAATTGACCTTTTCTACAGAATTTTACCCCTGTAGCAAAAGAGCCAAATTCTCTCGATCTTTTTGATTAAATTTGTTCGTCAACGTAAGAAACCATGATAGACAAGCTTACTGCCCGGGGAAAAATCGCCGACTTTGTAACCCGGTTTGAGGAGCAATACGATTCTTATAAAAACTCTGATTATAACGAGACACAAACCCGACGTGATTTTATCGATCCATTTTACGAAATTTAAAAAGTTAAACACAATGGCTAACACTTATACACAATGTTATTTCCATTTGGTATTTGCGGTAAAAAACCGGGATGCCCTAATAAAAAAAGAATGGAAAGATGAAATGGAGATGTATATTACAGGAATTGCTCAAAACCATCGGCATAAAGTGCTGGCAATAGGTTCAATGCCAGATCATATGCATATCTTAATCGGATATAATGTAAATCAACTGATACCAGATTTGGTAGAAGAAATTAAAACATCATCTAATTCATGGATTAAAGGGAAAAGGTTATCAAAATTTAAATTTGAATGGCAGATGGGTTATGGTGCTTTTACCCATTCCAGGTCACAAATTGACCCTGTAATAAAATATATTTTATCACAGGAAGAACATCACAAAAAAAAGCTATTCAAAGTAGAATATTTAGAAATGCTGGAAAAGAACAATGTTGAATTCAACCAGGAATACCTGTTTGAATTTTTTAGTGATATTTATGAATGAAATTAAATATTACGGTGCTCTGCACCTGTGGTATTGTTTTTCAATTACATTTCTATAAATATTATGCGGCTCTGCCGCTTTGCATTAGGCCCATAAGGTGCGGAGCACCATAATATTTGTAGATAAATGTTTGTCGTGAAGGTCAAAGGTGCAGAGTACCGTAACCTGCCTTTACGGAAGGCAGGTATTTGTAGATAAAGTTTGTCATGTAGGTTTAAGGTGCGGAGCACCATAATATTTGTAGATAAATGTTTGTCGTAGCGGTCGAAGGTGCAGCGCACCAGGATATTTATATTAAACAATTGAAATTAAGTATATTAATAAATAATTTTTTTTGGCATAACCAACGATTTTAATTTAAGATTAAAATCCGGGTGTTGCAACGCTGAAAACAGGAAAATGCAACCCCATCCTGGATTGCATTTTCATTAATTCATTTATCTTACTATTGAATAGCGCCTTTTATTTTTGTCCCGCCCTGCGATTATATAACTCCTGCCAACCCTCTGTCCCTGAGTCTGCTGCAGGTTGTGTCTTATCTTCGGCTTTTCTTTCAAGCTTTTTAATAATTGCCGTCCGGACTCTTATTCCTTCACCTTTGCCATGTTCCACATAATCAACCCAGGCAATAAACCTGTTAATCTTATGAGGGATAATTTCAGGAGTGCGGACAAACCCTACATCTTCATTGCGCAAGGCATAATTGTCGTGATCCTGTTCCCAGACATCTACATAATAAAGTATCGGATCGAGATCAGAGAACACAACTATGCCATTCTCATCGGTGAATCCTTCAGAAAAAATATTTG
>JAUYBT010000051.1 GCA_030692905.1 Bacteroidales bacterium
TGAAAAGGCCAAGGCTACCAATGAACTTGGTTTATTATTCATCTCTGCCGATTCCACACTTGAGAATATGGATACCGCAGTTGAAATAATCAGAAGTAAGCAGGTAAATTTTTACAAAGGTTACACTTCTAACAGAAAGCTGGTTGATACCGGCTCTGGAATGCTTGCACTGAAAGCGACAGCAAAAGAATTGACAAGCGGAGAGCCGGTACAAGGAGCTATGTTTACATTTAACCATGAGGCCTCAAAACTGACCGGAAGCACCGGGAATGGAGAAATAACCAAGAAGACATCAAAGAAAGGGAGCTTCCATATTAAAAATATGCAGGCAGGAACCTACCATGTGTCGATAAGTAAACCGGGTTATAAAGTAAAAGAGGTTACTGTAAGCGTTGCCGATGGTGAAAGAAGCGATCTGAATGTGGAACTGGAGAAAATGTAAGTCTTGCCCCGCAAGGCGGGGCTTGTCTTGTCCCGCAGCGCGGGACTGTCGGGAAGTCTTGTCCCGCTGCGCGGGACTTGTCTTTGGGTATTGGCCTTCGGCCTGTCATGCGCAACCAGATGTTCTGGAAAGAATCTGAATAGACTGGTTGTGATTAAAAACGAGACCTGCCGTAACTTAAAACCGGCAGGTTTTTTATTTTCAAACTGTACGTTTTTCAAAGGAATCATTAACGTTTTCTTTCTTGATTTAATGAAAATCCATTGCTAATTTAATCAAATATTCTTCTTTCCTGAAAGTAAAAATTTGAGAAATGATTTGTTTTGAAATTTGCAAGTTTGCATGATTCCGAGAAATAATAAATAATACGTAATGCCTTTATCAAAATAAGTAGATATTTTTCTTTGCACTGCTAAATGTCTAATCCCTCTTTCCGCCATATTATTGTTCCACGGGATATTGTCAAAATCAAGAAAAGTAAACAAATCTGTCCAATGTTTTTTTAACCGTGTTTGATATTTTAAAATAATTTCAGACTTATAACTTTCATTCAGAATTACCCGCTTGTAAAACGCAACTATATTTTTACTGAATTTATTAAAATGACGTTTTTTTGAACCGTATTTTTCTATTGATGCAAATATCGGAATAATTAAATTCTTTAATTCCAATATGAATTTTTCATATTCACTGTCATACGGATTTTTCCATAAATCATCATTAAGGTCTCTTATTAAATGAACCCAACATTTCTGATGCTTACATTTCAGCGAATCATAACCTGGGTAAAAGTCAGAAATAAGAATTCCCTTAAATTCCTTTAAAAATTCCACCACCATGCTTATTTCGCGGGTTTCCGTTTCCCGAAAAACTACTTGTTTCCCATTTGTGAAAATCCAAACATAATGATTAATACCTTTAACATTGATTTGTGTTTCATCAACATGTATGAAAGGACTATTGAGTATCTGCTTTAGATTTTGGCTTTCGGTATGTTTATAGAAAAAAGAAAAAGGTTTGAAAATATTATTGATGCTACTTTGACTAATATTCTCGTTAAGCATCTCCATTAAATTCAATCTGATTATATCAAAAGGTAATCTGAGAAAAAGTCTTTGATAAACCACCCATGCCCTTAAATTATGTCCAAAGTGTTTGCGCCTGATTTTTTCAATCTGAGACGGAGTAAAATATTTTTCACACATCGAACAATAACTCTTGTGTCCAATATATTTTATGACTGTTTTTCGTATAGAGTATTTTGTAAAAACTAAGTCAGTGAGAGTTCGCTCTGCTGTTTCAGGGCTCTTTACCAATTTACATTTATGAATTGGGCAAATTCTTTTTATCGGCACAATAATTATTTTCTTCGCCTTTGGGATAGTTCGGAATACTCCTTTATGTCCAATTTTCCCGCCAACTTTGTTTCCGACTGAAACTTCATGTTGCCCGATACTTTGAAAACTTATTTTACTGCTATCATAATTTTCATGGGCAAAATTTAAAATCATATCGAACTGTTGATGGATATGAGAACTTACAGGAGAAGAGCTTTTTTTAGGGTTAAATACAAAATCAATTTCAGGTAAAATGCTGGCTGATTCTTGTATTTGTAATAGTTTATCAGTTAACAATTTTAAAGCATTGCAGTCTTCTGAATTGTATGTGATTAATAATTGTTTGAATTTTTCATCTTGTGTTTCTTCCCATAAATGCCTCCAAACCAAACTTTGAATGCCACTTGCATTATTTGATGTCCATGTAGCACCAATATAATTTCCTAATTCTTTTAATCTGTTGGAATAAACCGGGAAATATATTTTACCAAAAATAGAATTGCTTATGTTTACTAAATGGAGTTTTATGTGGGTTGTGCTTGTTTTATATCGTTTTCCAAGTATTTCAATTGCTTTTGAGTCATAATTGCCGTAATGGAATATAGGAGAATCTGGGTATTCATTAATCATAGAAAGAAACTGCTGCCATATGTGAACCTCGTCCGTTGCTCTGTCTGCCCAATAGGTATAGCTCGTAATTTCTTGATTTTTTGATACTATTAACCCAATCAAATAATATGATTCATGGTCTGGATTACCTTCGATATCTAAAAACAACTCTATGGGCTGTCTGAATAGTTCAGGTAATAATTGCACTAAAATTTTATCTGTTCTTATCGCTAACGCTTGTAATTCTATATTATGAGAAATTAATTGTTTAGCTCTTTGTTTTTTCCTTCTTCTGGGTTTATACAGATATGAAAGTTGCTGAATGGTAAAAATTCCTTTCTTTTTATATTTTTCAATTACTTTGTTTGTTGCCCTGTCCAATAAACTTAAATTGTCATCTGCTTTTGCCTTCTTTATACAATAGACACGGTATTCACAAACGATACAATGATTATTTAAAACTAAGGACGGTTCGTCTGAATCAGAGATGGTCTTATTCAAATCATCAATTAATTTTTTAATGCTTTTTGTTGATGCTGATAACTTGAATTTTGTTTGGTTCAAAAGTTTTCCATAAATCACTTTGCCGCTTTCTACATGAATGTCAAATTCACGTTGGATGTAATAGGATTGTATTGCAATAAACTGTTTATCATATTTTGTAATCTTTTCAAACGGAGTAATAAATATTGGAATGATATTATTATTGCCTGTAAATTCAATCCCATCAAATATCAGGTTAATATTTGCATGTGTGAATTTGAGGTTTATAGAAATGCCTTCCTTTGGAATTGTGTTATCAAATGTTGAATTATTGCAAATTAGTGTTTTGTTTTCTGAAAGAGTTTTTTCAAATTGGAATTTTTGATTTTGCTTTAGCTGATTGTAGAGTTTTTGGTATTCGGAAAGAATCCCCTTTTGATGCTTAGATTTTAGGAATGCACTGTATTGGCAATAAATAAAATCATGAAGTATGTCGTCATTTATTTGCATGATCATTTACCATGTAGTGTTGGCAAGATTGCGCTTATTGGCAAGCTTTGGATTGAGCTTCAGCCCGTGAGACTTTTAAATGCGCTTGCAAAAAAATATCATTGAAAAATTGATTACAGGAATTGTTTTAATATATTTGTCTTACATAATCTGAAATGAAGTAAAACTTGAACAGTATATGAAAAGGAATGCTGAATATCAAACGTCATTGTTTATTGAACAAACACAAAAAGAAATTTTCCGGCAGATAAGAAATTATCTGGCAGGACGGTTTATTGGAGCAACCCGTGATAGAGCATTGCTTGAAGAAGTTGTCAAGTGTTTTTTCTGTAAGCATTATATTAATACTCAACAGATAAATGTCAAGAATGGTGGAGATGGCATTAATCTTTCAAAGAAATACAGAGAAGTTTTTGGAGAGTTGAAAACAAAACTACCATATATATTTGATAAAACTGAAGAAATTCAACTTGATCCAGCAAGCATTTTATTTGTTGACACGGAATTAAGTAAAATTGATTTTAAAAGTCTTAAACGTGACCCATTTGGAGATTTGTATGAAGTATTTGTTAGTACGGGAGTTAGGGAAGAAGAAGGTCAATTTTTTACACCTCAAAATGGAATAGAGCTATTAATTTCGATGGTTAAGCCAATGCCCGGAGAAAAAATTATTGATCCAGCTGCGGGTGCTGGTGGATTTTTAAGTTCTTGTGTTCAATATCTTCTAAAGAAAAATGTTCCCATTAAAGAGATTATTGAAAATATTTACGGTGTTGAAAAAGATTCCTATTTAGCCAAGCTTGCAGCTACAAGAATAGCATTATTAAGCTTATCTGAATCACAAATATTTTGTGGTGATTCTTTAGCTTGGATAAATGAAAAGGATAAACCTTTAGAATTAGAATCAGACCAGTTTTATGATATTGTACTTACAAACCCTCCTTTCGGTAAAAACATTGTAGCCACATCTAAGGAAGTTCAAAAGACTTTTGATTTAGGGTATGATTGGAAATTTGATTCAACCAAGAATACTTTTACAAAAAATGGAAAGTTACAATCAAGTGTACCACCTCAAGTTTTGTTTGTTGAAAAGTGTATTAATCTTTTAAAAGAAGGGGGGAGACTTGGGATGGTTGTACCGGAAAGTTTGATTACTAGTAAATCATATAGTTATGTAGTTGAATTTATGCGTAGTAAGGGTCAATTTGAAGCTATAATTGGAATGCCTGAAGATTTTTTTAAAACTTCCGGAAAGGGAGGAACTCATACTAAAGCATGTCTAATAATGTTCACAAAAAGCCAACCTAAACAAGATAACGGTAAAATGTTGTTTATGGCAGAAGCTAAGTGGTGTGGGCATGATAGTAGAGGTAAGTTTATTGCACAGGATGATTTACCAATTATAATGGAAAATTTTAAAGAGTATGTAGGCAGAAAAAAGTTGGAGCAAAGTAAGTTAGGATATATTTTACCATATGAAGAAATAGAAAAAAATATTCTCTCACCAAGATATTATAATCCAGACGTCAAATTTTTTCTGGAATCAATTAAGGATACCCATGAAATAATTAGACTAGGCGATTTAGTTGACAAGAAAATCATTGAAATAAAAACAGGAAACGAGGTTGGTAAAATAGCTTATGGTGCAGGGGAAGTTCCATTTGTAAGAACATCGGATATTTCAAATTGGGAAATCAAACTTGATCCAAAACAAGGAATAAGCGAGGAGACTTATAAATTGTTTGCAAAAAAACAAGATGTTCGGGAAAGTGATATTTTAATGGTAAAAGATGGTACATATTTAATAGGCACATGTGCAATAATTTCAAAATATGATACTAAAATTGTTTATCAAAGTCACATCTATAAAATACGAGTTCTTGATCCCAAAGTAATTTCACCTTATCTCCTCTTAGCGGTTTTATCAGCTGACCCAGTTCAACAACAAATAAAATCCAAAAGGTTTACACAAGATATTATTGATTCTCTAGGAAGCAGAATTAATGATTTAATTTTACCAATCCCTAAAAATAAAATTATTAGAAAGAGAATAGAGGACAATATAGAAAAGGTAATTGAAGATAGAATTGAAGCAAGAGAACTGGCTCGTCAAGCTTGCCTAGATGTTGCTTCAATCTTGATAGATAGTTAGCTATACACTTAGTCAATTAATCCAGCAGACCTGTAATTTGAAATTATTCTAAAGATTAATTCTCTAGTTTCATGGACAGATAATTCACCTTGTATTCGGTTTCCTTCTGAGGATATCCAACTAATATTCTCTTTAGAGTGTCCACTAAATGCATTTTCTTCAATGGATTTTAATGGATGTAAGTGACCTACTTGAAAAGAAGATTTCCCATGTGTAGGATGCAAAATTTCATTGTGAAATTTATCAAACGAAATTGGGTCTAATGTTATTGGACATCTTGTTACATCGTCATTAAAAGTAATAACATTATCCTTTGTTAAGAGTTCCTTTAATTCTTGGGGGAAACCCTCAAAGTGGCAAATCTGATTTATTAGCTTTGCTTCAATTGCTAAACAATCTTTTCGCAAAGCAAAATGAACAGAATCTGGATGGCATTCCCAACGTTTTTCACGATTAGTTTTGTGAGCTCCTGTAAGAACTCTATCAGTTAGGAAGGATTTAACAGCAATCTTTCCATATGTCTCTGAGAAAAAACCTATAAAACTATGATTGTGGGGGTTAAGTAAATATTTTCTTAATGAATAAACTTGATTAAAGACATCACCCCAGAAGAACCCGATGTTATCAATTGTGTGGATGCTTTTATGCTGAATACGAGTTATATAGTCAATGTTTAATTCATAAGCTATTAAAGTATGATTAGAAATAATTCTTAATAAGTTTATGTTTTCCTCAACAGTTATATTAGATAAAAGTTCTTTGATTAATTTCTCGAAAATGGCTAAACAATCTTCAAAAGAACATTGTCTTGGATCATAATTTAGAGTTTCAGACCATCTAACAGCAAATTTGGTGCTTTCAATTTTTGGTTGTTTAACTGGTTCTATATAAAATGAAAATCTTGTAATTGATTGTAAAATATGTTTTGCGATGCTCGGCTTAAAATGAGACTCAAGTTCTTTTAGGATACCAATATAACTACCTTCTCCAAAAACAACACTAAACACATTTGCCATACCAAACCTTTCTGAATCAACAGAATCATCGAAGAGTCTCTTCATAATGCAAATTTAATTCGATTGCGAAAATTAAAGATAATAATAGTTATTAGAAATTTTGTAACTAATCAGTCGGAAGTCGGAAGTCAGAAGTATCATATCCAGAAGTCAACATTCAAACTTCGGACTTCCGACTACTGTACCGTTAACACTGATGAGTTAAAGCCATAGTTTTACTATAAATCATCAAACGGACTCTTAATATTCTGTATACTTTTAATACTTACACGTGTATATATCTCCGTTGTCTTCGGACTGCTGTGCCCTAATAGCTTCCGGATATTTTAACCTTAATAATATTATGCCAATGCCCCGTCAGTCACAAAAGCATCTTGCTATTAATACGCTGAAATACATGTTGATACAATGCTCTTAGCCTGACTTTACCCTTTCACAATTCATACTCAAGTTAAATATAAAAATTGAATTGGAATATAATATTTTAAAATATCCATCTATCTACCGTGCTTCAATCACAGAGGCATAGCTGCCAATAAAGCAGCTACAATTCCATGAATAAATGCTTTCTTTATTATTTTTATATTATTTGGTTACAGGAAGGTTACAGATTCTATTTTATCATCATTAATACCAGGCAGATTCATTAACCGTAATAGTACCCGGGCTATTGCCAGAACGTCTTTCTCACAATAGCGGACGATGCGTTCAAGGTCGTTTTCGCCATAGTAAATTCCTGCAACCATACTGCCATCAATATCATCTTTCGGGGTGGAAATGCCAAGTATTGAGGTAAGCAAATCGAGTGAAGTGTAATTCTTATAGTCTCCGAATTTCCACAGGTCCATTGTATCCAATAGTTTTATCTCCCACGGTTTCCTGCCTGCATTATCAAGAATATCGGGGATGATAAGTCCGTTAATTATCATCCTGCGTGCGATATATGGATAGTCAAATTCTTTACCGTTATGAGCACACAGAAGCGCCTCTCTGTTGGTTTTCGAGAACTTCGAAAGCATAGCAGAAAAGTCGGAGAGAAGTGTTTTTTCTTCATTCCCGTAAAAAGATTTCAGTCTGAAACTGAAGGGATTCTTTTCTTTAATCAGCCCAACCGAAATACAAATAATCTTCCCGAATTCGGAATAGATACCTGCCCTTTCATAAACATATCCGGATGTCTGATCGGGAGATCTGAACTGATTTGATTTTTTATCCCATAAAGACTGCATTGCAGGATCAAGCAGATCATAGGATGCTGCTGCAGGTACTGTTTCAATATCGAGGAACAAAACATCCTCCACTCTTACATTATCAAGCATAATTTTATGATTTACTTTTTAATAAATGCTTTTCAATTATCGAAATCAACACCTCTATCTCAATCGGGTTCCCTTTTTTTAGTTGCTTCAGATGATCAATCAGCAATCCGAATTCGACTGAATCGGGATGATCAAAATTAATTTTTGTTTTTCCTGAACCTGTACCACCTGCTATTCCTACTATCAGCATAAATTTATATTTTTGCAGTAATAATTATCAAAAATAATAATTTGTAACTAATATGTTACTCAAGTTGCCATTTCTTAAAAACGAAAAATGTCAGAACTATATCCGTTAAAATTTGAACCTGTTTTAAAAGAGAAGGTCTGGGGAGGCAATGCCCTGGTAACCCGTTTTAATAAAAACCCCACCGGCTCGCTTCATATCGGGGAAAGTTGGGAGTTATCGGCTATTGCAGATAATCAGTCAATAATCAGCAACGGTTTCCTTGCCGGAAACAACATCGGGGAGCTTATTGAAGTTTACATGGGTGATATTACCGGTGATTCAATTTATGAAAAATTCGGAAATGAGTTTCCCCTGCTGATCAAGTTTATTGAAGCAAGAGAAGATCTTTCGATCCAGGTGCATCCCGGCAATGCCCTTGCAAAGGAGAGACATAAGGCTTATGGAAAAACCGAAATGTGGTATATTCTTGAAAGTGAAAAAGACTCAAAGATTTATACAGGCTTCAGAGAAGGCGTTACAAAGGAGATGTACGAAGAGGCTCTCACCACTGGAAAACTTGCTGATCTTCTTAACGTTGAAAACGTTGAAGCAGGAGATATCTTCTTCACTCCTGCCGGCAGGGTGCATGCGATAGGGGCAGGTATTGTTCTGGTTGAAATACAACAAACTTCAGATATTACATACAGGATATTTGACTGGAACAGAAAAAATTCAGGTAAAGAACAAAGGGAGTTGCATACAGAACTGGCGCTCGATGCCATCGACTTTACTGCAACAGGAAAAAATAAAATCAGGAAGGAACCGGCACTGAATAATACTGAAAATCTCGTCAGCTGTGAATTTTTTAACACTAACATCCTTTGTTTAAATCGCGCTGTAAGAAAAGAATATTACCTGAATGATTCATTTGTTGTGTACATTTGTATTGATGGAGAATTCTTAATCCGCTGGGATAAAAGTTCCGGGAAAGTCTCAAAAGGCGAGACTGTTCTCCTGCCTGCGATGATAAAAGAGGTTACTCTTGAGCCTGTAAGGGAAGCCCGGCTACTTGAGATATTCATTAATTCGGAAAATAATGATAATTAAAAACTTTATTAAAGTATTTTCAGGTTCACTGATTGTAATAATATCTCTGCTGTTTATTTCCGGCTGCAACGGAAAAAGAACCGGGAAAAAGGATTCGCAAACCGCAAATGACACTATTACTGTTCCTGATACTGGTTATACCGGTATTACCCAATACATGAGCGGTCAGGTTCTGGTCAAGGAAGTTACTTTCAAAAACGGAGTGAGAGAAGGACTGATGAAATCATTTTACCAGGATGGCACTGGCAGAGTGCGTCAGACTTTCTGGTACGAGAATGGTTTAAGGGAGGATTCAGCAAAGTGGTATTACCTCGAGGGACAGGTTTTTCGTTCTACTCCTTATAATCATGACACCATTGACGGTACTCAGAAACAATATTACAGGAATGGCAGGGTAAAAGCCAAATTGAGTTATATAAAAGGATTTCGCACACCATTTCTTGAAGAGTTTACCCCTGATGGTAAACTTGTGGGCGGATACCCCGAACTTGTAGTCAAAATACAGGATGATTACCGTACAAAGGGTGTTTACATTGTCTCACTGGAACTGTCAGACAAATCAACTAATGTTAAATATTACCGTGGTGACTTCTCGAATGGCGTTTTTGATACCGTTCAAATCAAAAAAATAAATACAATAAAAGGGGTTGGTTATCTGGATCTCAAAAAAACAGGATCGCCGAAAACAGGTTATATAGGAGTAATAGCTCAGATCCTAACCAATTTCAATAATAATTATCTGGTTTATAAAAAGATCGAACTCCCTTATAACGATCTTAATTAAAGGGGAAATATGATAATCCATTCAGCCACCTTCATTAAAAGCAGTCCCACATTAAAAGAGTGTCCGGCACCAACGAAGCCTGAATTCGGATTTATCGGAAGATCGAATGTAGGTAAATCTTCACTTATTAATATGCTGACAGGCTGGTCGAAGCTTGCAAAAACATCGGTTCAACCCGGAAAGACAAGGACTATAAACCATTTCTTTATTAATGAAAGCTGGTACCTGGTTGATCTTCCGGGTTATGGTTATGCCAAAGTACCCATAAAGCTAAGGGAGAAATGGGTTAAAGCAACTGAGCATTATATTCTTAAAAGGGAAAATCTGATGTGTCTCTTTGTTCTTCTCGACTCAAGGCATAAACCTCAGCGTTCCGATCTTGAATTCATGGAGTTTCTGGGGCTAAACCAGATAGCCTTTGCAAGAGTTTTCACAAAGAGTGACAAACTTACCCGTACTGCCCTGGAGCAATCGAGAATTCAATATGATTCTGAAATGCTGAAAAACTGGGAGCCTCTTCCGGTTTCTTTTATTTCATCAGCGGTTGATGGCAGCGGAAGGGATGAAATACTGAACTATATTGAAAAATCTATGAACAATTTTTCAAATGGCTCCTGATATCGGCAGGAATTTTTAATTTTGTACTCAAATTTGATTGATATACTTAACGGCTAAATAATAGGAAAATGTTTGGAACAGCACCAATGAAACTTTTTTCCTGCAGGTCTTCTCAGCATCTGGCTCAGATGATTGCAGATAAACTGGGGATCGAACTCGGGAAAAGTTCAGTAACAGAATTCAGCGATGGAGAATTTCAACCCTGTTTTGATGAGTCAGTCAGAGGCTGCATGGTTTTTATTGTTCAGTCAACAAATCCTCCCGCCGATAATCTTTTCGAACTGCTTCTAATGATTGATGCTGCCAAAAGAGCCTCCGCATACAAAGTAATTGCTGTTATACCATATTATGGTTTTGCCAGGCAGGACAGGAAAGACAGGCCAAGGGTTTCGATTGGTTCGAAGTTATCGGCCGATCTCCTGAGCACTGCCGGTGTCGACAGGGTGATCACCATGGATCTTCATGCTGACCAGATTCAGGGCTTCTTCAACGTCCCGGTTGACCATCTTTTCGGTTCCGCAATATTTGCTCCTTATATTGAAAATCTGAAACTTAAGAATCTTACAGTTTCAGCCCCCGACATGGGAGGATCAAAAAGAACTAATGCCTACTCAAGGCATCTTCAGTCAGAAATGGTCCTGTGCTATAAGCTCCGTAAAAAACCAAATGTGATAGAAGAGATGTCGGTAATCGGTGAGGTGGAAGGAAGGAATGTGGTTATTATTGATGATATGGTAGACACCGCCGGCACACTTGTTCTTGCAGCAAATATGATGAAAGAGCGTGGAGCTACCAGCATAAGGGCATTCGCTACACACCCTATACTTTCAGGTAATGCAGTAGATAGGATCAACGATTCAGCTATTGAGGAACTTGTAGTGAGCGATTCAGTTCCATTCGTTAACAATTCCAAAAAAATTAAAGTGCTTTCAATAGCAGAAATATTTGCTACAACTATCCAGGCTGTCACTTCAAATCAGTCAATAAGTACAAATTTTTTATTCTGATTCCTTTGTCCTATATTTGCAGGCCAATTTTTTAATTAATGTTAAACGTGTAATGGGGAGTTATCGGGTTGATAACTTTTAGTAGCACAATAACTTTTAGACAAATGAAGACAATAGAAATTAAAGGAACGTTCAGAACAGAATTGGGGAAGAAAAGCTCTAAACAAATCAGAAAAACAGGGAATGTACCATGTGTTATCTATGGAAAAGAAAAGAATATTCACTTCCATGCTCATGAGAACAGTTTTAAAAACCTGGTATATACACCCGAAGCTCATATGGTTAAACTGAGCATTGAGGATAAAGAGTATAAAGCTGTCCTGAAAGATATGCAGTTCCACCCTGTTAATGATAAAATTTTACATGCAGATTTTATTGAGATATTTGACAATAAACCGGTGGTTATTGGTATCCCTATAAAAGTTACAGGCGATTCTGTAGGTGTTTTAGCAGGTGGAAGGCTAAGTATTAAAAGAAGAACCCTGAAAGTAAAAGGTTTAGCAAATGATCTCCCTGAATTTCTTCCGATTGATATTACTGATTTAAAAATTCACGAGGGATTAAAAGTTGGTGATCTGTCATACGAAAAGATAGAATTACTTGATCCGAGAAAATCAATGGTTCTTACAATTGCCACATCGCGTGTTGTACAGAAAACTGATGCGGAAGTTGCAGCTGAAGTCGCTGCTGAAGCCGCTGCTGAAGCAGCACCTGAAACTCCGGCAGCTGAGTAGAACCTATTCATTTTTAACAACAATCAGGCTTAATGAAATATCTGATAGTTGGCTTGGGAAATATCGGGGAAGGGTACAAAGATACCCGTCATAATATAGGATTTACAGTATTGGATGCTATGGCATCCAATATTTCTTTTACAGACAGGCGTTATGGAGCTGTTTGCCGGGTCAGATACAAAGGGCGTGAACTTATTCTGCTAAAGCCTTCCACATACATGAACCTCAGTGGCAATGCCGTGAGCTACTGGCTGAAAAAGGAAAATATTCCTGTCGAAAACATGCTTGTTATTGTTGACGATATTGCCCTCCCCCTTGGAAGTATAAGAATAAGACCGAAGGGAAGCGATGGAGGCCATAACGGGCTTGCGCATATCAGCACTATACTTTCAACAAACGAGTACCCCAGGATCAGAATTGGTATCGGCAGCAGTTTCCGGGAAGGAGCACAGGTCGACTTTGTTCTTGGCATATGGAACGCCGAAGAAAAAAAATTCATGGAGGAAAGAACAAACATTGTGATCGGGATGATCAGATCATTTGCATTTGCAGGAATTGAACTGACAATGACCGCTTTTAATAAAGCAGGAAAATTAACTCCTCCCGAAAAAGAATCAGACCCGGGAAAACCTCTTCCAAAATAATCCTGACTAAATGGCTGATAATAAACCTGTTCGGATTGATAAATTCCTTTGGTCAGTCAGACTTTATAAAACCAGGAGTATTGCTTCCGATGAATGCAGGAAGGGTAGAATCATCATTAATAATATTCAGGTCAAGCCCTCAAGAATGATTACAAAGAACGAAATTATTATTGTTAAAAAGCCTCCGGTTATTTACACATATAAAGTGATCGAGCCTGTTGAAAACCGCGTGTCAGCAAAGCTTGTAGAACTATTTGTTGAAGATTTGACAACTGAAGAGGAAAAAGCTAAACTGGATATCCGGCAATCGGTGGAAACCGGTTACAGAGACAAAGGTTCTGGTCGTCCTACAAAAAAAGAGAGAAGAGTAATAGATAAGTTGAAAGAGGACTTCAACGACCGCTAAAATGGTGGTATAAAGACTTAATATTCTCAAAAATGTTGTTAAAGTATTTCTGTTTTTAGCAGCAGCATTTCATTTTTTTTATCTTGCACTCTACAACTTCAAGCCATATATTTTTTTATTAAATGGGGAAGGAAAATATTGAGAAGTATTCGGCCAGATATGCGCTCTTAAAATCTGTCGCAGGTTTTTGGCATAATAACGTTTTCTACAGAAAAGTCATAGTTCTTGGCCGCGAGAATATTAACCCTGACCATCATCTGATCTTTGCCCCTAACCATCAGAATGCTTTGATGGACGCACTTGCAGTTCTTTTTACACAGAAGGGACATCTGGTTTTTCTTGCAAGAGCCGATATTTTTAAAAGAAAAACAATTGCCTCCATCCTCTATTTCCTTAAGATACTGCCTGTTTTCAGGATCAGGGATGGATTCCGCAGCCTTAAAGGCAATGATGAAATATTCACAAAGACAATTGATGTACTGAAAAACAAAAATGGCCTCGTAATTTTGCCTGAAGGAGATCATGCAGGATTCAGAAGGCTGAGACAATTAAAAAAAGGTATCTGCCGGGTTGCTTTTCAATCAGATGAAGCAACAGGATTTAATCTCAAAATAAAAATAATACCCGTAGGACTTGAATTCTCAAATTACAGCAGGTATAGACAGGTTCTGACAGTTGTTTACGGGAAACCTATCGAGGTATCGGAATTTTTCGGATTATATAAAGAGAGCCCCGAGAAAGCACTTAACGAGTTAAGAACCAGGCTTTCCAATGAGATGAAAAG
>JAUYBT010000152.1 GCA_030692905.1 Bacteroidales bacterium
TCATTTAAAAATACGAGGATTCCATCCGAACTTAATAAAAGAGACTCATTTTGGGTTAATTTACGTTTATCCTGGCTGGTTCTTTTTGCAGGATTGCTTAGTCTTTGTTCATTTTCACAAACTCCAGATCAGCCCAATGATGGGAAACTCCTTAGAGGTGAGAAATGGCAACAATTCATCTACCCCGAAAAGGCAGATTTTTATGTTTCCCTTAAGGGGGACGATAGTTGGTCCGGAACTCTACCAGAACCGAATGCCGCTAAAACCGATGGTCCATTTTTAACCATCGAACGATCACAAAAAGCGGTACGTGAATTGAAATCGAAGGTATTTTTCCCGAAGGATCCACCAGTCGAGAAAAGGTGGATTGGTTCGCCACATCCATTAGGAAGAGGTAAGGATATTCTTGTTTACATCCGTGAAGGCAACTATTCATTAAAACAACCACTGGTTTTTGAGCCTGATGATGGTGGAGAAAGGGTTGAAACTAATCTTCCCACAGGTGCCTTCGAATACCATAAACTTAAAGACCATTATGTAACCTATGCTGCTTATCCGGGCGAGAAATCTGTTATTTCAGGAGGAGCTTCTGTCTTGGGTTGGAAGAAGACCGGAAAAATATGGACTACCCGATTTTATGCCGACACTGCTGCAATGCTTATGGTAAACGGTAAAAGACAAGTACTTGCCCGCACCCCAAATGAAGGTTATTTTGTCCCTCCGGCTATATCAAAAACAACAGGTGAACTTTATTTTAACAAGGGAGAAATCAAATCGTGGAAAGAGATGGAGGACAACCGTGTGATCATGCTTTTACGCTGGCATACTGGTATTAATACAATCACGAATGTGGATGAAAAAAACGGGATTGCCACTTTCAGATCACCGCAGGAGGGAGTTGTAATTGTCCCGCCACGGTATTATGTTGAAAATGTAAAAGCTCTACTAGATGCCCCCGGAGAGTGGTTTTTCGATAAGAAACTGAAGGAGATAAGCTATATCCCGGCAAATGGAATTAATGATCCGAATCAGGTTAAAGCAGGAGTCCCAATAATAAACCAATTAGTCGAGGTTCGTGGAAAGATGGGACAACCTGTCCGTAATTTACGATTTTACGGATTGACCTTTGAGGGTGCAACTGCCGGAAACTGCGCAATCAGCTATGAGTTTGCCCATGCTTGTGAATTTGTTGGAGGAGAAGTTCGTTCGTGCAATGGTACAGGGATCTCCGTAAAAAGGGGTTGTTACCAAACCCGTATTCTCAATAATTATTTCGAAACTTTAGATAACGGCGGTATTTATGTAAACGGTCCTGCCAAACCTGGTGATGGAAGGGAAATAATCAGGGAGACCATCATATCTTATAATAAGTTTTACGATTGCGGAGGCATAAATATTTATGCTGATTATACCTTAATGACTACAATTTCGCATAACTACATTACCAAAACGAGAGGCCGTTACGGGATCGACATTGGTGGTTGGGCCAATCAGGAAGAGGCGATTGATGGCGGATATCTCGTTGAGTATAACCACCTCGATGATGTTCAGCGCGATGCTGATGACTCGGGTGCCATCAAAACTGCCGGATTGACTTTCAATTCTGTTGTCCGAAGAAACCTGATTCATGATGTGCACGCAGGATTCTTTAACGATAATGTCGGTTTTTGGTTTGACAATATGTCTTCAGACTGGACTTCGGAGGAGAATATCTTTTACAACCTTGAACAGGGTGAGATGAAACTTTGTGCAGCCCTTATCGAGGACAATATCTACCGGAATAATTTCAAAATCGATGCCCCTGTTAATGCCCCGGAAACGATTATTGATGGAGCCCCGGTGTTTGAAGTAAGCGACCCTAAGATTGAAGCTGCATCAAAATCAGCATCTGGAGCAGTTGTTGCCGGGAGCGCTATTCACCTTTCAGCAGATGTTTTTAACCGGGGAGCAACAGGAGCAGCATCAATAGAACTTTATCTTGACGGAAAGGTTTATGAAAAGAAACTTTTTCCGGTTATAAAAAACAATAGCCGAAGAATTGAATTTGAGATCAGAATTTATGAGGAAGGGGATCATCAGCTGGCAATCGGTTCAACACCTTATCAGTCTGTTAAAATTGAAGGAAATAAGCCATCAGTTGTTTTTGAAGATATTAAATTATCGGATAGCCAGCTTTTAAAAGGAGAGAAACTTAAAGCAACCGCTACCGCGAAAAATCTGACTTCAGTACCCCGGAAAATGATTGCTACGCTTTTTCTCGATAATTCGAAAGTTGAAAGCCATTCAATTGAACTGAAAGGAAAAGAGTCGAGGGAGATTAGTTTTGAAATTGAACCTCCTATTGGGAACCATAATCTATGGATTGAAAACAGTGCGGAGAAAAATCTGACGGTTTTTGAAGCTGTAACCCTTGATATCTCCCGGATGGAAATACATCAATATTGTTCAGCAAAGGCAAAACCATATGAAATTGAGGCAGATACCAAAGCTAATAGGTTTAAAATCACAGCCGGTGGTTCGGATTTCTACCATGCTGAAGATTCTTACGCGGCTGTTTATTTAAAAGGAATTAAAGGTGATTTCGTGGCAACAGTAAAAATCAATAGGTTCGGAGATCGTACGCACGAGTGGTTCCGTTCGGGACTCTTTGTACGTAACAATATTTCTCAAAGTTTTGATGTACAGCCAGGAAGTAAAGGTTCTGTACTGGTATTCGGTACCCCTGGACGTGCAGGAATTGAATACGATGAGTTTGCAAACGGTTGTATGCACAAAGCAAGCAGTCAGAATCTTCCGGAAAATTCCCAAACACCCATTTATCTTAAAATTGTACGTCATGGCAATAGCTTTAGTGGTTACATAAGCCTCGATGGAAAAAACTGGATAATTGAAAGACGTACTACAGACATTCCAGGTATTGCTGATACAATTGACCTTGGACTGGCAGCCGGGGGACCTGATAAACAACAGTATTGGGTTGAATTTATGGATTGGAAAATTGAGGTCTCAAAGTAATATTGATTATAGTATGAAAACGCTAAGTATCGCATTAATCATTTTTGCCCTGGTCTTAATTCCGGGCTGCAAACAATCGAAACAGGCTTCAGATGATATCTGGAATTTTGCGGTTGCAAAAAAATCGGACTTACGCTTAAGTGTATATGTCACCGCCCAAACTGTCGAGCAGATGTTTACCACAGAAACAGGCCGGCGGGAAGTTGTATCTCTTTTGCGTTGTAATGGGATAACAAAAGTTTATATGGAAGTTTACCGCAGCGGATTAGTCATTTCTTTAAAGGTAATAAGTAGGAGTGTTTCATTCTTAAAAGAGAACGGATTCGAGGTTGTGGGTGGTATTGCTACAGTACCGGGAGATGATTTTGGTGTACCCCAGGAAGGACCATTGACCTGGTTCAACTGGCAAAATCCAAAAACTCAAAACGACTTGCGAAAAGTAATGGAGGACTCAGCACCATTTTTCGGCACTTTCATTGTTGATGACTTCCTTTGTACTGCCGATACAAGCCTGGAATCGAAGAGTGCCAAAGGAGACAGGAGCTGGTCGGAGTATAGGCGGTCACTTTTAACAGAGCTTTCACAGTCAGTTTTTATAAAGCCAGCCAAAGAGAAGAATCCGGCAATTAAGATCATCATAAAATACCCCCAATGGTACGACCGTTTTCATCTTTTCGGATACGATGTTGTAAGTGAACCAAAACTATTTGACGGGGTTTGGGTAGGTACTGAAACACGCGGACAATTTACCCAGCGCTATGGTTTTGTTCAACCCTACGAAGGATTTATTAATTTCCGTTGGATTTCGACCCTTGTGGGAAATAAAATCGGAGGTGCATGGTTCGATCATGGAGATTGTACCGATTATGATTTTATCGAACAGGCTTACCAGTCTGTACTTGCCGGAGCAAAAGAACTGGTAATTTTTAGTTTCGATAGTTTTGTAACAGGTCATCCTGGTCATCATCTCCTGCGACAAGATTTTGAAAAACTTGCCGGTTTGGCTGAAACAATAGCCAAAAATCCTGTTCAGGGCGTTGTAGGATATAAAACACCTAATAGCGATGCCGGGGGTGATCTTTACCTGTTGGATTATATTGGGATGTTTGGCGTTTCACTTGTCCCCGATTCGAAATACCCCGAAAACGCTAAAGTAATTTTCTTGCCAACTCAAGCCGCAACTGACCATGATATGCTGGCGAAAATTATGAAATCTTTAGATAATGGGGCAAAAATAATAATGACAACGGGTTTTATTGCAAATGCCAATTGCGGCGAAAAGTTGGCGCAACTTGCCCAAATTAAATGGCCTCTGCCAAGGGTACAATCTGTAGCAGAAACAATAATTTCAGAGGGCAATCCTCAAAAGTTGAAATTCCCATTAAACATGGATTATCAAATCATTCCGGATGGGGCCGATATTCTTCTTCAGACAGCAGATCCGGCCAATAATCCCTTCCTGATTCAGAATCAGAGCAGAACTGTTTTTGTACTTAATTCACATACTTTTTCTCAAAAAGATTTTGATGAAGTGGGCGAAGTTTTGCTTTGTCCGCGACAATTGGGATTGCTCGAACTTCCAAAACCATGGGTTAATACCATACGTTCTGCATTTCATTCGGTGGATGAACCTGTTATTGATGCACCATCCCGGGTTTCAATGCAGCAACTTTCCAATCGTAGTTTTATTATCCATAATTACAATCAGGAGAATACGAATGTAAACATTCGGCTTCCACAGGCAGCAGAGTATGTTGATGGCTTTTCGGGGAAACCAATTCCTACAGAAGGCAAAGAGATCAAATTAAGAATGGCGCCTCGCTCAAGTATTTGGGTCAGGATAAATAATAAATAGAAATGCGATGAAAAATCTACTTTTAATTACAAGTGTATTATTGTTATTAGCAATCAGTTTCCCTTCAAAGGGAACTAATCTGACTGCGAGCGTATCATCTGTAGATATTACGCCTCCGATTGAGATGAAATATACGTTAGGTGGTTACGGCGAACGGATGAATAAGCCGGCAGAAGCAATCCATGACCATATTTGGGCTAAAGCTTTGGTATTGCAAATGGATAACCGTAAGTATGCCATCATAACACTTGATATTCTGGGTATTCCATCAAATGTGAAAAGTGATCTGATCAAAAGAATTTCACATCACGGATGGAGCATGAAAAATATAATGTTATTGCCCAGTCATTCACACGGGAACCTCGAAATGGCCGCGCTGAACAGTAAGAACCTCCTGAATAGTCCTCAAATTGGAATCTTTCAACCGGAACTGCTTGCATTTCTGCTGGATAAACTTGAAGCACTTATCAACGATGCTGACCGAAACTATCAAACAGTCAAAGTCGGAACAGGAAGCTGGCTCATTGACGGACTTAACCGCAACCGGCGAAAAGATCCTGATGTTGATAAAGAGCTTACTGTTACCAGGATTGACCTGACGAATGGTAAACCGCTGGCCGTTTTGGTAAACTGGACAGCACATCCTACTTTTCTGGGTGGAAAAGATATGTTGGTCTCTGCTGAATGGCCGGGATACCTGCAAAGCGAACTTCAGAACTTAATTGGGAACGGAGTAACAGCAATGTTTTACAATGGCGCAGAAGGAGACCAGTCACCAGTACTGGACGGAGCAAATAATGGCTACCAAAAAATTGAAATCTATGGCAAAAAAATAGCGGCTAAAGCCTTTGATTTATTTAATAAGATAAAAACTAAAAAAGTTAAAGAGTTAACATACAGCTATAATGTGATCAAATTGCCCGAACATTCTGCACATCCATCATTTATGAAAACCGGAGGTGAGGAATATGGTTTGAATGAAAATACGGTAAAAATTGTAATGGAAATGTTAGGTCCGACAGAAGTAGGATTGGGAGCTGTAAGAATTGGAGATTTGCTTTTATCGGGAGTACCGGGCGAAATGACTGCAGAATTGGGCATGGGAGTAAAAAAATCAATAAAAAGCAGTGGTGTAAAATATGTTGCAATCGGAGGACTTGCAAACGAATGGATAAGTTATATTCTCAGCCGCGACCAATATCTTAATGGCGAAGGGTATGAATCAAGCGTAAGCTTTTATGGCCCTGATTTAGGAAGTATTATTTCAACTAGAATCATAAAAACGGCATTGCCTTTAACTAAATCAAAATGATTAGCTACGAGTTGTATTTTTCTTTTTCATAAATTATTCTGTCTACGTAATTAAACTAATTAAATCACTCAAAATGGAGACTCAGTTTCAAAATATCCGGTTTTTCTTAATAGCCTTTATATTGTTAGCCGCAGGAGTTGTGCCAGCTCAGACAACAGATTTAAGCAAGGCTGCAATTATTGCTTCCTCAAAAATTAATTCTCCTGTTAGGAAAACAGCTATCAGGGTTTTACAGGAAGAAGTGGCTCAGCGAACCTCGATAACCCTTCAGCTCACTTCAAAATGGGGAAAAGCTGCAATAATTGCTTTAGTAACAATTAATGATGATGAGATTTATGGAATAGCAGTGCCTAAACGGGCTGGAGAAAACTTACCGGAAACCAAAGCCGAAGGGTTCAGGATTTACCTTGACAAATCGGATGGGAAAGAGATTCTCTGGTTGATTGGTGCTGATCAACGGGGAGTGATCTTCGCTGTCGGGCAGTTTTTACGAACAGCCGAACTGTCCAGGAATAAAATATCGTTCAATAAGTTAAATGAAATTGCTACCTCGCCGGTTTATTCTATTCGGGGACATCAGTTGGGGTATCGCAATACCGCTAATTCGTGGGATGCATGGACGGTTAGTCAATTCGATAAATATATCCGGGAGCTGGCCCTGTTCGGGTCAAACTGTATTGAAAACATTCCTTTTCAGGATAGTCCGCTGGGTCCAAATATGAAGGTGCCCAGAGATGAGATGAATACAAAGATGAGTGAAATATGCAATAATTACGGGCTTGATTATTGGGTATGGACCCCGGCTGATGTTGACTTGGCTGATGATTCAAAATTTAAGGCAGAGGTAGAAAAGCATGCCGGGTTTTATAAGAACTGTCCGCGGCTCGATGGCGTATTTTTTCCAGGTGGCGATCCGGGCAATAATCATCCCAGATTTGTTATGCCTTTCCTGAAGGAAGTTGCTGCAGAGCTTAAGAAATACCATCCCAATGCCGGCCTTTGGATTTCCCTTCAAGGCTTTAGCGATGAGGAGGTTGATTATTTTTATGAATATCTCAAAAAAAACAGCCCGGATTGGCTGGCCGGTGTGGTATCGGGACCTAGTAGCCCGGATATGGCGGCAACACGTTTCCGGTTGCCTGAAAAATACAAACATCGCCATTACCCCGATCTTACACATTCCGTGCGCTGCCAATATCCTGCCGAGAACTGGGATCAGGCTTATGCCCTCACCGAAGGACGTGAGGTTTGTAATCCGCAGCCTTTTTATTACGCAAAAATCCATAATCGTTTTGCTCCGTTTACCGACGGGTTTCTTTCCTATTCCGATGGTGTGCATGACGATGTGAACAAAGTTGTATGGAGCCAGATGGCCTGGAATCCTAAAAAGGATGTCCGTCAAGTGATGGTGGAATATTCCCGTTTCTTTTTCGGTTCGTCGGTGGCAGATGCCGGTGCTGACGGAATTTTAGCGCTGGAGCGAAACTGGGTGGGACCGTTGGAAGAAAACGGCGGTGTGGAAACAACTTTTGCTTTCTGGCAGAACCTTGAATTAAAGCATCCGGAACTGAAGGGAAACTGGCGTTGGCAACAATTAGTTATGCGTTCATATTACGATACTTACACAAAACGTCGGAAAATATACGAACAAGATCTTGAGAAAAAAGCCAATTCCATTCTTACACTGGCTGATAAAATTGGATCAGAAAAAGCAATGGAAGATGCATTAACAATGGTAAACAGAGCTGATAAAGAACCAATTTCGCCTGAATTAAAACAGAAGATAGTTGATTATTGCGAGGCCTTATTTCAATTTATTGGCATGCAGACTAGTGTAAAAAAGTATAATGCCAGTGGAGCCGAACGGGGAGCCATTCTCGATTTTATTGATTATCCTTTAAATAACCGATGGTGGCTGGCCGATGAATTCGAAAAAATTCGCAGGATGCCTTCAGAGAAAGATAAACTCGATCGCCTTGAAATTATCCGTACATGGGAAAATCCCGGTCCCGGCAGCTATTACGACAATGTTTCAGATATATCAAAGGGGCCGCATGTGAAAACCGGGTCCGATGATGCAACTGATTTTGCCTGGTGGGACAACGGAATGAGCCGGAAACGATTGTCAACACAATTATTCCAGAACTTTCCTAAACTTCATTATCCTGATCTTGACCCAAATGGACGTTACATCATCCGGATCTCAGGATTTGGTGATGCTCTGTTAAGGGTCGATGGAGAACGAATTGAACCAACAATCTATAATAAAGGGCTTGAGGAGTTTAAAGAGTTCCAATTGTCTCAGAAATATGTTAGCGATGGTAAGATTGAAGTATCCTTCGACCAACCGGAGGAATCGCACCTGAATTGGCGGCAACATTCGAAGGTATGTGATATCTGGTTGTTGAAAAAAAAGTAACTGACAGCCTGTTACCAACATTTTTGCCATAAAAGAACCATCATTCACAATGAAAGAACTGTATCCTCTGTATGGAAATAAAACAACAATTAATCAGCTATATCGCTCCCGGTGCTCCGGCAACACGACGTCCGGCTTCCGGATATCTCCCTTTTCTGAGACCGGAAATCGGATTTACTCCTAAATGGTACAGGTCAGTTCTGGGAATAGACTTTGGAGAACAATGGCATACCGATCCGAACTATCGTAGACAAACCAGGATAGAAATGTATATTGAACTAAATAAACGATTTTCTGAAACTCCGATAGGATACGTAGGTGAGAATACAATTGACTTACTAACAGGCACTTATGGAGCATCTGCTATTGCTGCGATTTATGGAATTCCAATCAGGTATAACGAGGAACAATGGCCAACCTCTGAACATCAGTATCTCTCTAAAGATGAACTTGAAAACCTTACACCACCAGATCTTGACCAAAACGCTTTCTTTCTTTCGTTTATGGAACAAGTTGCCTGGATTGGAGAACATGAAGGCAAAATCGCCGGGTATATGAATTGGCAGGGTGTGCTAAACAATGCCCAACGACTTCGCGGCCAGGATATTTTTATGGATATGTATATGGTTCCCGAAAGGACAAAGCATCTGCTTGATTGTGTTTGCACAACCATGATTGAAGCCGCAGAAAGGTTGCAGCAAGAACAAAAAAGATATGATGATACACTATCGTTCTTCACTGTAAGCAACTGCCTTGTTAATATGGTAAATCCCGGATTGTATGAGGAGTTCTTATTACCGTTCGATCAAAAAATTGCTGCTGCATTCGAAGTTATCGGAATCCATAATTGTGCATGGAGTGCCACTCCTTACCTTGAACATTATGCAAAAGTACCCGGAGTTGCATACATTGACATGGGTATTGATTCAGATCTGGAGAAAGCCCGTACCCTATTCCCGGAACCACGGCGTGCAATAATGTACACCCCTATGGATGTTGCCAATAAAACTATCAGCCAAATCTGGACAGATCTTGAGCAAATCGCCCAAAACTATGGACCTTGCGATATTGTGGCCGCTGATATAGAAGCGGGAACACCGGATAGTAGGGTTACAGATTTCATTAAATTATGCGATCAGATTTCTGGAAAATTCCAAAAAACAAATCACATCAAATCATAAGGGAATATATAATTCTAAATTTCAAACTAAATGAATAAAGCAGGCATATCCATCACTCATTCACCTGATAGTATTGTTTTGTATTTTGTTATTAGCATTGTTGCCTGACATAAGTTCTTAGCTATATACTTCAGACTTGAAACACTCAGACGAATGCTGCAAATTTGTTACATGATCACTCCTAAATAACGTCCCATCCAATATGGTAAAAGCCATACATCCCCGGCGCTGATTAGGGAATTTCCATCACCGGCTGAATCCAGATTAAAGATTTGCCCGTTATGCCGATAGAGTGGAATTTCACTTAAGGGGAGCAGCTCCCGGGTGGTTTGTCCCCTGAAATTGGCTGGAAGAACCTCGATATCTTTTCTGTGTGAATTTTGCATTCCCCAGTTTCTTAAGTCTAATGGATAAGATTTCAGAAACCAGATCGACTGATCAAGGTCAAAATCTTTTGCCCCGGTCATTGCATAAGTGAAGTTCCAGAGTGCATTTTTTTCGGGACGTTCAACCTCCCAATGATCCTTAATACTTGCCTGAAATTTTGTTTTCAGTTCAGCAGTGAATGCATATGGTTGTAATCCCCAATAAGCCAAAAAGTACATTTCATCATCAGAGTGGTTCCATTCCGCAGAAAGCACTTTACTTATCTCATCAGCTTCAGAGGGGCCGATTTGAGAAATGGGACGGGTCAGGTTTTCGAGGTAACCATATTTTTCTATCAACTCATTCGCCTTATTTTTGTAGATCTCTTTACCAGTAAATCTGTAGGCCGTCTGTAAAAATGCAATAATATTTGATGAATTAAGCCTGCGGTCGCCGACGTTAACTGGAAACTTATTTACATAGTCAGGATTCCATTTCCCCCAAAGTGTAGGCTCGCCATCAACATCAATTATATACAGGTCATTTTTTACAATATATCCCATCAGATCATCCAGACATTTCAGGGCCCGTGCTTTCCACTGTTCATCGTCAGACAGTTCCAAAACCATTGTCAGGGCAAAAATCTGCCCTACCGTTTGATCACTGCTGGCAGTTGAACGCCAGGTCCAGTTGTGGTGATCACTGGCAGGAAGCCATAAACTTGCCGGACTGCCAGATAAAAGCTCCTTTCTCTCCCACCCGTCTTCTTTGGTATTTTCAACTTTATAATCACGTTCAAAACTACGGGCAAAAAGTCCAGGGATATTTGTCACGGTATATAACCTTTCCATTGCCTCAAAAGCTTCATAAGCATTTTGCTTCGCATCTTCCGAACCGGTTACTTTATAGCGGAAAAGCTGGCTTGCCAGATACATGCCAGTCCAAAGGTTATCGCTTGGTTGCGATGCCATTTGAGCCGATGAATATCCTTGAGGCAATCGGCTGACACTGCAATTAAACCCATACCGGATATTTTTTTCACGGACCTGTTTTTCAAAAAACATTGCTTTATCCTCAAGGGTCATCTCTTTAAAACATATTTGGCCAAGTCCTTTCTCCGTAAGCACCAGAATACTGTTCTCAGGTCCGGATTCAATGGCAATGACCCGGTTTCCCGGAAGCCATCGCTCTCCGGCATAATAACTATATTTCCCGTCAGTGTTTAGCCGGTATGCTCCCAAGACAGAACCAAACCAGAGTTGTCCCTTTATTTCCTTTATATTGGTAATTTCTGGACAGGGAACGTTGTGTATGATTTTATTGTCAGAAAGAAAGAAATAACTCGCTGTTGTACCAACGATAATTTTTTCTTTATTTCCGATAGATGCAGCGCAAGTAATTCCCGAACCTTTGTAAAGTTCTATTATCGGTTGCCCCGGGGTAAATTCAGCTACAAGCTCCGGCGAAATGAGAAGAAAGCTGTTTTTCATTTCCTGATAAAGAATTTGTCTGATACCTTTAAAATAACCTGTCCAGAGTTTGTTCCCGTCCTGATCAAGGTAAACAAGATGTTCTCCATCAGAAACCAAAAATTGAAAATCTTTCCCTCCGGCAAAAACAGAGGCTCCAGGTAACCCATGTTCGATTTGTATTTTACCTGCCCATGCATTGCTGAATACCTGTTGATCATCTAAATAAATGGTCTGATTCCGGTAAGTTCCGATGGCTGAAATCTTTTTGGATATCAACGGAGGATAGGAAATATCCGGAATTAATTTCCCGGAATAGAAGAGGCTTCCATTATCGGGGACTAAGAGCCCACTGTCTGACAAAATCCGTATTTGCCCGTCACGATTTGAAGAGATAGAAGAAAGCTTCAACGTATGTCGCTCTTTTTTCAGATAATACCTGACGCTATAGTCTTGTAAATAAGGCATATCCTGATAAACTTGTTGTCCTTTGGCATTTGTAATTGGTACGGACGCAACATTGCTTTTTTCTTTACACCCTACTAAACAGAAGTATGATAACAGACCAAAGATTAAAACTGAGTTTCTTTTCATCGGTACATTTTTTTAAAATCAAATCTAATACAAAACAGGTCTGCCCGGACCGTCATAAGGTTTTGCACCCTGCTGTCTTAATTCTGATCGATCTACAGAAATCAATTCAGGATTATTGGTGGTAGGCGGCTGAATAAATCCATTATAACGTCCCATCCAGTAATCCCTTAAAAATTCTGTTGGTTCCCTGACAACATTCCCATTAACTCCTCCATCGAGCACAGTTGGACTTGAAGATTCACGCGGTGAAAAAGCCCGCTTTTTTCCCTCATAGGAAGTATAACCTGGTTCTAAAAATAAATCGTCGCGATGTGAATTCTGGAAATTATATTCAATACAGTCTAATTTACATTCGCGCAAATATTTCATTGATTCTTCAAGCTCGCAGTCATTTCCGGTTATTGCTCCATACGAAAAATTGAACCAGGGTGAATGCTCCATTCTTTTTACCTCCCATGTACGTTCAAGACTGCGCAGATAAACCGACCGGAAGTTTGGATCATCACAGTACCGGAATAATGTATTATAGCTTTCAAAAGCAAGATCATCATCCCATGGAGCAATACTTTCAGGAGGGAAAATATTTTTCTGACGCAAGGTGTTCTGATGATAACCCCAACCAATAAGTTGCTGATAACCTGCCTTGAATTTTTTATCTCCGGTAATGGATAGTGCAGTCTGCATAAATGTTAATGCCTCCAGCCCATTGAGTCCGCGATCGGCATAACCATAAGGCCTAAGGAGATATTCCGGATTCCAGCGTCCCCATCGGGTTGGCTTTCCGTCCATATCCGGTAAAACCCAACCACTTTTTAAAATGTAGGAAGCAATCCGGTTCAAATGTTCTTTCGCCATCTCCTTCTCTTTACCCTCTGCCACTAAATCGTAAAACAATGATACAGCATAAAAATGTGAAGTAACTTCATCACTGGAGGTATCACCTTTCCAGAACCACTTACCATCCTTTGTTGGATACCATCTTGCAGGTAATCCACCTGACCCCAGAGTTGCCCTTTCATCCTTATCTGCAGTTGTAGACCAAATTGCCCTTGCAAAAAATCCGTCAATCGGTGTAATTCGCTCCAGCCATATCATTGCATTAAAAGATTCTACAGCTTCTTTTCGCGCAGTTTTATCTCCGGTTACAGCATATTTGTAACACATGGCCGCCAGGTAAGTGGCTGTATTCCCTCCGTCGTTATCACTAACTTCTCTTACCCATTCACCGTCTTTTTTATACAGAGCATGGGTAAAACCTAGCCGCTTATGTCCCCATTCTTCAATATGACGTTCGTAAAAAGCTGCTTTTTTCTGCAATGTGTAAGGTTCATACCGGATTATGCCAATCCCTTTGTCTGTTGCGATATATACAATATGATCGTCCACAGCTATATCATTCACATGATCTCCGGGTAACCAGTGATCGGCTCCGAAATAATGCCAATCGTTGTTTAACATGCGAACTGTACCCTTTTCTGTTCCAATCCAGATATCACCATCAAAACCGCTTGCAAGGCATGTCGTATTCTCAACAGGAAGACCATCAATCCCTTTGATAGTAGCTAAGCCTGCTCCTCGTAAAACAGCCAACCCTTTGTCGGTACTGATAAACAGGCGGCTTCCAGAGCTGAGCATATCTTTTGTATTTTTGGAAGGAAGAGTACCCCAGTCGATAAAATCCTTGTTCACAACCTTTCCGTCGAATAAAATAAGTTTTCCGGGTTGAAGAACATGGAGCGTACCACTGTATGATTCTATCCGGGTAATCGGGCCAATTCTGACTGGCTCAGCATGAATCTGGGATCCATCTTCCATCAACATTGTCACATCGCTGGAATAATATCCACCTTCCGGCTTGATTGAAACAAATTTGTCGTCTACCAGATGAAAAATCTCTTCTTTCGTAGCTCCATGCAAGATACCATGATGAACACAAATATCAACAAATACCTGATTATCAATTTTTTCCCATTTACTATTTTTAAATCTGTATATACCATCGGAGGTAAGAGCCCAAAGTTCATTATTCACTGAAATCAGCCTTTTAACTCCAACCGGGGTATTTTTTTCAATATTAAAAATGTCGTTTCCGAGTAGCCAGATTTTTTCATCGATAACGGCCAGACACCGACCTTCATAAACAGCTATGGCCTGAACCGGTAGCTCTGTATTTATTTTTTTTGCAACCTCTTGTAAATAAATATCGTCCTGTTGTGGTTTCCACAAACGTTGTGAAGTCTTGTATGAATCCTGAGCAATAAGGGAGCCCGATAGAATGCTCAACAACAGGGTTGCTGTTACTGATTTAATAAATGTTTTCATACCGAATAGTTTTATCAATTTATTTATAATCAGAATATTCATAAAAACAAGATAGAAAAAACCAAAATCTTATTTTTCATCAGGTATCTGACGATTACGAGTTGGAATTCCAATAGAAATAATATAAGTAGTTCCACCATTGTAAGAAAAAGAATTCACTTTTTACTCACCGAAGGTGGAGCATCTTCCGGCTTAATCCCCCATTTTTTGTTCGGTTCCGGACCCATTTCGAAGATAAGTATCCCTCCATCCATTATTTCCCTTTGCGTAATCCAGGTTCTGCTTATTGGTTTACCGTTTAAGGTTGCCGATTGAATATATTTATTCTTTTGGGAGTTATTCTGAGCCTGTATTGTAAATGTTTTATTATTGGCAAGATCAATAGTCACCTTCCCGAACAAAGGACTTCCTATAGCATAAATTGTACTTCCTGGTGTAACCGGATAAAATCCCATAGCGCTCAAAACATACCATGATGAAAGTGATCCCATATCTTCGTTACCGCACAAACCGCCAGGGCCGTTAAGGTAAAGTTCTTCACATACCTGCCTGACCCGTTGTTGTGTTTTCCAGGGTTCACCGGCATAGTTATACAAGTAAGCAACATGATGAGAGGGTTGGTTGCCGTGAACATATTGCCCGATAGTGCCAACAACTCCCACATATTTCGGAGGTGTTATATTTGGGCTCATCTCAAAAAAAGTGTCCAGTTTTGCTGTAAATGCTTTATTTCCGCCAAATAAGTTAATAAGTCCCTGTACATCATGCTGAACCGACCAGATATATTGCCATGCATTTGATTCTGTATAATGGCGGTTCGGGCGTCTGCCAACCAGGAGAGGATCAAAATATTTGTAATAGGAATGTTCTCCTTCCTTCACAATTTCCTGCTCACGTCCGTTCAATTCTTCAAGCCATGAACCATCAGCCTTCTTAGGGCGCATAAACTGGGTTTTGCTGTCCCATAAATTCTGGTAATTATGCGCCCTTTTCATAAATAGCACGTAATCTTCATTCTTGCCAAGTTCTTTGGCCAACTGAGCAATACACCAATCATCATAAGTCAATTCCAATGTGTTTGGAACTGATTCGGTCACTTTGTCAACAGGCGTATATCCAAGTTCCTTGTAATAAGTGAGGCCGGATCTTCCGGCGTATGACGGAACCGGAGGTTTCGGATCTTCAAGCGCTTTTTTATGCATGGCTTCGTAAAGAAATTTCACATCGAAATCCCTGTAGCCTTTCATGTATGCGTCTACTATAACAGGTATCAGGTGATCACCAACCATTGCTTCACCAAAAATATTAAGAAAGTGTTGAGCAGGAAGCCAACCGTAATCCTGCGTTTTTGCAACAATCGACTTAATAAAATCATTTACATGATCAGGTGCAATCAATGTCAGAAGAGGATGTTGCGACCTGTAAGTATCCCAACAGGAGAACGATCCGTAAAAATCATACCCTTTAGCTTCATGAACTTTTTTATCTGGTCCGAAGTATTTTCCGTCAACATCCTGTGAAATGTATTGTGAAAGCAATGAATGGTACATAGCAGTGTAAAAAATCTCTTTCTGGTCATCAGTGGCGCCATCAATTTTAATACGGGATAACTCTTTGTTCCATATATCACGTGCCTCGTTTCTGGTTCGGTCAAAATCCCAATGAGGAATCTCTTCAATAAGGTTTCTCCTTGCTCCCTCAACACTGGTGTACGAAATCCCCACTTTTACAAGAATTTGTTCATTTTCCAAGGTTCGGAAATATACAAATGCCCCAATATTAAGTCCATCTTCACCGTCCTTGTAAGGCCATATGCTCCCTCCGGATTCAGGAGTTTTAGAACCGGCATCAAATGTGCCATAATAAGCGAATGGCTTACTGAATTCAGCAACAAAAAATATTTTCCCAAGATCGCCATTTTTTGATCCTTCTATCCGATTGTTGTTCACAATTTTCAGCTCCGATTGACCTTCCTTTGCTCCGCCGCCAATTTGATGCCCCAGGTCTAATATGATCTTGGAACTGTTCGACTTTGGAAAAGTATAACGATGAAAACCTGCTCTTCTGGTTGAAGTTAATTCAGCTCTTACGTTATAGTCTTTTAACAATACTGAATAGTATCCCGGCGAAGCTGATTCACTGGCATGGTCAAACCTTGAGCGATATCCTTTATCAGGATCATCCAATGGCCCTGGAACTACCTGAAGTTTATCACCAACTGTAGGCATAAGCAAAATTTCCCCTCCGTTAACCATTCCCACTCCGCTCCAATGCAAATGACTAAATCCCATGATAGAACTTTCAGAATACGCATATCCGGAAGCAAAAGTCCATCCCTGTGTATTCATATCAGGACTTAAATGGACCATCGAGTAGGGAAGTGATGCCCCGGGAAAAGTATGTCCAAAGAAATCGGTTCCAAGAAATGGGTTTACATTGTCCACCGGATTGCCAGATTGTGCACTTGCTGAGCTTTGCATTCCCAAACCAAAACTCAGGAATAAGAAACAGATGAAGAAGCGCTTCATAATGTTATTTTTAAGATTATCTGATTTGAGAATATTTTTCATCAAATTTAGCCTTTTCCCGAAGTAACATAAAATTATTCGATTACTGGTTCACTTATCACACCAAGATATCGCCCAATCCAGTAAGGCAAAAGCCAGATATCTCCGGCACTGTTTTCTGACCGCCCACCGCCATTCTCATCAAGGTCGAACCTGTTTGCATTGTGCCGCGCAATCCGAAGTTCGTCGGGAGGAAGAACTTCTTTGATGGTTTGACCCCTGAAGTTCGGTTCAATCTTTTCAATATCTTTTCGCTGACTGTTTTTCACCGTCCAGTTTATCAAATCCAGGGGGTACTCCTGCAGGTACCAGATTGCTTCTTCCAGGTCAATAGTCTTTGCTCCTGCAATTGCGGTCATGATATTCCACAATCCTTCTTTTTCAGGCCGTTCAGCTTCCCAGTGATCAATAATCGCATCCTTATATTTTGCTTTCAAAGTATCGTTGAAAGCATAGCGATACAAACCCCAATAACCGCAATAATACATTTCATCATCGGAATGGTTCCATCCGTCTGACAACATTTTACTCCAGTCGTCGGCATCTTCAGGAGCACGACCGATTTCTTTCATTGGCCGCATAAGATTTTCAAGATAGCCATGCTTATTCATAAGGTAAAATGCCGCCTCTTTGTATTTTTCCTTTTTCGTAAAGTGATAAGCGGTTTGTAACATAGCTATAATA
This sequence comes from Bacteroidales bacterium, assembly GCA_030692905.1. Classification (GTDB taxonomy): domain Bacteria; phylum Bacteroidota; class Bacteroidia; order Bacteroidales; family VadinHA17; genus LD21. Next base: position 17,785 of record JAUYBT010000152.1, read on the forward strand.
TTAGAAGAATTAATCTTGCGGTCGCCAACCATTTTAGGACGGGCATTCACATAATCAGGGTTCCATTTTCCCCACAAAGTTGGTTCACCGTTCCAGTCAATCATGTAAAAATCATTTTTAACGACATGTGACATCAGTGTGTCAATCAGCATAATTGCCTTATTACGCAATTCCGGTTCATCTACGAGTTCGGCAATAGTCCCGAATGCAAAAATATGCCCGATAGCCTCATCGCTGCTTGTAGTTGATTTCCAATCCCATTCCGGATCTTCAGCCCTGCGCCAGGCTTTGTCTTCGTATTTATATCCCCGCCTTTCGAACGAACGCGACGGAAAGCCGGGAATCAGGTTAATAGTGTATAACCGTTCCATAGCATCAAGTGATTCGCGGACGTTTTGCAATGCTTCGTCTGATCTGGTCACGGCATAACGGAATGTTTCCCCTGCCAGATACATTGATGTCCATAATCCGTCATTATCCGAATCTTCCATACTTCCGGTGGTAACATCTCCGTTTACCATAGATGAAACAGTGGCATTAAAACCGGTACGGATATGACGATCGCGAACCTGCTTTTCAAAAAACATTGCTTTTTCATGCAACGTCGTTTCTTTAAAACAGATTTTACCCAACCCTTTATTGGTCAAAATTAGTACAGAGTTTTCAGACCCTTTGGCGATATGCACAACAGTATCAGAAGGAATCCATCGTTCTGAGACGTAATAATTAAATTTTCCGTCTTTGCGAAGCATCATTGCTCCCCAGGTTGAGCCGAACCAGATATTCCCATCGATTTCACTGATCGTAGTTAATTCAGTCCAGGGCATTTTTTTGTGAACATCGCCGATCTGCTTTTTAGTTTTTGAATCAATTTCGAAATATCCATCAGATGTTCCTACAATCAATTTATTGGATGTCTGCTCTATACATGACAGATTACTGCCACTTATTACCTTTATAATCTCTTTTTTCTCAGCAGAGAATGTGCTGATTGATTCTTTACCCAAAATCCAAAAGAGATTATTGGCAACATCGAACTTGATATCTCTTACCTCTTCGCCTGAAAGAGAGCCTTCCCACAATTTTTCCGAATCTTTCAGAAAAATCAGGCTTTTGCCGTCTGAGATCAGGAAGTTAAAATCTTTCCCTCCCGCAAAAATTTTCGCACCAAGCATGATATGCCGTGAAAATAATTTGCCTGCCCATGCATTGCTTAAAACTGCTTTATCGTCGATATAAACCAACTGATCATGATAAGTTCCGATTCCGGCAATTTTTTTATCAGATGTTTGCCTGTCCTGAACATCTTTGACAAGTGTGCCGGGAAACAAAAACTGTCCATCACGCGGCCGTAACAATCCTTTTGATGAGAATATCTGAATATAGCCATTCCTGTCTGAAACTACTTTAATCAACTTAACATCTGCACTTTCAGTCAGAAACTTTATGCTGTAATCCTGAATAAAGGATTTATCCTGATGCTGCTGTGTAACCTGCACGTCATTTTTAGTCGCACAGGAAGCAACTGTGAATGCCAGATATAACAGGGTAATCCGTTGTATTGTTTTTTTCATTTTAATTATTTTTAATTGGTTCAGTGATAACACCTAAATAATGCCCCATCCAATAAGGTAATAACCAAATATCTCCAGCACTTTCCTCTCCATTCCCATTACCTCTTTTTTTGTCAATATTGAACATATTCCCATTATGTCGCTGAACCGGCCTTTCATCGGGTGGAAGAACTTCCCTGATGGTCTGATTTCTGAAATTTGGTTCTATAATTTCAATATCCTTTCTATGGCTGTTCATAATATCCCAGTTGATCATATCCAACGGATGTTCCTGAAGATACCAGACAGCTTCATTTAGGTCAAATTCACTGCTAACCATTGCCGTAAATATATTCCAGGCTCCATCTTTTTCAGGTCTTTCTATTTCCCAATGGTCAATAATTGCATCCTTATACTTAGCTTTTAATTCTTCATTAAAAGCATAACGATATAAACCCCAATAGCCAACAAAGTACATTTCATCATCGGAGTGATTCCATGAGCCAGAAAAAACTCTTCTCAATTTGCCTGCATCGGCAGGTGCCTTAACTCTTTCATTCATCGGCAGCATTAAGTTCTCTAAATAACCATGCTTGTCCATCAGTTCAAATGCCTTCTCCTTATATATCTCCTTATGTGTAAAATGGTAAGCTGTCTGAAGCATTCCTATTATGTTGGAAGAATTAAGTTTCCTGTCTCCAACTCTCTTGGGAAGCGCATTTACATATTCCGGGTTCCATTTGCCCCATTGTGTTGGCTTGCCGTCATAATCAACCAGGGTCATATTATGGTCGACAATATGCTGCATTAAAATATCAATCAGAAAGATAGCCCTTTTTTGCATGGATTCGACATCAATAAGTTCTGCCATTGCACCCAAAGCAAAAATATGTCCGATTGCTTCGTCACTGCTGGTTGTAGCTTTCCAATCCCACTCCGGATCCTTTGCATGCTGCCATCTATCAGGATCTGATAATACATTAATATATCCACTTCGTTCAAATGACCGAGAAGGGAAACCAGGAATTGAATTAATGCTATAGAGACGCTCCATTGCATCAAGGGATTCAAGGCAGTTTTGTAATGCTTCGTCCGATTTGGTAACTGCATACCTGAAGATCTCTCCACCCAAATACATTGATGTCCATAAGCCATCGTTGTCAGAATCCCTTAAGTACCCTGAAGAGAGGTTCCCATCCTTCATTCCTTCCAATGAAGCATTAAATCCATTCCTTATATGGCGTTGCCTTACCTGTTTTTCATAGAAGATTGCTTTGTCTTCCAGAGTCATCTTTTTGAAACATATCTGGCCCAATCCTTTATTGGTTAATACTAAAACGGAATTTTCCGGTCCTTTCGAAATATGTTTTACAGAATCTCCGGGCAGCCATCTTTCGCCATTGTAATAGTTAAACTTTCCATCTTCACGTAACATGAATGCCCCGAAAGTTGAACCAAACCACATGTTGCCATCAATTTCATTAATAGCCGTAATTTCGGTGCAAGGCAGTTTACGTTTGATTTCTCCTGACTGTTTTTTTGACTTAACATCATACTCAAGATATCCGTTTGTAGTCCCGATTATTGCTTTGCTGTTATCGGCTGTTAAGTCGAAGCTGGTAAAATCGTTACCACTGACAAATTGTTCAATTTTTTTTGTACTTACGGAGAACTTGCTTAAAGAATTGTTGTTTAAAATCCAGAAAAGGTCATTGTCTTTTTGGTACCTGATATCAATAATGTTGGCTCCGGGGAGTTTTCCTTCCCATAACACTAAAGAATCCTGAATACATTTTATGGTTTCCCCGTCGGATACCAGAAAAGTGAAATCTTTCCCGCCGCAAAACAATTTAGCACCCGGCATCCCATGTCTGGAATACAATTTACCGGCCCAGGCATTGCCCAATACTGCAATATCATCAAGATAAACCAGTTGATTTTCATATACACCAATACTGGTTATCTTTTTATCTGCCATTGGCCGATATGAAACATCGTTTTCGATCGTACCCGGATAAAGGAATTCACCATCAAAAGGTTTTCGTAATCCCTTTGACGATAGAATCTGTATTACATCATTTCTGTCGGAAACGACTTTCATCAATGCAGCTCCCGGTTCATCAGAATAATGCTTTATACTGTAGTCCTGGAGGTAGGGAACGTCAGAATAAACCGGCAGTTTAGATTCAATCTTATCTGAGTTGTTTCCGGTGCAATTCGTTAGCAGTAATAACACTACTAACAATAATGAATAAGTTTTTCTGATCATGCTTGATTATGGTTGTTATTCTGATTAATAAATAGATTGCAATTTACAGGATTTTCTATATAAATGGTTCTGAGAGAATCAAAATATAGGAGTCTTCCATGGGTGAGAAGTTTTTGATTTCATCCGGATTATGGGAAATTCCGGTGATTGAAATTTGTCTTTTCTTCATAAGAACTACTGTTATTAAAATCCCGACATATGTGTTATACCTGTATTTTTATCTCTTTTCAAAAAAAAGGGTACTGTCAAATAAATCAACAGCACCCTTTTAATTCTATCCTTGTATGCTAGGAATGATTATTTCAATATCCACATTTTTACATCAGGAAGGTCTTTTCCACCTAAGCCGGCAACTGCTTGATCGTAATTTTCCCTGTTATTGTTATACTCATTCTTTGGGTACATATACCGATAAGGATAACCATAAGCAGAAAAGGAGGCACTAATCTTAGCGAAAAACTCAGGCTTACCTGATCTTCTGTAGTCGATAAATGCTTCAACTGGGTTGACCACTAACAGAGAGAGCCATTTCTGAATAGTAATCTTGTCAAGATCACTTGCTGTTCCATCAAGCGCTACTCCTGCTTTATTATAGTAGTCATTGAAATTATCTACAATTTTGGTTGATCCAACGTGAGAAGCAGGCTTGATGCCATTTTCAATCTTCCAACGCTCAAAGGAAAGCCTAATACCATCTTTGTAGTACCCATCAACAGTACCTGCAGAAATCCATCCTTTCTTACGGGCTTCAGCAAGCAAGAACATCATTTCACTGGATTCCATCATGACAGCTTTGAGACAGGCACTATTTTTTTCATAAATAAGCTTTGAAAAACTTGTAAAACGACGATTGTCATAAGGATAGTTGGTTCCCGGCAGTCCCAATGCTGCATATTGTAATTCAGGCCTCAATGGGTTAGGGCAACCAATCCATTTAGCATCCAGTTGATAGGGTGCATCCTTGGCAGTACCTTGTAAATCCCTTCCAATCTCAATTAAATCACTTGGTTGTAACTGACTGGCAGGATAGTAAGTGATATCATAATTATAATTATTAATCTTCAAGGTTTCTGTATATTTAGTAGGCGAACTAGATATTGGACCAAGTGCAGGAGCAAAGATGATATACATACGAGGGTCATCAAAAGAAGCCATGATATCAATCAGGTATTTAGTTGGCTTTTGCTCGGTATTGTCATTACCTGTACCCCCAAAAGCAGTCGTATAATACCAGGAATCCCACGCTGCCTTTCCCGGGAAACCAAGCGAGGCATTGTCTGCAATCGTTGACATGTATTGTGCACTACTGGCAATTTGCTGCATTTGAGGGCCAAGATCCGTTCCTGCTTTCTTAAACGCTTCATAAGAGTGTACCATCAAACGGAATTTCAGGGAGTTGGCAAATTTCAACCATTTCACTTTATCTCCACCAAAGAGTACATCGTGGTCAGCAGGAAGTCCTTGACTATCAGAAGACAATATTTCTACCGCCTTGTTTAACATCTCAAACATTTTCAGATAAACATCCTTTTGGGCATCGAACTTAGGAAAAATATTTCCTTCTCTACCCATCGATGCCTCAGAGAAAGGGATATCGCCATATTTCTCTGTAAGAAATGCTCCAACAACGCATTTAAGAATATCCGCAGCAGCCACCGTTGCCATATTATCTTCATTTGTTGCCAATTCAGTTACAGCAGCCAATTGACGTAAAGAGGTAGTGTAAGGATTACCTCCCATATTCCAGTCTTCTTCAAAAGTTGTATAAAATTCCGAGAACTTTTCAGGGGTATAACAATCAAATGAATAGAGTGTACCGTAATTCATTCCTTCTTCCTTCACTCCAGCACCATATCTGGTAGCAATGTCTACAATGGCAGAGGTAAGCTGGAAACGAGAATAGGTAAAATAATTGACATCAAAACTGATCTGCCTTTGGTCCATTCGCAATTGATCTTTATTGCACGAAATCACCACCATCATTAACAATCCGGTGGCAATATAATATATCCTTTTCATAATTATTGTTTTTTATTATAATTACACATTAAAAATTTAATGAAAGTTTCACCCCTAATGAACGTATAGGAGGCTGTCCATATTGAGCAATCCCCATACCAGAAACTCCATCTCTAAAAGCAGTTTCAGGGTCTTCTTTCATCCTGTTTTTGGCCCAAAACATTACGTTCTTAGCGAAGAAAGTAATAGATGCATCCTGACAATGGATTTTCGCAAGAAGAGATCTGTTAAAACTATACGTGAGGTTAATCTCTTTAATTTTGAAAACCGTTGCGTCATATGTCCTGAATTGAGCTCCTGACCACAGTTCGTTTCCTTCCATTCCGTAAGGTGGCAAGTAAAGTGTCGCATTTGGATCAGCTCCATTCAGGATGTAGTAATCATCAGGAAGGTTAATCTTTTCTTCCTGGGTGAGGCCGGATATATCTTTTCTGGGATCAATGAATACAGCATTCCAGTATCCAAAATATCGGGGATCACTGTTGAAGAGTGACAGATTTTCTTGTACAAACTCTCTGTACTGCACATTACCCCCACCTGGTTCCTGCCAACCCTTAAACAAATCATCAGGGTTTGGCAAACTTGGTAACCCGCCACTAAAACGGCCACCTGTCCATAATTTCTGACCTTTGTATATATAGTTAAGGTCAGCCATACCATCGTCCACCAGGATCTTCTGAGTCTCAGAGATGAATATACCACCTAATCTCAAATTGGTAACGACACCCAGATTCCAGTTTTTGTATTTCAAGTCAGTGCTAAATCCCAAGATAGCATCAGGATTCATATTACCAAGATATCCGTTTTTCTTTCTATATGCATCAGTTCCTACAGACTCTTCAATAATACCACCCGGACCAGTTAGCGCCATGCCTTTGTATTTTCCACTTTGAATATATGCAATAGGATATTGGGCATAGAGGTCTCCAACTTTAATGCCTTCAAACAGACCAATCATGGACTGAGCTTCATAGCCGTAGAATTTTGAGGAAAAGCGATCATCTAACTTTGTAATAACAGATTTATTGAAAAATGCATTACCTGTGACACTCCATGTCCAATCACGGTTCCGGACCGGGACAACAGTAAGAGAAGCCTCTATACCGTCAGAAGTTACATTACCCATGTTAGCCAGCATTGAGGCAAATCCGGAGGAAGCCACTACCGGCAGATTTTGGATCTGATTGATGTGGGCTTTCTGGTAGATGGTAAAATTTGCGGATATTCTGTTTTGAAAGAATCCCAAATCAACACCTAACTCTTTGGTAATACTTAACTCAGGCTTAATATTGACATCCACAAGATTTCCGCCAATGGTTCCCATAGCCGACGACCCCCAGACATTACCAGATATTCCATAACTATCCAGGTTGACAGGTTGTCCGATACCGTGTCCTGTAACTGCATAACTACCTCTCATCTTTAAGAGAGTTACCCACTCTGGCAGGTTCTCTTTGAAGGTTTCAGAAGCAAGCCAGCTCAAAGACGCACCCGGGTAAAAGTGAGTGACCTTTTCGTATTCGAGGATACCACTCCAGTCATTGCGACCCGTTAATTCAAGGTAAACCATACTTTCCCAACCAAGTGTAACGGTAGCATAAGCGCCATAACTTCTCCCCGGATAGCTTCTCCAGATAGAAGTATTTTGTCTGACAGATGCGGGTAAGGCAGACAAACTATAATTATTGGGAGTAGATAACTCGTTACCTCCAAAACCGGAGCCGTTTGATTCAGAATATCCGTAAGATACACCTCCCAAGGCATCCACATTAAGCCTTTTGTCAAAGAAATAATCATTGTACGCAAGCAAGATGTCAGTATTGATTCCGAGGTTGACTGATTGCGATTGCTCGTAGGCACCCTTTTGGGCTCTTTCAGCACCCCAGGAAGCTTTTCTTTCAAAAGCAAAATTTTCAGAATTCAAACCTGTACGCACAGTAAAGGTAAGGGGATCTACGATTTTCCAATCCATTTGCACTTTACCGTAAAATAAGTTTTTTGTGTACGTACGGATGATATTGTTAGTTACAAAGTAGGGATTATTTTTTCCAACATTATTGTCAAAACCCTGAGCATTTACGTTGCCCAGGCGGTCTCCCATCGGATTTTTCAAATAAGGTGTATTTTGATATTGACCTTCCCAACCGTCCAGATATGTGTTTGCCTGTTTCCATTCAGACATTGGAGGCATGTTGATTGGCATTTGCATGGCAACTGCCAGTGGATTATCTTCTCTCTTGCCATAGGTATGAGACTGGTTAGGAACAAATGTGTTGGTATATGACGCATTAGAAGTGAAAGTCAGCTTGTCATTCAACTTGTACACAGAGCTAAATGAGACGTCATTACGAATAGTACGGTTGTTGGGAATAACTGATTTGGAATCCAAGTTGGTAACTGATAGCCTGTAATTTCCCTTGTCATAGTTTCCTGTTACAGCAACGTTGTTCTCGGTCATTACACCCGTTTTAAGAAAAGCCATCAAAGGATCCTGGTCTCCACGGACTATTAGGGGAACTTCCTCCCACTTTTGTGTAAGCAGGTTCCAGCGAGGTACATTACCAACGTTGTTTTTGGTATCGTAAATGTTCCATCCAAAACCTTTTTTATCGTCAGTCATTGGTTCGCCTTCTTCTCCACCCTGTAAGAAAATTCTTTGTATGGGAGGGGAACTGTAAGCCTGATCGATGGATGTGGAGCTGTTAACAGAAATTCCTAACCCTTTTTTAGCCTTGCTTCCATCTTTAGTTGTAATCACAATAACACCATTACCGGCAGATGAACCGTAAAGAGCAGCTGCACTGGCACCTTTAAGGATAGATACGCTCTCAATTTCATTAGGGTCTATGGATGACATGAAGTTACCAACGTCAATACCAGCTCTCGCCGATACGGTGTTTGTAGCCACCGGAACTCCATTTACTACGATAAGTGGCTGAGTCTGGTTATTAATGTTTCCAGTCCAACCACCCATTATACCTTGTAATGAAGTAGCACCGCGAATATTGAACATTACCGATGAAGTGGGAGAAGAAGTAATGCTGTTAATCTGAACTCCGGTTATCTTTCCATCTAAAGATTTCAAAGCATTCGATACACCTCCTGTAGCAATTTTATCACCAGTAACATTGGAGACATCATACCCAATAGCCTTCTTTTCTTTCTTCATACCAAGAGCAGTTACAACAACTTCTCCGAGTGCCTTGACTTCAGAAACTAAATTTATGTCAATAATTGATTGTCCGTTAACAGGTACTTTTTCGAGGGCATACCCGATGAATGAAAATACCAGAACAGCGTTTCTGTTTGGCACCTGAATGGTGTATTTCCCTGAAACATCAGAGATTGCACCAATTGTGGTGCCTTCCACAACAATATTAACACCAGGAAGCAGTTCACCGGTGTTACTATCTGTTATTTTACCGGATACCGTGTTCTGTTGCGGATATTCAGAGTAGACAGAGCCAGAAACCTGCATTGCTCCGAGAAACCAGAAAAGCACACTGAGTTTAAGGAACAGCATGCAGTTTTGAAATGCAGTGTTTTTTCCTCTAATAGTTGGTTTAGGATTTTTCATAATTTCATAAGATTAATTGGTTAGACAATTTTGTTTGAATTTAAGGTTATCCAAATGGCAAAGTAATGTTAATCTTCTTAAATGGAATGGAAGGTCTCCTATTATTATTTATTCTAAGCTGGTCTGTTATTCATAGATTTGAATAATAGAGCATTTCTAAAAACTACTTTTTTCGATGCCGTTAATTAATTGCATATATGTTTTTCTAAAAACCTGAACTTTCATCCCTGATTCATAATGCAATAAGAACTTGTACACTTCATTTTAAACTTTTAAACATTTTTAAGCGTTTACGTCAACGCAAATATATAGAATATTTTATATTTCAATATATTTGCATAAATATTTTTTAACCATGAAAAAGAATTCTTCCCGGGGAATAAAGGAAATTGCCATACTGGCAGGAGTTTCGATTGGCACAGTTGACAGAATCCTGCACAACAGAGGCAGGGTATCAGCAGCAACCCAGCAAAAAGTAAAGGAAATCATAAAGCAGATAAATTATAAACCGAATCTGCTGGCCAAATCGCTGGTAAACAATAAAATGAGGACAGTTGCACTTCTTATCCCGGATCATCAACAGGACGAATATTGGAAACAAGCCTATGAAGGGGCTGAAAATTCAATACCAAAATGGGAACAGCAAGGGTTTCTTTTTGAGCCCTATTTGTATTCTCTCGACAGCAGCAGTTCATTTGAAGCATCTGGCAGGGAAATTTTGAAAAGTGAACCCGACGGGGTTATAATGGCGCCGAACTTTCTTAAGGAAGGAAAGGCACTTTTCGATCAATGCACAGCAGCATCAATTCCCGTAATCATGTTCGATACAGTAGTACCTGATACCCAACCACTATGCTTTATTGGCACCGATTCGTTCAGAAGTGGAATGGTGGCTGCAGAGTTGCTGCATATGACAGCTTCCAGAGAGGGTAAATTTGCCATCTTACATTTTGATGAAGAATTGAAAAATTCTCCACACATGATGGAGAAAGAACGCGGATTCCTTGAATATCTGAAAAAAGAATGTCCCGACAGAAATTATATCAGAATTGTATTGAATAATAAACACCATTACTACCATGGTCAATTACAGAAAATGTTTGAAAAGGACCAGATTAGTGGTATTTTTGTCAGTACTTCCAAGACATATCGAATTGGATCATATCTCAAGAAAGAGAAAATAAACGGCATACGCCTCGTGGGATATGATCTTACCAGCAAAAACATTGACCTTCTGAAAATTGGATTTATCGATTTTCTTATCAATCAGAATCCGAAAAGACAAACTGAACAAAGTATTAATACCTTATGCAATTACCTGATTTACCAGGTAGCTGTTGATCAGAATAAACTTTTTCCCATTGAAATAATTGTAAGAAGTAATTTGAATAGTTGATATATTCAGAGTTTGCGATTGATATATATCAACTAATATATTCCATGGTTCGTTGAACTTTAATATAAATGTTTGATTTTCAACAAAATAATGAACTAAAATTAGTTTAAGTCCTTGGTAATCTATATCTTCTTTCAAGCTCCATATATGTTGTATCAATGGGTCGCAAGTAAAATTCTCTATTCTGCTCATCCGATGTACATCTGACATAGAAGCTAACACAACAGCCAGCATAATTTGTAAGGTACTGAATTTTGTTGCGTTTTGTTTTACGGTTGGAAACAGCCTGTTTAACAGCTTTCCAATGCCCTGTGCCTGAATGTATTTTGAAACTACGGTCAACCCTGTGTAACTCGTTAGTCGTTCCTCTGTGAAATTTTTATCGGCTTTCCCTGCCCTAAATTCTATGGTTTTATTACTTTTATCTCGCATCTGTTGGGTGAGTGTTAATGTTTACTCTAACACACTAAATATAAGCATTTTATCTGACAGATGCATCTTTTAATTTAGAAATTTAGGTATAATCAATAATTTTTAACTTTTTGGCATTTTGTGACATGCTTTCAGATAATCTGTTGGCCTGCCTGTCGCGTACCTCAAGTAGTCCAACCTGGTCAAGCAACCTGTCAACTTCAGCAATTCTCTCTTTTTTGTTTTTCAGTCCTGCAAGCGATCCTGAATAATCGAGGAATTCCCATGTTTTAAGTGAAGTAAAAAACCTGAAGTCTTGTGGAAGATAACCAAGCATGCTCCGGAGT
>JAUYBT010000125.1 GCA_030692905.1 Bacteroidales bacterium
GACCATCAGGAGAAACTATAATTGATTATTCTATTTATGATGCTATCCGTGCAGGATTTGGTAAAATAGTTTTTGTGATAAGGCGTGATATAGAGGAGCAGATAAAGGAGCGTTTTGTGAAAAAACTGAAAGGTAAAATAGTGGTTGACTATGTTTTTCAGGAGATCACCAATCTTCCGGAAGGGGTAAAGGTCACTCCCGATAGGCAAAAACCGTGGGGTACCAGTCATGCAATCCTTGTAACTGCACAAAAGATTAAGGAACCATTCGGTGTGATTAATGCTGATGATTATTATGGTGTGGAATCCTTTAAAATACTACGTGATTTTCTGGTAAATGATAAAGATCCGGATTGCTACTGCATTGTCGGGTACAAAATGGGAAACACATTGTCTGATCATGGCCACGTTAACAGGGGAGTCTGCAGGATAGGAGCAGACGGATTATTGAAAAATATTATCGAAACCAGGCAAATTGAGAAGACCGCTAACGGCGCTGTTGCTCCAGGATCTGATGGAAAAATCCTTCAATTCACTGGTAATGAAGTTGTTTCCATGAACCTGTGGGGTTTTAAGCCATCGTGCTTCGATTTTTTGGGAGATGAGTTCAGAAATTTTATTAATAAAAGCGGGATGGATCTCAAAGCTGAACTTGATATTCCCACATCGATTGATAAATTCGTGAAGAACGGTGAAATTACAATAAAGGTATTAATGAGCAACGAAAGATGGTTCGGAGTCACCTATCGTGAAGATAAACCATTTGTAGTTAATAGTATTAATAATATGATCAGCAAGGGTGTGTACCCGGCGAAAATATATTAAGTGCTTAATTTAGAAACAAGACCTTTCACTGTCTAAGGTCAGTGCCGGTTTCTTTGTCGTAAAAAGTGTTTTACCTTTTGCGTCCTGTCTGGCCCAGTAGCGACTTCTCGCTTCTTCCGGATCAGCTCCTACCGCAATATATATCTTTGTCCTGTGATTTATTACAACTTCCTGCATTTTGGTAATATCAGGTGTCTTAAAAATGTTCGGTTTTCTTTCTTGCATGGTCAAAGATAGTCTAAATTATCGGGATTTCCGGTTTTCGAAAACAATAATAAGAATCAGGTCTGAATTCCTACCAGGTAAAATCACAATTATAGAAGCTGATATTGTCCTTATTGTCAGTTACTTTCAGTGACAGATTATGTTTTGTTCCTTTAGTAATTCTTTGTTCATCAAATCTGTAAATCAGAAGGTTGTTTTTCTGATCGTATTCAAAAAGCGCCCATTTTCCATCGATAGTGGGTTCATAAGATTTTATTCCTGAAAAATCATCAGTAATCTTGATTTTTATCTCCTTCTTTTCAGTCAGTATTGCTCCTGAAGCAAGTCCATTTGCTGAAATAACCGGGGCCACGCTGTCAATCCCGATATAAAATTTCCCAAAAGAGAGGACTTCAGCTGTGAGATTCCCTTCAGACCAGGTGCTGTTCATTGCACTCTTTTTCTGATCATCGCCCAGCTGAACTATCAGCATCTTTGATTCTTTCCCGGCAGGAATAATACCGGGTTTTATTGAAAGTGTATAAGCTTTATGAACCGGAGTAAACTTATTATTTACATAATGTAAATCCGATAACATCTCTTTGGTACCTGTTGTGTTTTTATAAGCAAAGTATAAAGTATCATAGAGAGCTCCAGCAGGAATAATGACCGAGATATTCTCTGAGACGAATTTATTGCTTCTGTTAAACGGCATTAATTTCAGGTTTTTATCAATCGTTCCTGCAACATCCTGTGATTTTGCTGATTGTGCCTTTACATTAAATGATAATGACGATTTATTATTATGAATATCTGTCACAGTAATTTCAGCATGATGTGTTTTGTCGTCATTGAAATTGAATATTCCCCTGTTAACGGCATCCTTATAAACACTCAGCTTATCGTTCGGCAGTATAAATGTTCTTTCGATATAAATGTTTTCTTTAAGATATGTCTCATAATCTATATGACTGTTAATGAACCTTGATTCATTGAATGAAAAACCGTCCATAACATATTTAAAAACGGTTATGCTGTCAATCGCCAGTTCTATTGAATAGACTGCACATTTATTATAACTGTTATTCAGCAGATCGAATGATTTTATTCCGAATCCTGCAGGTCCGCTGATAATGATTCCGTTTTCAGCAGGGATATAATAATTGCCATGTCCGCCGGAAACATTTATCTTTTTGATTGAATTCTGGTTGTTAATTACCGTATGGCTGTTAATCGGGTAAATTACAAGCTTTTCAATGACAGGTTCTATATTGTCTCCCGTACCAAATTCAAATAATAGCGGATTAACGGGTAATTCACTGTCTGATTTTCTGATTTCATAGTGAAGGTGAGGGCCTGCAGAACTGCCTGAATTCCCCGACCAGGCGATCAGCTCGCCCTGCTTGACAGGGAATTTTTCTTTTTCAGGAAACAAAGTAACGAGGTAACTCCTTTTTTCATATTGCCGGGCTTTGACATAATCCTCAATCTCAGGAATAAATTTATCAAGGTGACCATATACTGTTGAATAACCTGAGGAATGTCTGACGTACAGAGCTTTGCCAAAACCTCCGGGTGAAACGCTGATCCTGTAAACATATCCGTTTGCTGCGGCAAAAACTTCTTTTCCTGTAACACCCTGTGTTTTAATGTCAAGCCCCGAATGGAAATGGTCTATTCTTAATTCACCAAAATTTGAAGAGAGTAAAAGGGGTATTTTAACAGGAGATATGAATATAGATTTATCTTTTGGGTTGTCATATAATGTATTGAAAAATAATATACTGATAATAATAAATCTGGTTAAAAGCATCACTGTTAATTTTTTATACTTACAGAGGTGCAAAGCTATACTTCTGGTTCATTCAGCCAAACTATTTCAATCAAATTTTTGAAAATATCATTAACAATGTTAATTTTGTCCTAAAGATTGTATTATGTCCGGTCAGGGTTACGAAGAATTAATAGTTTTGAACAGAAAACTGGATGAATTGCTGAACCGATATAATAACCTGAGGACTGAGGTAGCGGAACTTAAAAACGGAAATGAAGGTTTAAAAGCCATGCTTCATGACCGTGATGTTAAAATTAAAGAATTGGAAATTAAATACGAGAGAGTTAAATTATCAGGAGCATTGTTGGGTGAAAGCGAAAACGCCTCGGAAGCGAAGAAAAAAATAACAGAATTGGTGCGGGAAATTGACAGGTGTGTTGCTCTTTTAAACAGATAAATATTGCAATGGATGATAAGTTTTCGATAAGGGTTAATGTAGCGGACAGGTATTATCCATTGAAGGTAGAACGGGAAAACGAGGAAAAGATCAGGAAAGCAGCCAGGATGATTAATGAAAAAGTGCTGCAATACAAGCAGCGGTACACCGATAAAGATGTACAGGATTTTCTGGCAATGGCTGCCCTCCAGTATGTGATTAAACTCACAGAAGAAGAGGAAAAACTTGACAAAGATTACCTCCCGGATGCCTTAAAAGAACTGATACAAAAAATTGATTCAGCTCTTGAAACAAAAGAGTAACAGCGTTCTTTTAAATAGGTAATTAATTTGCCCGCATTGTTTCTTCATTCATTTTTGAAACTCAACAGTTAAAACTTTGGAGCAACCCTTAGTTCAGGTAGAACAGGCCTCATCCCGATTCGTCGGGCTTCCTCCGGGAACAGTGGACGTTCGAACTGGATTAGTAGCTCCAGCCATTCAGATATGGGGTTTCATAAAAGCTGAAGGAACGTTGCGGGTTTTTTATTAAATATATATATACTAAATACGATAAATGATGACTTTAATAATAGGAACATTAAATTTCGGACTGATGGTTGTCTTTTGTATTTCAGCCCTCATTATAGGATTTGGCGCCTCATACCTCGTCTGGCAACTGGCACTTAAAAACAGAAGCCGCAAAATAATCAATGAAGCTGAAGCTGAAGCAGAAGTGATAAGAAAAGAAAAAATACTTCAGGCAAAAGAGAGATTCCTTCAACTGAAAACAGAACATGAGAAGTTAATAAATGAGAAAAACAGCAGGATCGGACAGGCAGAAAGCAGAATAACGCAGAAAGAACAAGCTCTTTCACAGAAACTTGAAGAGACTCAACGCAAAAAGAATGAGGCTGATGCAATACGCGGAAATCTTACATCTCAGCTTGAACTGGTGGAGAAGAAATCTGAAGAGCTTGCAAAGCTTCATAAGCAACAGGTTGAGCAGCTTGAATCTATTTCAGGCTTTTCGGCAGAAGAAGCAAAGAACCATTTGATCGAGTCTTTGAAAGAGGAGGCAAAGACAGGAGCAATGTCTTATGTTAACGAAATCCTTGATGAAGCAAAGATGACTGCAAACAAAGAGGCTAAAAGAATTGTGGTTCAGACAATTCAGAGAGTTGCCGCAGAGAATGCGATTGAGAATGCTGTGACCGTATTTCACATTGAGTCGGACGAAATGAAAGGCCGTATAATTGGTCGCGAAGGCCGTAATATACGAGCCCTCGAGGCAGCTACAGGAGTTGAGATAATTGTAGATGATACCCCCGAAGCTATAGTCCTTTCAGCATTTGACCCGATAAGAAGGGAAGTTGCCCGTCTTGCTCTGCATCAACTTGTTACCGATGGAAGGATACATCCGGCGAGGATTGAAGAGATGGTTGAAAAAACAAGAAAACAGGTTGAGGAGGAGATACTTGAGATAGGAAAAAGAACCACTATTGACCTGGGTATTCATGGATTACACCCTGAACTTATAAGGTTGATCGGGAAGATGAAATACAGATCATCTTATGGTCAGAACCTGCTGATGCATTCACGTGAAGTGGCAAACCTCTGTTCTATTATGGCAGCAGAACTTGGCCTGAATCCTAAACTTGCAAAAAGAGCAGGACTTCTTCACGATATCGGCAAAGTGCCGGATGATGAACCGGAATTGCCACATGCCATTTTAGGAATGAAAATGGCTGAAAAATATAAGGAGAAACCAGAGATCTGTAATGCTATCGGTTCTCACCACGATGAAACAGAGATGACAACACTTATCGCACCTATTGTTCAGGTTTGCGATGCTATATCAGGTGCCCGCCCCGGTGCACGGCGTGAGGTTGTGGAATCATATATTAAAAGATTGAAAGAACTTGAATCACTGGCACTTCAGTACCCCGGTGTGATGAAAACTTATGCTATACAGGCAGGAAGAGAACTTCGTGTTATTGTCGGAGCTGAAAAAGTCACTGATAAAGAGGCTGAAGGACTTTCATTTGAAATTGCACGAAAGATCCAGAACGAAATGACCTATCCGGGCCAGATAAAAATTACTGTTATCCGTGAAACACGAGCGGTAAATTACGCCAAATAGGCTGATTGAAAATTTGAGTTTCAATGCTGCAGATAAAACTTCTGAATATAGTAGGCGCCAGGCCCCAGATAATAAAAGCCTCAGCAATCAGCAGGGCTATACGTAAATATTTTTCAAAAGATATTACTGAGATTCTTGTTCATACCGGGCAGCATTATGACAATGAAATGTCCGGAGTTTTCTTTGATGAACTTGAAATTCATAAACCCGATTATAATCTTGGAGTTGGTTCCGCAGGACATGGCCGTCAGACATCGATGATGATTACCGGTATTGAAGAGGTGCTGTTGAAAGAAAAACCCGATTGTGTCTTGCTGTACGGAGACACAAATTCCACTCTGGCAGGAGCATTGGCTGCCTCAAAGCTTCATTTCCCGGTTATTCATATTGAAGCCGGTCTGCGGTCATTCAACAAAAGCATGCCCGAAGAGCTGAACCGTATAATGAGTGACCATTCTTCAACACTTCTTTTTGCACCGACAAATGCTGCTTTTAAAAACCTTATGAGCGAAGGATTCAGGCCGGAAAACAGTCCGCCATATACCATCGATAATCCCAAGATCTATCTTACAGGTGATATTATGTATGATAATACACAATTCTTTGCAGGACTGGCAGAAAAGAAGAAAACAAAGTTATTGGAACAACTATCTCTGGAAAGAGATAACTTTATACTTGTTACGATCCACCGGGATACCAATACAGATGATATTGTGAGGCTTAAGGAAATTCTCGTTACTCTTAAAAAATTGGCTGAAGAAAAAGAGATAATTCTTGTAATGCCTTTACACCCAAGGGCTATCATCTCTTTAAAAACTAAACTGAAAAGCCTTTAC
>JAUYBT010000237.1 GCA_030692905.1 Bacteroidales bacterium
AAGGCGGCTGTAGCAGGCAGCACAAGGTACAATTATTTCATCCAGACCATTTTGTTCTGCCAGAGCCAGAATACGGGCCGGAAGTGCCAGCGATAACTCCTTATTAAGATTATGGGCAGCAGTCGCTCCACAACAGTTCCAGTCTGGGATCTGAGCAAACTCTAAACCAAATGCTTCTGCCAGTGCAAAAACGGATTCATTATAGTCGCGAGCAGAACCGGTTAGCGAACATCCGGGATAAATGCCAGTTTTCATGTATACCTCTTTATTTGCTTGTTTTTTTAAATATTCTGGCCATTTGAGCTTTACCTTTAATCATACCAGGAAAAAGATGCAACTTGCCTCTTGATATCATTTTGGGGGCAAGTGAAATATCCTGGGTCATATTCAGTGATTGACGTTTATAATCGAGTATGAGCCCGAGTTCGTACAATCTCCCGGTAAATCTTATGGAATTCAGGAATGATTTATGAAACGCTATAATGTTCTTTGCCTTTGGATTGACTTTCTTTTCACTGCGTGATTTTTGTCTTAAAAAGTCCATCATTGATGGGATATCAATTTCCATAGGGCAACGGCTTAAGCACATTTCGCATGTTACACAAAGCCAGATTGAATGCGATCGGAGAACTTTCTCATCATTGGCAAGGTCTTCTGTCTGCAGCAAACGAAGAACCATACTTGGTGGCAGATCCATCTCGTCTGCAACAGGGCAGCCGGCCGAACATTTGCCGCATTGGTAACATTTCTGAGCGGTTACTTCCACACTCTTTTCAATGCTGTAAGCCAATGAATTTCTTTCTATATGATGTTCGGAATGAGACATTTTTCTTCTTTAAATATTTTTTATTCAATACTCGAAAAAAGACGTAAAAACTGTACACGTTCGTACGATGCAGGATCATAGTGTTAAATTATTAACAGCAATAAATATAAGAACATATTAAATGCTACAAAATGATATTAATAAGGCTGCCCTGACGAACAGCCTTATTAATGATTTTATCTCATTTCAGCTCTTAATTCCAGTTTTTTTTGTTGTATCATAAAGGAGTGATGTAGCAACGAATATCGAAGAATATGTACCAATTACAATACCTATCAGCATTGCGAAAAGAAATCCCCTTATTGTAGCTCCCCCGAAAAAAAACATCGCTATAAGTATGAGAATTGTTGTCATACCCGTATTCAGTGTACGGCTTAAGGTGTCGTTCATGGCCATATTAAGAACCTCTTTGACAGGCCTTTTCCTGTACAGAGGAAGGAACTCCCTCAACCGGTCAAAAACTACTACTGTATCGTTAACAGAATAACCAATTACAGTAAGAATAGCCGCAATAAAAGATTGGTCTATCTCCATGGAAAAGGGAAGTATTCCCCATAGTAAAGAATAAATTCCAATAACAATGGTTGTGTCGTGAACCAGGGCAACAATAGCACCCATACCATACTGCCAGTTCCTGAACCTTAAGAAAATATATAAAAACACTAAGACAATTGCAAGTGCTACAGCCCAGACAGCCCTGGCTTTAATATCACTCGCAATTGTAGGTCCGACTGTCTCGGAGCTTCTTCTGTAAGTAGAAAGGAATTGTTCTTGAGTGACATCTTTCCCCAACATGCCTTTAAGGCCATTATATAAGGTAGTTTCTATCTCATCATCAACACCTGTTTCGCCAATTTTATATTTGGTTGTTATCCTTACCTGTTTATCATTTCCATAAGTAACAACCTGTGGGGCAGAGCCAAAATAGGGTTCGAGACTTTTGGCAACATCACCTGTCTCAACCTTCTGGTCAAACTGGACAACATATGTGCGTCCGCCAGAAAAATCTATCCCTTGGCTCAATCCTCTTACGAACAATGAACCTATACCAATTACTGTAACAAAAATTGAAACTGCATAGAAATATTTCCTTTTGCCAATGAAATCTATTTTGGTATTCTTTAAAATATTTGCAGTCAACTTAATCGAAAAACTAAGTTTAGTATTTCTTTTAAGTAAAAATTCATAAATCAGTCGGGTGATAAAAATGGCACTGAAGAGAGATGTAAGAATACCAATAACAAGAGTGGTAGCAAAACCTTTAATCGGACCTGTTCCAAAGGCGTAAAGAATAACCCCTGTAAGTAATGTTGTAAGGTTTGAGTCCATGATTGCAGGCAGAGCCCCCTTGTAACCATCTGCTATTGCTAGCTTAACACCTTTCCCTGCCCGGAGTTCTTCACGTATTCGTTCAAAAATCAGCACGTTTGCATCAACAGACATACCCATTGTAAGAACGATACCTGCGATACCTGGGAGAGTGAGAACAGAACCAAGGGATGCCAGAACACCCATCATAAGAAATATGTTTGATACCAGACCAACATCAGCAATAGTACCTGCACTTCTGCTATAATAAAATATCATATACATCAAAACAATGAAGAATGATATAATAAAGGAGATCAGACCTGAGTTAATAGCTTCTTTCCCAAGAGTAGGACCTATTATTGTATCCGAAATAATTTTTGCCGGTGCAGGAAGTTTACCAGATTTAAGAATGTTGGCAAGATCGTCTGCCTCCTCAATTGTGAAGTTGCCTGTTATTTCTGTATTACCTCCGGAAATCTCACCCTGAACTGTTGCAGATGAACGAACATAACCATCGAGAAGAACTATAACAGATCGACCGACATTTTCGCGGGTCATTCTTGCCCAGATCTTTGCGCCCTCGGAATTCATCGACATATCGACTTTTATTTCCGAACCGGTAATCCCTGATGAGGTTCTTGCAGAAGTAACAACATCTCCATCGAGAGGTGGACGTCCGTCGCGGGTTGTAATCTTTATTGCATGAAGTTCGTAGTATGTCTTTGTAGGATCATATTTATAAGGATTCTGGCTCCATGCCAATCTAAGATCACGCGGGAAGAGAGCTTTAATCTGATTCATTTTCAGTAAAGCGTTTACTTTTGCTGTATCTTTTGAACTTGCAAGCCCTACCATACTTGTTGGCTCAGGTTGCCCTTCTGCGTTAACACGTGGATTAAGCAGACCAAACAGAGGATTCTGAAGTGCAAACTCTTCACGCGTGGTAGCTTCAGCAGCCTTTGTTGTATCTTTTTCAATCAGATCGAGAAGCGATTGTTCTTTTTTTATTGTGTCGGAAACAGCAACTGTATCTTTAGGTTCCGTGGTGGGTGTAATAACATTATCAGTGTTGGAGCGGATTTCTTTCAGAAGATTATTGGCCTGAGATAAGTAACCGATAATCTCACCGTTTTCATAACACTCCCAGAATTCCAGGCTTGCAGTACTGGAAAGTAGTTCCCTGACCCGTTTGGGATTTGTCTGACCTGGTAACTCGATGAGAATTCGTCCTTTTGTTGCAAGCTGAGTAATATTGGGCTGAACAACACCAAAACGGTCTATCCTGGTACGCAGGATGTTGAAGGCATTTGTAATAGCGCCTGATACTTCATCGTCAAGTACCTTTAAAACATCTTCGTTGGTCGAATTGAAATTGATCTTTTCCTTCAGGTCAACGGTACCAAAGATCGAAGCAAGTTTTGCATTCGGATCAGTTTCCTGAAATGCTCTGCCGAAAAGAGTAAGATAATCAGACTGACTCTGTTTCTGTAGTTCCTTTGCGCGTTCAAGAGCTGCATTAAATGTTTTATCCGGGTTGTAGTTAGAAAGAGCCTTTAAAATGTCTTCAACTGATACTTCAAGGATCACATTCATCCCTCCTTTAAGGTCGAGACCGAGGTTCAGCTCTTTTTGCTGACACTCTTTGAAAGTATTTCCCAGGAAACTCCATTGTTCTTTTGTCAAAGTGGAAATTGAATCGAGGTATTGAGTTTCCTTTAACAGGTTTCCTTTTGCATGGACTTTGGCATCTTTTCTAACCTTATAGGTTGCTCCTGTAAATGAAAGCTGGTAGATAGATACCAACCCTAATGCAATTGCCAGAACGATAATAGCTGCTTTATTTTGCATTTGTCTGTTCTTTTGGGATTATTTTGATATTACTTTTTCTTACTCTTCTTTATTGAGGCGCAAAGATATTAATTTTTTCCAAAAACACTCAAATAAAAAAGATATGAATTAACGAGATTACAGACTTCACCCACAACCCCCCATTTCAGGCTTCATGAACTCACCCCCTAACCCCCTCTCTACTTCGTAAAGAGGGGGAAATTAATTGAAATACAGGGTATTACACCCCCTCTATGCGTTGCAGAGAGGGGGCCGGGGGGTGAGTTCGTGGAAGTTGTCCAGGGGGGTTGGGGGGTAAAACTACCATCAGCGGTGTTGGGAGACAACATACAAAAAGGCTGGATTTTTACAATCCAGCCACAATCAAACTAAATATAACTATCTGTTATTGAAGCAATTCATCATAATCAGTTCCGAGTGGTTTTCTGTTTATGAAGTCGAACAAAGTGAGACTGCGCAAATTATAGAAATAGTTCCAGTAATTCTGTAAAGCCTGAACATAAGCTCTTCTGTTCTGGTCTTTTCTGCTATCGGCATCATTAAGTTCGAGAATTGAAATCTTACCTATAAGGAAGCGTTGTTTTGTAACTTCATATCTTTTCATGGCAACCGTATCAGATTTTGCTGCAATTGCGACCTGGTTTTTTTGCAGATTGAACTGCTCAACATCGAGAAAAAGGTTCTGCTGAAAGTCAACATTGGCTTGAATTGCCTGGACCTGTGCGAGTTCAAGGCTCGACTTTGCCATCTGATATCTTCCTTTGCTAAGGCCCCAGTCAAGTATAGGTAAAGTAAAACCCACTCTCACTCTTTGTGAATTGCTCAGGTTTTCATACGCGGTAGCAAGAACAGTTGACTGCTGCGATAGTCCCAGAGATGCTGTAAGACTCGCATTGAGTCCTTTTGAAGCTTTAGCCTGGGCAGCATTACTCTGAGCATTAAGTACGTTTATCTGTTGATTAAGAAGATCCGGGTTATTTTGAAGAGCCAGATCAAGCACCTCTTTCATATCAACCTGCAAATCAGGAATTTCATCAGGCATAATCAGTGAAAGTACAACATTTTCATTATACCCAAGAAATGATCCCATCCTGATTTGCCTGTCGCGCAAATTCATATCTGCCTGCTTTCTGGCTGTTTCGGCATTGAGCCAGGTAAGCTGCATATTTAAAAGTTCATCTTCAGCAATTGTTCCAAGATTATATCTTCCTTGTGCAGTTTTGTACAGTTCATCTGCATTGGCATAGTTCATCGTTGCAATCTGCACATTTATCTGTGCCAGGGCCAGGGAAAAGAAATTCTGCACTGCACTCACATGAACTCCTTCAATACTTGCAAGATAGGTTTTCTTGGCAGCGTCATATTTTACAGGCTCTATCTTCTTTTGCCATTTTAACGTGTTATATTTCCTTATAGGTTGAATAATATCAATACTCACAGGATTAGTAATATAGTTTACATCCAGCCCTTTATCAATATCCTTGAAAAGAGTGAGGTCCGATCTCAATGCAATTATAGTCCCTGTAGGACCAATATTCTGAGCAAGAGACAATGTACCCAGCGTACTTACAGTATTTTTGGCTCTGTATGTATACTCGTTAGTCGAATAATCGTAAACCTTATCCAGCCCATTGCTGAAATCAGGGGTGGTACCAGATAATGTAAGTGATGGCAAGTACTGCGCCTTGAATGATCTGAATTGCCAATAGCTGGAACGGTACCGGTGTTTGGCCATACGGGCGTTAGGGGACTGCTCTTCCGCAATTTTAATAACTTCCTCAAAAGTTAGTTTTTTGACTTCCTGTGCAATACTTTTCTTCGTAGAAAAAAGCAGCACAACTATAAGTGAAAATAAAAATAATTTCTTCATTTTTAATAATTTATTCATACCTCAATGATTCGATCGGGTCTTTTTCTGATGCTCTTTTTGCCGGAGAGTAACCAAAAATTACTCCAACTGCCGCTGATACGCCGAAGGCAATAAATACTGAGAAAAAGGAGACTATTGTCATAATACCTGCTATCTGTTCTATCAGTTTTGCCATTACCACGCCAAAGAATACTCCGATAAAACCGCCGGATACACTAATAAGAACTGCTTCCGCCAGAAACTGTACAACAATATCCATTTTCTTTGCCCCGATAGCCATCCTGGTACCGATCTCCTTTATCCTTTCCATAACCGAGGCAAACATGATGTTCATAATACCAATACCACCAACGATAAGTGAAATACTGGCAATTGCACCGAGAACTACATTAAATATATCTTTCGTCCTCTGTTGTTGCTTTAGCAGCAATTCCGGCACGGTTATCTCGAAGTCTTTTACACCTGTATGTCGCCTGGTCAGCATCCGACTGAGAATTTCGGTAGTTGGTTGCAACTGCTCTGTTTCAGTTACCTGAACGACTATCCTGTCGAGCTGATTATAATTGGTCTCCACATTTGTGGAAGCATCAGAACTGCTTACTACTATTCTGCTCATGCCACCACCCGGACCGCCACCTCCAAAAAAACTGACTGAAGTGGCTTCCGAGACCAGCTTTGTATTAAGGAGAGCTCTGTTTTGATATCTTAATAACATGGTCTGGATTGGTATATAAATGTTGTCATTATAGACATTTACACCCTTTTCTTCAAAACCTGTAAGACTGACATTGGTTTTCTGCAATACACCAATAACTTTTAGCCATATACCATTAAATTTGATGTACTGACCAAGAGGGTCGACTTTGCTGAAGAATTTTGCTCTGATGTTCGCACCGATTATACAAACCTGTATACCATTCTCTTCCTGAAATCCGTTAAAAAATGCTCCGGCAACAAGAGGAAGGTTGTACAGATAAAAATAATCATTTGAAACGCCTACAAGCTTGGCGATATATTTAACTCCGTTCAGCATTGCTGTTGAGTTAAACGAGATCTCGGGGCTTATTCTCTTCACTGAAGGAAGTGTTTCCCTTATAGCTTCAACGTCAAGAAGATTTAATCCCCTTGAGAATTTTTTTTGCTGTTTCTCACCATCCTGGGATTGAGAAGATTTGTCCGGGATAACCGGATTGATCAGGATATTGTTTACCCCGACCATTTTCATCTGTTCCATAATCTCCTGCTTGGCTCCTTTTCCTATTGCAAGCATAGCTATAACAGCAGCCACACCGAAAATAATCCCAAGAGCAGTAAGCATTGATTTAAGCTTGTTCGAAACGATGGATTCGACAGCAATTTCAATATCGTGGAAATACCTTAAGATAAATTTAAACATTTTATTTCCTGTTTAATTATTAATTCTTGATTGTAGTCTGGGCCGGAGTGGTTGTGTTTTGTCTTCCAGTCTGCTGTACTCCCTGTGTGTTTGTCCTGCGTCGTGCAGAAGTATCCCTGGCGGCACCTCCAGGCTGGTTACGAATATCCATCATCCGGCGCCTTGCTGCTGTATCTCTTGTTCCGCCTTGTCCTCTCATATTCTGGAATTGCTGCATCATTTCAGGAGTGATGTTCATCATTCCATCTCTGCCCATAGTTCCAGTTCTTTGTCCGTTGGCTCTTTCAGCTTCCTGTCTCAGACGCAGTTCTTCTGCCTTTTTTGCTTTTTCACGGTCCTTGATTACAGTTATCAGTTCCTCTCCGACCAATTTGAAACCTTCCGGATTTTCAGGCGTACTGAGATAAATCTGAATCCCCTGTTCCATTCCCTGATCAATGACCACATTATTTTCGTTCGATTCCCCAAGAACAACAACCTGTTTATTGCCATTTTTCATATAAACAAATGGTATACTGTCGGCTCCTGCCTGTACACTCTCAAGAGGGATATAGATAACATCACTAATAGTTTTGGTAATGATCTTGTTCCCGGTTGTCATCGAAGGTCTCAAAATCGGATCAGATCCGTCAACTTCAATATTTACCTCAAACACTTTAGCATCAGCATTGGGTAACTGTTCGCCGATGTTTGCTACAGTTGTCACCATTCCGGTATAAGCTTTTTCAGGAAAGGCATCCACCATAATTTCAACTTTCTGCCCCGATTTTACCTTGCTTACATCAATTTCGTTAACATAGGTTTTTGAGTTCATCGATGACATGTCCGGAAGGGTGGCGACAACGTTATCCCAGGGACTGATTGAAGAGCCAACTTTTCTTTTTGTTCCCATCCTGTCTCTTTTATATATAATCATTCCAGCAGACGGAGCAGTAATAATAAACTTTGATAATACTGTTTGAAGATCGCTTACTCTTGTGCGCTGTTCAGAAAGATTGTTCTTCATACTTCTCATATCTGATTTGGCCTGTTCAACTCTTAAGGAATAACCTCTTATTGACTGGTCGAGCGAACGACTTGCCCTGTCGAGCGAAATTTCAGCCTGACGAATGGTTGTGGGTGGTTCATATTTAGATTGATCAAGGGTTATTTGAGCCTCTTCAACTGTAAATCTTTGATTCTTAATATTATCTCTTAAGTTACTAAGGGTAACCGCGGTATCTAATATTTTCATCTCCAGATTTGTCTCCATAGTTAATAATCTTTCAAGTTCATCTTTAAGACTATTATCAAAAGTTGTTCTGTCGAGTGTTGCAACATAATCGCCTGGTTTAACCTCTGTCCCTTCAGGTACCAAATCCGTTATTTTAATGTCCATTGCCCTGATACCTCTGCTCTGGGTAAACTCGGGACCAAAAATATCGGTAGATTTTTTTGCCTGCAATTCCCCAGTTGTAGTAACTACGATATCAAATTGCCCTCTCTTCGATTCAGCATAAAGATTCTGAATATCTTTCTTCGAAGTTACCTTGCTGATAACAATCAGAACTATGATTGCTACCACTACAATAATGCCCGTAATAATAATTGTTCTTTTCGTCATAATATAATCGATTTTAATGTTGTGATGGAACTCGTCCCGACGCGTCGGGACTCGGTTCATCTGAAATTTTAATAATTAATTGATTCAAAAAAATCAGCCACAAAAGTATATAAAAGGGTTTTACTCTTTTCAGTCATTAACAATATTTAACATCAATACCTTTTTGCCTTTATGATTTAAAGACACTCATTCATGTTGATTTATTCCGGAGGGTCGGAAAAAATAAAATGATTTAGAGATTTTTAACAATTTCAATAACAGTATCTGCCAGGACATCTGCCTCCTGAATTGTTCTCCCTTCGGCATAGATTCGCATTATTGGCTCTGTATTCGATTTCCTGATCTGCACCCAGCCATTCTGATGTTCAATCCATAAACCATCTCTTTCATCAATTTTATGATTATGAAAATGATTTTTAACCGCATTTACTATCTGGCTGAATTCTGTAGCAGGGGCAAGGGTAAGTTTTTTCTTGGCAATAACATATTGAGGATAAAGCTGTCGAAGAGAAGAGCATTTCATGTTGCTTTTTGCAAGATGCGACAGAAAAAGAGCAATTCCTGCCAATGCATCACGGCCATAATGCAGTTCAGGGAAAATAACTCCTCCGTTGCCCTCTCCTCCTATTACAGCATCTCTTTTTTTCATCTCTTCTGCTACATTAACTTCTCCAACAGCAGATGAATAGTATTCGCAACCATACTTCGTGGTAATATCTCTTAATGCCCTTGTGGATGATAAGTTAGATACCGTACTCCCCGGAGAATTTTTAAGAATATAATCGGAAATTGCGACAAGTGTATATTCTTCGCCAAACATAGCTCCATCTTCACAGACAATAGCCAGACGGTCAACATCGGGGTCAACAACAAACCCGATATCGGCCTTTCCCTTAATAACAAGTTCCGAAATAGCTTTCAGATTTTCAGGAAGTGGTTCAGGGTTATGTGCAAAATTTCCATCAGGAGTTGTGTTCAGTTCAATTATCTTGTCAACACCGAGTGACTTTAGCAAAAGAGGCAGTATTATGCCACCAACTGAGTTTATGCAATCTATTGCAACAGTGAACCCTTCAGCTTTTATCTCATTTACAGCCACCAGATTTAAACCAAGAATCTGATCAATATGCTTTTTCCCCCATGTATCATCATACTCAAGGGAACCAGTAAAATCATTTGAAACAAAATTAAAATCTTCACTGTCAGCAATCTCCAGAACTTTCATACCATCCTGAGAGGAAAGAAATTCTCCTTCTTCATTCAGTAATTTGAGTGCATTCCATTCTGCAGGATTATGGCTTGCAGTAATAATAATTCCACCATCGGCATGTGTTCCTGTTACTGCCAGTTCTACAGTAGGCGTTGTCGCCATTCCCAGATCAGTTACATGTATTCCGAGGCCTCGTAATGTGGTAATTACGAGGTTGTTTACCATGCTCCCTGATTTCCGGGCATCACGACCCACAATTACTTTAAGACCTTTTTTATTATGCCTTCTTTGTACCCATGTTCCAAAAGCAGCTGCGAATTTCACAATATCAACCGGAGAGAGGCTTTCTCCGGGTTTCCCACCAATAGTTCCCCTGATACCTGATATTGATTTTATTAATGCCATAATGAATAGATTTTCAGACTCACAAAGGTGCAAAAAAATCATCAAATCAAAATATCGCTAAAAAATTGTACTTTTGCACCCTGATAATTAATTGATATGGAGAACCGAAAACCTGCAGGAAGGTCCATAAGAAAATATGAAAAGCCGGCTTCTAAGGGCAAAAAAAAGGAAACTCCACAGATAAGACTTAACAGGTTTATTGCCAATAGTGGAGTTTGCTCGCGCAGGGATGCTGATGAGCATATAAAAAACGGATTGATTTCTGTGAATGGTCGACTTGTAACAGATCTTGGGACAAAAGTCAGTTATGACGATGAAGTCCGATATAAGAATAAAAAACTTTCGGCTGAAAAAAAGGTATATATCCTGATGAACAAGCCTAAAGGTTTCGTAACCACGGTTGAAGACCCTCACGTCGACCATACTGTTCTTGAACTCATCGGCGACGGGTGTCCTGAAAGGGTCTATCCGGTTGGACGACTTGACAAGGCAACAA
>JAUYBT010000130.1 GCA_030692905.1 Bacteroidales bacterium
CACAAATGAGAAATCTTTCGGAAGAATTGAGATAAGTATCTGATCCTCTTTTTTAATGAAAACCGGGATTATCTTTTTCAGAGTTGCATCAGCTTTGATAATAGTCCCTTTTTCACCGGGTACAAAAAATGATCGCACATGAAGCGGGATATTCTTGTTATGAAGTGGTTTAATGGTCTTCGGGTGAATTACTTTTGCACCTGAAAAAGTCATTTCAACAGCCTCCTTATAAGATATTTCATCAAGTTTCTGAGCATCCGGGAACCATTTCGGATCGGCATTCAGGATACCCGGCACATCTTTCCAGACCACAACACTTTCAGCATCAAGCATGTTTGCAAGGATGGCTGCCGTATAGTCTGATCCTTCTCTGCCAAGTGTTGTTGTCTGTCCGGTAACTGTTCCTCCTATAAAACCCTGGGTAACATAAATCCTCTTCGTTTTAAAATTAAAAATGCCTCGTATTCTTTTGGTGCTTTCACTCCATAATATGTTTGCATCCCTGAACCTGTCATCGGTTAGAAGGTTCCCCCTGATATCAAGCCACTCTACTTCTGAAAAATTTAATTTCAGATATTCAGCAACAATAATTGTTGACCAGATTTCCCCATACGAAACAACCTGGTCATACTCAAAATCATAAGCCGCTCTCTTTTCAGATAGTAGATATTCTCTAAGTCTGGCAAAAGAGATATATATTTTACCTGCTGCAGTTTTTTTATCAGTAAAAAGTTCTGAAATTACTGATTGATGGTATTTATATATTTCCTCCAGCAAGCTCTTATAAACATTATCGCCTGTTAACCAGGCTTTAAGAACTTTCTCAAGAGCATTTGTTGTCTTTCCGAAAGCAGAAACGACAACCACCAGATTTTCTGACTCCAGCGAAACAATTTTAGCGAGATTCCTTATCCCTGGAGCATCTTTTACCGATGCACCTCCAAACTTATAAACCTTCATGGATTCCAATTTGCTCTAAAATTAACATTTCTGCCATACAATTCAATTCCATAGGGAAACATCTCTTTTAAGATTCATTTTAGTAAATTTGCCGGCACGCTCCTACAAATGAAAGAAAACCAAATAACTGGTCACTATAACACCCATTCTGTACTCCCGGCTCTGATTGAAACAATATATGCAGACAAGACCGGAAATATTCGTATTGAAGGACTTTCAGGCTCATCAAAGGCGATGGTTCTGTCGCTCGTTTTCCATAAAACACAAACCACCCATGTCGTAATAATTCCGGAAAAAGAGGATGCTGCCTATTTTTATAACGACCTGATTTCTCTTGTTGGCGAAGATTCTGTTTTCTTTTTTCCATCGACATACAAACGGTCAGTTCAGTATGAGCAGACCGAGCCGGCAAATATTGTCCTTCGCACCGAAGTACTTAATCATCTTGCCTCAGGAAAAAGAAAAGGGATTGTTGTTACCTACCCCGAGTCGGTTATGGAAAAAGTGGTGAGCAGGAAAAACCTGAAAAAGAACACTTTCAACATAAGTAATGGAGACAAGATCTCGTTGGAGTTCCTGGAGGAGATGCTTCATGAATACAATTTTGTAAGGACTGATTTTGTTTATGAACCCGGGCAGTATTCAATAAGAGGAAGCATAGCAGACGTTTTTTCTTACTCGGCCGATTTGCCCTACCGTATCGACTTTTTTGGCGAAGAAGTCGAAACAATAAGATCGTTTAATACTGATGATCAGTTGTCTGTGAGTATTCACAAGCAGATATCCATTATACCTAACATCCAGGATATATCAATTGAGGAGATCAATGATTCCTTTACCGACTTTTTACCCCCCTCCTCGCTGATATGGATTGAAGATGCAGATTATATTAAGGAAAAGATCAATAATATCTTCTTTCAGACTACACAAAGGGAAGAATCGGGTCAGATATCCGACAAGAAAGAGATTGTGATGACAGGGAATCAGTTTATAGAGCATTGCAAAAAATTCAGGATGCTCGAGTTCGGAAGGCAAAGCATGTTTGAACCTGAAGCCAGATTTGAATTCCGTACTGAAACCCAACCCGTTTTCAATAAAAATTTTGAATTACTTTCCGGTAAACTTCTTTCGAATGATGCTGATGGTTACGTTACATATATCATTTCCGAGAGCGAGTCGCAGATTGAGAGACTCAGGGATATCTTTGCAGAGATTAATCCTGATGTACACTTTACCCCGCTTTTACTGAATCTGCACAACGGATTCACTGATCATGATCTGAAGATTTCGATATATACTGATCACCAGATATTTGACAGGTATCATAAATTCAGGATAAGAGGATACTTTACAAGAAAAGAGAGTATTTCGGTAAAAGAGCTAACAGGACTTAATCCGGGAGATTATGTTGTACACATCGATCATGGTATCGGTAAGTTTGGCGGACTGGAGAAGATTGAGGTCAACGGGAAGATTCAGGAGGCTATAAAGTTGGTTTACAGGGATAATGACATCCTTTATGTAGGTATTCACTCTCTTCATCGAATATCCAAATATAAGGGGAAAGATAATTCTGAACCAAAAATATACAAGCTTGGTTCGGGTGCATGGCAAAAGCTGAAGCAGAATACAAAAACGAGAGTAAAAGATATTGCAAAAGATCTGATCCATCTTTATGCAAAAAGGATGGACTCTCCGGGATTTTCTTTTTCACCCGATTCATATCTTCAGCGCGAACTTGAAGCTTCATTTATTTATGAGGATACTCCCGATCAGTTGACTGCGTCAGTAGCCGTTAAAGAAGATATGGAAGCAGCTCACCCTATGGAACGCCTGGTATGTGGTGATGTAGGTTTCGGTAAAACTGAAATAGCCATAAGAGCTGCATTTAAATCGGCTTCCGACAGCAAACAAACAGCTGTGCTTGTACCTACAACGATCCTTGCTCTTCAGCACTATAAAACATTTTCATCTCGACTCAAAGGATTTCCATGTAATATTGAATATATAAGCCGGCATAAAAAAGCCGTTGATCAAAAAAAGATCCTCTCACAACTGTCTGAAGGAAAGATAGATATAATTATAGGCACCCATAAGCTTGTTGGACAGGATGTTAAGTTCAAAGATCTGGGACTTCTGATAATCGATGAAGAACAAAGGTTTGGCGTTTCTGTAAAAGAGAAACTTAAGAAGATTAAAGCAAACGTCGACACGCTTACTCTTACAGCTACTCCTATTCCCCGCACATTGCAGTTCTCGCTGATGGGAGCCCGCGACCTTTCTATTATCAACACGCCTCCTCCCAACAGGATGCCGATAGTAACTGAATTATACGGTTTTAACGAGGAGATAATAAAAGAAGGTATTGAATATGAGGTCTCAAGAAACGGACAGGTATTTTTTATTCATAACAGAGTTGACAATATCAAACAGATACAAGCTCAGATCAATCGCATATGTCCCAATGTTAAAACAGCAATTGTACACGGGAAGATGGATGGCATTCATATCGAAAATGTGATGTACGATTTCATCCAGGGCGATTATGATGTGCTGCTGGCGACCACTATAATCGAATCGGGACTTGATATTCCTAATGCCAATACTATTTTCATAAATGATGCTCACCACTTTGGTCTCTCAGAATTGCATCAGCTCAGGGGAAGAGTCGGACGCTCGAATAAAAAAGCCTTTTGTTATCTGCTGGCTCCTCCTTTGAGCACGCTCACACACGAGGCACGACGCAGACTTAAGGCAATTGAAGAGTTTTCGGAACTCGGTAGCGGGTTCAATATAGCAATGCAGGATCTTGATATCAGAGGCTCCGGAAACCTGCTCGGAGGAGAACAGAGCGGATTTATTGCTGATGTAGGATTTGAGACCTATCAGCGGATATTAAATGAAGCTCTGATCGAATTGAGAGAGTCTGAGTTCAGAGAACCCTCAACCGATGGAGAGAAGGTTGCAGTACCGATAAAAACGGGACATGAAAAACCATATGTGTCCGATTTTCAAATCGATACCGATCTTGAAATTATGTTCCCCGATGAATATATCTCAAATATTTCGGAAAGGATAAGGTTATATAAAGAGCTGAATGAGATTGATACAGATGAAGCATTAATATTGTTTGAGAAGAAACTTATTGACAGGTTTGGGAATATTCCTGCCCCGGCAGAAGCTCTCCTCGATATTGTAAGAATCAAATGGATCGCTGTAAAACTTGGAATCGAAAAAATCCTGTTAAAGAATAACCTGCTCATTGCCAACTTCGTTTCGGATCATAACTCACAGTTTTATCGTAGCGCGCTTTTCGTTTCGATAATGAACTATGTAAACAGAAAACAAAGGCAGATGAATATGAAACAAAAAGCATCAAAGCTTAGCCTTACAGTCTCTGATGTGAAATCGGTTAAATCTGCAATTAAACTACTTAATGACATTTTGGAACAACACAATCTTTCTCTTTAGATTTTGGGCTAAAGCCCCTGGATGCGGTGGCTTCTGAACCGTTGGCTGAAGCCAACGGTAATTGATTGTTATTCAGATAGTATAGATACATAATATGTTTTAATTACCGTCAGTTTCAACCGACGGTAAGAGAGTTCCTTCCCCGATAGGACTTTAGTCCCACATAACTAAATTTTAATTCTTAAAACTGCTTTATTACCTTTGTACAATAAAAAAAACCATGAATCTGATCGTTGACATTGGTAATACCAGTACAAAACTGGCAGTTTATAAGGACCGTGAAAAACTTTCTGTTTCCCGAATCAATGAGTTAAGTTGCGAGGAGCTGGAAAAAGAGTTGTCGGATTTTAAGATAAAAAGGGCTATTGTTTCATCCGTGAAAAAGTTACCCCCGTTCATAGCCGATCTATTCTTTACCAACATTCCATTTGTTCATGTTCTTTCGTATAAATCCAAACTTCCTTTCAAAATTGAATATGAAACCCCTGAGACACTTGGACCCGACAGGATAGCCGCGGCAGCCGGGGCATTCAGTCTTTTTCCCGGTTCAGAAATCCTTGTTATTGATGCTGGTACTGCCATTACATTTGATTTTCTCTCGGCCGATATTTATAAAGGCGGAAATATTTCACCGGGATTAACGATGAGATTCAAGGCGCTAAACAAATTTACCGGAAGATTACCACTGGTTTCGCCAATTGATAATTATACATCCCCGGGGCGAAATACTACCGATGCAATAACGGCCGGTGTGATTACGGGGGTCACATATGAAATAAATGAGTATATTCGCACGTTTGAGAAAAAGCACACTGATTTTAAAATAATACTAACAGGCGGCGACAGCGGATACCTTAAAGACAAAATCAATCATCAACTCACATATATGCCTGATATTGTGATTGATGGTTTAAATTATATTTTAGAATACAATGCGACATAAACTAATAATAGTCATTTTCATATCTCTGTTTTCTTTTGCATTTACGGCTACCGGTCAGAAACTTGTCAATTCCCCTTATTCAAGGTTCAATATTGGTACTCTGGAACCTGCAGGATCGTTCAGAAGTCTTGGTATGGGAGGTATTGGAACGTCATTGAGAGATAACAGCTCAATTTATTTTTCAAATCCGGCATCGTACAGTAGTCTTGATACAAACTCATTTGTTTTTGATTTTGGTCTTGATTATAGCATTAATATCCTCTCCGATGGGGTCTCAAGTTTTTCTTCGGATGATATGAATTTTGATCATCTCCTCCTGGGATTTCCTGTAGCAAAAGGATGGGGAGTTGCAGCGGGCATTGTACCATTAAGTAATGGTTATTATAAATTGTCTGAATCAGTTCTGAAGAATGATCCGGAATATGATCCGATTGTGGGAGAATATTCCTCATATCATGCGGGAGATGGAGGGTTTACCAATTTTTT
>JAUYBT010000190.1 GCA_030692905.1 Bacteroidales bacterium
AAAGTAATTTTCTTTTTTTAGAGATAACTTTTGAAGAACATCTGAATTATCGATTAGCACCATGTTTGCATCTAAAACTTCCATCATCGGACTGCCAGTCTTGATAATCCGGTCGGCTGGTAATCCTTCGCGTAACAAATATTCACGGGCAATATCGCTGTAAGTTAGGTTGATGTCCGAGATATGATCGACAATTTTCCGGTTGGTTTCTTCGGGTACTCGCTGATCGAAACAACGATTCCCTGCTTCCATGTGGAAAATAGGGATATGCCGCTTCTTTGCAGGGATAGCGCAAAGACAAGAATTAGTATCTCCTAAAACAAGGAAAGCATCGGGTTGTTCTTTTTCGAGAACCGGGTCAATGTTGATAATGATTTGACCAATGGTAGTCGTGGCATTCGCTCCGGAAGCATTCAAAAAGTGGTCGGGTTTTCGTAATCCGAGGTCTTTGAAAAATACTTCGTTTAGTTCGTAATCATAATTTTGACCGGTATGTACCAGAATGTGCTCAATGCAGGCTGTTTCGTCAAGTCTTTTAATAACTTGTGACAAACGTATGATCTCGGGGCGTGTGCCTACTACGGTCAGTACTTTTAACTTTTTCATATTTAATAGATAGCATTCAGTTGTCAGCGATCAGCAATAAGCAATTGATCTCCGCCAAGTGATATTTATTTATTTCTTATTTTAATAATTAATGTAGATAACATTTTTTTTATTTCTTGAATATCAAGAAGTAATTTATCCTTTACATCTTGTGAAAAATAGTCAAGATCAGCACATAACAAGATTAAATATTCTGTTTCACTTGCAGATCCCATACTCATTTGTAAAAATCTGGCAAAATCAGAATCACTACCCCGACCACAACCTTCTGCAATATTAATTGCTATAGAAGAAGATGCTCTTCTTATTTGTGAGACCAGACCAAATAACTCATCCTTAGGAAAGTTACGACTTAAAGAATATATCTGTAAAGTAAACTGATGACTTTTCTCCCAAACTTTCAGTGTCCTAAAATCTTTCATTGATATTTCGATTTAGTTAGCAATCAGCGATCAGCGTTCAGCGATCAGCGTTCAGGGGACAATTGCTGACTGCTGACCGCTGAATGCTCATCAAACATTCTCAAAGAAGGTATCTGGATTATTAGCATCAAAATGTTCGTTTATCCAGAAAATGGTGTATAGTTCGTCTTCACCGATGTTTGTGATATTATGTGTGTACCAAATTGGAATATCTACGTATGCAGGTTCCTCTCCGGAAAGATAGAAATCCAAGACTTCATTTGTTCCGATTCTTCGAAGCCGGATCAGCGCTTTCCCTTTAATCACTGAAAATCGCTCTATCTTCCAGGTATGAAAATGGTTTCCACGGATTATTCCGGGTTTTGTGGTTGAGAAACTCACCTGACCTCCTCCATTATGCCTGATTATTTCCACAAAATCACCCCGGTTATCTATGTGTTGTAAATATTTGACCGGATAATGGTTTCGGATATCCATATAACACCGGAATGTGTTAAATAAATTGATTTCGAAGGTGTTATTGAAAACCGGGATAATCCCTTTTTCAACATACGTTGATTGAAATGATTTTAACAGTTCCAGAATATCGGTTACTTTTCTCTCTGTGGAATGACTGATGCGATATTCTCTTACATTCTTCTTTTTCAAAATAGCGTCGGTAATTGTTTTCACCGTCTCAGCTACATAAAGTAATGGAACCTTCTTATCGATCTCAATTTCCGGGTTTTCACCATGAGTGAGCTGATGGCTAAAAGTGGCGATAAAGGAATTAAAATAGGGATTTCCGAAAGGACCGAAAATATTGGGAAAAACAAAGCCTGTGAACAAGGACCCATTATTTTCAGCCCAGTTCGCCAGTAATTCTCTTCCAGCCTTTTTTGATTTGCCATAGAGGTTATCAATGTCTTCCTGAATGGATGATGAAAACAAAACATGCGCTTTGCTTTGGGCTTGATCTAAAGCCACTATTAGCTTTTTAACGAGTGTGATATTTGTGTCGTAGATCACTTGCGGGACTCCGTGCCGGTTCATAGCTGCCAGATGAACAATGGTATCGCAGGATGTAACAAACCGGGTTAATTGTTGGTCATCGTTAAAAAACTCATCCTTGAAAGACACCACCTCAAATTCGTCCTTGTAAAGGCGCAGTGTGTTGTACAAATGGGTGCCGATAAATCCGGATTCACCGGTAATCCCGACTTTAATCATTTCCGATTGTTTCTTTTAAGACATCCTCACGAATTAATGGCAATTTTAATAAAAGTTGTTTCATCTCTTCCAGACTAAGAAGATGTGTATTGTGTGAGGTATAATCTGCTACTTCGCCGATCTCTTCCATGCCTTCCGTAAAATATTTACCATAGTTCAGATCCCTTGTGTCAGCAGGAATCCGGAAGTAATTCCCCATGTCAACTGCTTTAACCATTTCTTCGCGATTCACAAGGGTCTCGTACAATTTTTCCCCATGCCGTGTGCCAATGATACGGATGGGATTTGAGGAATTGTAAAGTTCAAGTAACGCTTTGGCCAGAATGTCCAATGTTGCTGCAGGCGCTTTCTGAACAAAAATGTCACCATTAGTGCCTTGTTCAAAAGCAAAAAGGACCAAGCCCAATGCATCCTCAGGGTCATCATAAAACGAGTCATCTTTGGATCGGTAATGGTTAAGGGCTGGCCGTTTTTTATCTGATCAACCAGTAAAGGAATAACCGACCCCCGTGAAGCCATTACATTGCCATACCGTGTACCACAAAAAACAATTCCGGTTCCATTCAAATTGCGCGATTTGGCAATCATCACCTTCTCACTCAGGGCTTTTGTCATACCCATCGCGTTGATTGGATATACTGCTTTATCGGTGCTGAGCACGATGACATTTTTAACGCTATGCTCCAGAGCGCTGTCGAGCACATTCTCACAACCGATTACGTTCGTGCGAACAGCTTCCATGGGAAAAAATTCACAGGATGGAACTTGCTTTAATGCCGCTGCATGAAAAACGAAATCCACTCCCTTCATGACCGCATCTAAGCTCCTTTTATCGCGTACATCACCAATATAATATTTTATTTTGTTGTTTAGATACTGCTGCCGCATGTCATCCTGTTTCTTCTCGTCGCGGCTGAAAATCCGGATCTCGTTAATTTCTGAAGTTAAAAACCGCTTAAGAACTGTCGTTCCGAAGGAGCCTGTGCCCCCGGTAATTAAGAGTATTTTGTCTTTGAACATGACTAAAATAAAAATTAAGATATGTAGAAACTCTCTTTAAAAATGGCCTCTTTTTCTATCCTGTTTGGATAATTGATAAGTACTGCTTTGTAAATGCCTTTGAATACAAACAGACTGCCGGCAGCAGCACCTATTGCTCCAAACTTTTTAATTAGCTGGCCTATGTCGTCTAGTGAACCTGCTCCGCCAAGGACTGTTAACGGCACATTAATGGCATCCCTAATTTTTTCAACCAAGGTAAGATCATATCCTTTCATCATGCCATCATGATCGATCGAATTGATAATTATCTCGCCTGCTCCAAGTTTTTCCATTTGTATTGCCAACTCAACCGGGCCTTTTCCTATAGCCTTATTTCCATTGTGAGTAAAAACTTCATACCTACCACCCAGTAAACGCTTTTTAACGTCTAAGACCACTACCACACTCTGGTTGCCAACGCGTTCAGCTGCATCAGTCACGAGGTTAGGGTTCTCAATTGCCGCTGAACTAATTGCAACCTTCTCAACACCCAATTGAATAATTCTTTGAACCTGGTCACTTGTAGTAACTCCACCTCCGTAAGCAAGAGGCATACGACACTCTGCAGCCAGATGTTCGATCATCCTGTAATCAGGCTCTCTTTTTTCAGAGGTAGCGTTAATGTCTATAACCATCAATTCATCAACCTCCTTTTCGTTGAATATTCTTACCGCATTAATTGGATCCCCAACGTATTTCGGGTTTTTAAAATTGATCGTTTTGACAAGCCCTTTGTCCTTAACCAACAAACATGGAATAATTCTGGGATACAACATCTTTATAGCTTTGCAAAATTTTCAAGTAACCGGATACCCCATTGATGGCTTTTTTCCGGATGAAACTGGACGCCATAAACATTATTGGAATTTACAGCACTTTCAAATTCACCATCATAATTGGTCGTTGCGATTGCATCTGAAGGATTGGAACATTTAAAATAGTAGGAATGAAGGAAATAAAATCGTGATTCGTTATCCATACCCTTAAATAAACCATTTGAATGCAATGGTTGTATGGTATTCCATCCCATGTGAGGTATTCTCATAGTTGTCGAGTTAGATGGAAGAATAAACTTTTTAACTTCCCCATTAATCCACCCCAGGCCAGGTAAAACACCTTCTTCGCTTTTTTTTGCCAGTATTTGCATTCCGACGCAAATACCCAGAACAGGAATACTTTTGTTCAGAACCAAATCGTCAAGGGTTTCGTGCATGCCCGAATCATTCAACCGTTGCATTGCATAATCGAAGGCACCTACACCCGGTAAAAGTATTTTGGTTGCCTCATGAAGGTCTTTGCCTTCTTTGGCAATTATAACCGGTATATTCAGATTATGATACACATTGGCAAATGCCCTGACATTTCCTAATCCGTAATCAATAATTGCAATCATCGTATGATGTACCTTTGCACCCCGACTAATCTTAAAAACTGAGTTGCCAGATTGATCAGAAACATGTTGTTTTTATAATCCCGATAAGTTTTATTCTCACCTCTCATTATTTCCTTTAATTCATCGACTGTTAAATCGAGTTTTTTAGCAATGTATTCAAAATCCTGCATAATGGTCTCTTCATTATACGCAGGTTTAGCGATTTTTTGCAAAGCTTCATCTCTGGTCATCTGGCCTGTTAAGATCAGACTTGAAAAATGAGCACGATGCTTTTGATAACCAAATTTTTCTGGCAACCAATACCCTTCATAGAAACGGGTGAATCTTGATTCATAATGCTTGTATGGATATTTCTGCCAACCAAAAAGATCAACCAATTCCTGCATTGCCTCCTCTTTTATGTATCTGATATGATTCAGTGGTTTAACAACCCGAACGCTTTTGATGAACCGATAATACAATTTATATTTAAAAATATCTGCCATAGGAAAGGTTTTTAACTTCCGTTTGCCAAACTTGTTGTGAATATCCTTTAGCTGGCGCAAGTCGGAGGCATGATAATGCCATTCCAGTGGTTCTCTTACACATTCCGTAGCGTAATTAGCACCGGTTAGTATGTATTTATAATTGTGTTTTGCTGCAAAGTTATAAAGTGCTGCAAAAAAAACATGATCCTGCGGGGTATCAATGTGAGGAACCTGGGCTTTAAAGAATGCCACCTGCAAGTCCTTCATCTCCTCCCAGTTAATCACTTCTGTGTAAAGTTCCAGACCAAGTCCATCCACCAATCTTTGTATATTGTTAACAGCCTCTTGCGAATTCCAACCGGCATCCACATGAAAAAGCATCGGTCTTAACCCGAATTTTTCCTTTGCTAACCAAGTTACATAGGAACTATCGACTCCACCGCTTAACCCAATCAAACAATCATGTGGTTTGCCTTTTCCTTCCCTTTTAATTTTGTCTATTAAGGGTTGTAACATTTTAATGCCTTTTTCATTGGGATGCCAGTTGGGTAGTATATTCGCATGATAA
>JAUYBT010000207.1 GCA_030692905.1 Bacteroidales bacterium
CGGTTTATATCTTTTTGACCGATTTAATACCTCTGATCCTTCCATTTCCAAATTGATTTTTTATATTGTAAGCCTTAATCAGTTTTATATATTTCACATTATTCAATAAATCTCCATATATATTATGCCACGACGGGAAGATATTAAAAAAGTATTAATAATCGGCTCGGGTCCGATCATCATCGGACAAGCTTGTGAATTCGATTATTCAGGAACACAGGCCTGCAAAGCATTGCGTTCATTAGGCTATAAAATTGTACTGGTCAATTCAAACCCTGCTACAATTATGACTGACCCTGAAATTGCTGATTCAACCTATATAGAACCCCTCAACGAATATGCCCTTACCGAAATAATAAAAAAGGAACGCCCCGATGCACTTCTTCCAAACCTTGGCGGTCAGACAGGCTTGAATCTCTCCTCTCTTCTTGCAAAAAAAGGCATCCTTGCTAAATATAATGTTGAGGTGATCGGTGTCAATATAGATGCCATAGAACGGGGCGAAGACAGGATAGCCTTCAAGCAGACCATGAACCGTCTTGGCATCGAAATGCCTAAGAGCAAAGCAGTTAATACAGTTGAAGATGCTGAAAAAGCAGCAGCTGAACTCGGATATCCGGTTGTCATCCGGCCTGCATATACAATGGGAGGAACCGGCGGCGGATTAGTATATAATGTGGAGGAACTACGGATAATCGCCAGCAGGGGACTATCGGCAAGTATTGTAAACCAGGTTCTTATTGAGGAATCTGTGTTAGGCTGGGAAGAACTGGAACTTGAAGTTGTAAGAGATTCTAAAAACCAGATGATCACAGTCTGTTTCATAGAAAACGTCGATGCAATGGGTGTTCATACTGGTGATTCATTCTGCACTGCTCCTATGCTGACAATCGATACGGAGCTTCAGAAACGCCTTCAGAAATATTCTTATGATATAGTCGAAGCTATTGACGTTATCGGCGGGACAAATGTGCAATTTGCTCACGAACCTGATAGCGACAGGGTAGTTGTAATAGAAATAAACCCTCGCACATCACGCTCATCGGCTCTTGCTTCAAAGGCAACCGGATTCCCAATTGCATTTGTCTCTTCTCTTCTTGCCGGCGGCTTAACTCTCGATGAAATACCTTACTGGCGCGATGGGACACTCGATAAATATACCCCCTCGGGCGATTATGTGGTTGTGAAGTTCGCTCGCTGGGCTTTTGAGAAATTTGACGGTCTCGAAGATAAGCTTGGCACACAAATGCTGGCTGTCGGAGAGGTAATGAGTATCGGTAAAACTTACAAGGAGGCTCTGCAGAAAGCTATCCGGTCACTGGAGATCGGACGCTACGGACTGGGTTTTGCAAAGGATTTTAACAAAAAACCGGTCGACGAGCTGATGAATATGCTTACTCATCCTTCAAGTGAAAGGCAGTTTATAATGTACGAGGCATTACGCAAAGGCGCTGACATAGAGGATCTTCACAGAAAAACCCATATCAAGTCATGGTTCATTTCACAAATGAAAGAACTGGTCGAAGAAGAAGAAAAAATACTTGCGTATAAAGGGAATATGCTACCAGACAATATCCTGCTTAAGGCAAAGAAAGATGGATTCGCCGATAAATACCTGTCAAAGATATTAGGTATCCCGGAAAAGGAGATCAGGGCAAAACGGATATCCCTCGGAATTAATGAGGGATGGGAGCCGGTACCAGTAAGCGGTGTCGAGAATGCTGCCTATTACTTTTCAACCTATAATGCTCCGGATAAAGTGAAGGTCAGCAACAGGAAAAAGATCATGGTACTGGGCGGCGGACCCAACAGGATCGGCCAGGGTATTGAATTTGATTATTGCTGTGTGCATGCAGCCTTCGCAATACGAAATGCAGGATATGAATCCATTATGGTAAACTGCAATCCCGAAACAGTATCGACAGATTATGATACTTCCGATAAACTATATTTCGAGCCTCTCACAGCCGAAGATGTCTTAAGCATCTATAACAAGGAAAAGCCTGAAGGGGTAATTGTTCAGTTTGGCGGACAGACACCATTGAACCTTGCAAAAGAGCTTGCAGAAGCAGGTGTGAAAATTTTAGGCACTACCCCCGATACTATCGATCTGGCAGAAGATCGCGACCGTTTCCGTCATGTAATTACCAGACTGGGAATTCCCCAGCCGGAATCAGGGATGGCAAGCAACCTGGAACAGGCTCTTGCAATTGTTGAAAGAATCGGTTATCCACTTATGATAAGGCCTTCATATGTCCTTGGAGGAAGGGCAATGAAAATAATTCTCGACGAGGAGATGCTTGAAGAATATGTTGCAAAAGCGGTTGGCGTATCTCCCGACAGACCTCTGCTTCTGGACAAGTTTCTTGAAGATGCCATTGAAGCAGAAGCTGATGCAATATCGGATGGCGTAGATGCTTATGTACCTGCAGTGATGCAGCATATCGAATATGCAGGGATCCATTCCGGCGATTCGGCTTGTGTGATCCCTCCTGTTGTGATCCGCAAAGATCATAAGAAAACAATTTATGATTATACACGGAAGATCGCTATTGAACTGAAAGTGGTCGGCCTGATGAATATACAGTATGCCATTTAT
Organism: Bacteroidales bacterium; assembly: GCA_030692905.1. Lineage (GTDB taxonomy): Bacteria > Bacteroidota > Bacteroidia > Bacteroidales > VadinHA17 > LD21. The sequence goes on from JAUYBT010000207.1 coordinate 2,600, forward strand.
GAAGATACGGTTTACATCCTGGAAGCCAACCCGAGGGCTTCACGCACAGTACCTCTGGTTTCAAAAGTCTGTAATATTTCAATGGCCAGGATTGCCACACAGATATTATTGGGACAAAAACTTTCCGACTTTAATCTGAAGAAAAGGACCATCAGGCATTACGGGGTCAAAGAAGCTGTATTCCCATTTAATATGTTCCCGGCTATTGATCCTCTTCTTGGTCCTGAAATGCGCTCAACGGGAGAAGTGCTTGGTATGGCTGATTCATACGGTATGGCATTCTTTAAAGCGCAGGAGGCAACACAATCTCCTTTGCCTGTAAATGGGACCGTATTAATAACAATTGCTGACCGTGATAAGGATCGTATCATCGAAACCGCACGGAACTTCAGGGATATGGGCTTCAAAATATTATCAACCGGTGGAACCAGGCAATTTCTTGAAAAACACGGTATTGCGGCTAATCTGATCCTGAAAGTACATGAAGGAAGACCCAACATCGTTGATGCAATCAAGAACGGGGAAATAGATCTGGTGGTAAATACTCCGGCCGGCCGGCTCAGCGAATACGATGATTCTTATATAAGGAAGAATGCGATCAAATACAAGATACCTTATATAACAACCACATCAGCCGCACTTTCATCAACGGAAGGCATCAGGGAGAGACAGAACGGGGAATATAAAGTAAGGTCACTTCAGGATTATCATGCAGCCATCGAAGACTGAAGGTAAGATCTGTTCCTGCAAGTACTCTTTCCAGACAAGCATATCTGCCAGTTAAAGGAAGATGTCCGCCGTCCTCTACACAGTCAGGGCAACATGACATCCATTTCTGAATATCTCAGATTAATATCCCCATTTCTTCATTATATCCAGATCCTCCTTAACACAATCCATAGGTGTCTTGGTTCCATATGATTCCTGCTCAATAATATAGCAGTTTGTACCTCCGATCTTTCTGGCAAGGTTTACAACTTTTTTGGTATTAACAATTCCTTCACCAAGAACAGTGCTGATATACTTCTCATTTCCACCGCTTGATTCTATTTCATCCTTCACATGAATTATCTCGAATCTGTTAGGGTATTGATTCATAACATCAAGGGCCACTGCTCCACCGTTGTACAGATTACCGATATCCAATTGCATTGCCACAAGATTTGTATCGAGGCTCTTCATCATAATATCAAAAACTTTTTCATTGTTGAGTTTTTCGCTGAATTCAAAAGCATGGTTATGGTAGCCAAATTTCATTCCCGATTTTTTACATAATTCGCCACTCTTGTTAAAAACATCCATATAACGTTTGAAATCGTCATAGGTTTTTCTCATATTCGCATCCATTGATGGACTTATAACCCATTTTTGCCCCAGAACGGCAGCATCCTCTACAGTAAATTTCCAGCTGTCGCTGAAATCCTTTTTAGCCTCATCCCAATGCTGTCTTCCCATAACAGTGTGGCCACTGATCATTTTTAAACCAAGCCCATCAAGAACTTTTTTGAATTCGGGTGCAGCATAACCATAAAATTTACGGTTAATATAATTGGCATGTTCTACATATACATAGCCCATTTTAGCCAGTTGAGTCAGTGATCCGAGAGGATCTTTAGACATTTCTGTGCGTACAGAATATAACTGAAGGCCTACCATCCCCTTTTGCTTTTTGGCTGCAAAAACTGATCCGGGAAAAAACGCTGTGCCTAATGCAGCCAGCGCGCTGATTTTAACAAATGTTCTTCTTGAAGTTTTCATCAATCTGAGTTATTAGGTGTGAATTAGTTACAATTTTTATCTGGTTTATCAGTTATAAAGATAAAAAATCAGATATACAAAACAAAAAAATCCTGACTTTGCCTTTTTAAGCTTTTACTGATAGGAAATATTTTTTACCCCGGTAATTTTCTTAGCTGAAACCTTGGTGCTGAATAACTCAACCAGTTCCGTTTGAGTAAGCGCTTGAGCGGGGTTGAATTTATCCGACGATATGTACTGGAGAATGCTATTATATAACTGTCTCCCTTCAGGTTTATCCTGAATAGCCTTCAGATTTGACATACATACCAGCAATTTACCCTTCCCGACCGCAAATTCAAAGATCAGTCCAAGTTTGTGGTTCCTTTCAATATTATCTACGACCTGTACCAGGGGCCGATAATCTTTTGGTGTATTATCCAGAATAAACGGACGGCTGTTTTTAACAATGGGCCACCATTGCCAGTTAGTATGGAATTCAGTCGGAAAATCACTCAGCAGGGGAAGCTCAGGATTTGTAAGAATTGACATCGTGCCCGGGGATACCGGTTTTTTATTTGACTCTGAAATTCCTTTAAACATACGGTAGTTCCAGTAATCAGGGATATATAAACCACCTACAGACAGATCAGTTATGTCCTTAAAATCAGGGAATAACAAAATAGTTGCACCTCCTGAAAGTTTTGAAAGAGTGGTTTTATCCAGTTTCTCCGATACCAATATATTCTCCGGTACTTTTGTATCCACATCAGCAGGATAAACCCAGACCGGATAAGTGTTTTTATATTGAGTCCCCTCGAGAACTATTGAAAGGGAAAGTTTTTCGGCCTTCGAAATCTTTGACAAGTCAATATTCAAAGAAGCCACATCAGTCAATACACCTTGAGAAATATCTGCTGTTACCTGATTCTGGTTAATTATTTCACCATTGGCTTTTTTCAGTTCCCATTTAACGGATTGTGCTTTCAGCGTTGCTTCCGAATAGTTTGCTACCTGGATTTTTGCTGTAAATGGCTCTTTATTGGTCCGGCAATATTTTTCCATGATAACCAATGGGACCACCCTGTTACAGAATTGACTGAATTCCTCAGGGGTGATCAAACCTTTACTTTCCATAAATGCATCCAAAATTCCTATTAGTGCAGTTCCCTGTCCGGGAAAATCCTGAAGATCAAGCAGGTGAAAACCCCCAAAACCCGGAGTTCTCATTGCCATCTCAATATCAGCCTTGTAGCATATCGCACTGGATGCTCCGGATGCTCTGAAAAATTCCTTTGCCTGATCACTCAGGTTATTTTCCTTAAGCCGTTCCCTGAAGACTTCAAAATTCCATGGCTTCATCACGCCTGTGTATTTTTCTATCTCATCATAGTTAGGATAAATCTGGTACTGACCAACCTCCGTGCCGAGAGCAGGAATGGTGCATTTTGAGATAGCCCCTGAATAATTCAGATTGGTTGAGGGGTAACGGCCATTTAAATAACCTCCGTCGTATGCATCGGCAAATGAGAAAGAACCACGGATATGAGTACTGAAAGTAGTATCTTTATCGGCTCCTACCCGGCAGCCGGTATAATAATCCTCTCCTTCAACCTGCCCCCTGAAACCAAGATAATTGTTTGTGCCAAAAGCCATCAGAGGACGATTGTCAATCGATTTAAAATGAGATACGAAATCTCTCATTATATCAAGGTCGCCTGAAAGCTCATTCCCCAAAGCAAACATCACAAAAGAGGCATGATTTCCATAAGTTTCCAGAATATTATCACCTTCCTTAAGCAGAAAAGTATTTAAATCCAGGTTCCGGTCTTTCCTGAACCCACCCCAGAAAGGCAATTCAGGCTGCAGGTACATCCCTTCAATATCTGCAGCTTCAAAGGCAGCAAGCGGGGGTGTCCATGAATGGAAACGGTAGAAATTAATGTTATATGATTTTGCAATCCGGAAGACTTTTCTCCAGCTTTCAATATCCATAGGAGGATAACCAGTTAATGGAAAAACGCATGCATCGTGTTTGCCACGGAGAAATGTTTTTGTACCATTTATAGTAAACTGGGTCCCCAGGGTGGAAAACTTACGCATACCAAAATCAGCGGTGGAATTATCCAGTACTTCTTTGGTTTTAAGAGTTACATTCAGCTTGTACAAAGCAGGATTAAACTCGCTCCATAACTGGAATTTATTGCCCATTTTGTAAGTTAGTTCCACAAGGTTTTCTCCTGTTTTCAGGGTTACAGGGAATGATTTTTCAGAGACGCTATGTTTAATTTTAGTATTCCAGGAAGAGGAGTTAAATAAGATTTTCGCCTTTTCAGGGTTCCCTTCCGGTTTAAAAATCTTTACCTTGACAAGGATGTTCTTTGCGGCAACATCGGGATAAACCTGGACGGTTTCAATGTGTGTGGGGTTGGATGCTTCAAGGCAAAATTTACCAATAATGCCATTCCAGTTGCTTTGTGTGTGTTCAGTCCAGGCGTGTGAGCCGGTTATGCCCCGTGGAACCGAACCATTACCATTATTTACCAGGATTGTAATTATATGTTTCCCGGGAGTTAGCCGTGATGATAAATCGTAATATTGAGCTGTTAAAATATCGTCGCTACTGCCGGTCAGAACGGTGTCAACCCAAACGCGGGTCGGTTTGGTTCTCTCCATCATTAATCTGATAATCTGACCCTTCCAGCTTTCCGGAATAGTCACCTCCTTCTGGTACCATGCCATTCCCGCATACATCAGCTCGCGTGAAAGCCTCATCGTTTCCTGTCTGTTTGTATTGGGGATCCCTTTTTTGTTCTCATCGAGTGAGCCGGGTAATCTCACTGAATCAGAAAGAGACCGGGCAAACCACTTTTCATTTATGCCCTGCCCTACTGTATCTAATGAAAACTTCCAGGAACCATTAAGGAGTATAGTCTGACGCTGAGACACAAATGATTTATCCTTACAGGATGTTATTAATAAGCATATAGCTAATGATATAAAAATGAACTTTCTGATCATAGTTTTGTGTATTTATTATTATAAGTTGAATATGCAATTTTTTTATATGTTCTTTAAATGTATTTGTTTTATTATATGTTATATAACATATTTGTGGTTTTATTGGAGATCAAAAGTTTCTTCTATATTATTCATACATATTATTAATATCTGCCTCCGATAATTCAATCATAAGATCGCCGACCTTTTTTACGACTTCTTTAAAACATTGTTCTCCTTTTACCGGAGTTGCTTTGGAAGGATCGCCGATTCCCGTATCACTGGTGACTTGTGTCCATTTACGTTCAGCCCATGCCCATTTTTCATTGAATGCATGTATTTTGAACTTTTTGCCTTCTCCTTTCCCCGCTTCATTTAGTGGAAGAACCAGTTCGGGAGCAAGGAATTGCATCATACTTGTTTCCATTTCATCAGCATGACCACCACTATTTTCAAAAAATTCTGAATTTTCAAATGACTGATACCAGTTGCAACTGCAAATAAACATTTTTGGGTATTTAAGCCCTAATTCCCTGATGATCTGCTTAAAATCATTACCTCCATGTCCATTCAAAATCAGAAATTTATAAATTTCATGTCTGTTCAGGACATCAATCACATCATTCAGAATGGCAAATTGCGTATATGGGTTCAGGTTAATATTTAATTTAATATCCAGCTGACCGGTATTTACACCAAATGGAATTGTTGGCAACACAATTACTCTGGCTCCTTTATTCCATACTGATTGAGCAGCTTCAGTTGCAATTTTCTCAACCATTATATTATCTGTGGCAAATGGCAAATGATAATTATGCGCTTCAGTTGCCCCCCATGGCAAAACAGCTAAATCGATTTTCTGATCTTTGATAGTTTTCCAGTTTGTCTCCGCTAAAATAAATGGCTTCATTCTTTCAAATCATTAATGGTAAATGCAAACAAATATTAGTCCGGAAATCGGTTTATTACCGGAAGACGAAAATAGTAAATTCTCTCACATTAAGGAAATGATTACATTGCTTATTGGTTTGCTTCTTAAATAATAATAAAGCTCATCCTTCAATAAAAATATTTTGATATCAATATTTTGTACTAATTTTATTCAGGATATAAGCTTTATGATTAAAGAAAAAAAATTGCAGTTGTGTTGCCTGCATTTAATGCAGCAAAAACACTATCCCGTACCTTTCATGAAATCCCTTTAGATATTGTTGATTTAGTTATACTTACAGATGACTTTGTTTTTGATAACCAGATTTTAGCGCAGGTTATTTGCCGGGGATATGCTATTGCAGAGATTTCTTGTCCCACAATGTACTTCAAAGAAGCATCTTCTATTAACTTTAAAAGGAGTATCATTTATGGTTATGGAGTTCTGTTAACATCGGTAAAATATTTCCTTGATAAAACTGGATTATTTCATTTCAGTTTATTCAGAGACAAAAATTTATGATGTTTACAAACTGAAATTGAATCACTCTGAATAAAAGACCAACTTAATATTTGAGTAAAACAGTTACGACAAAAAATTAGATAAAAGATAGCTATTTGATTAACAAGTCACAATATCTCCGGGGGGAGCAGCTTATACATCACAGGGGTAACCAACCGTGCCAGCAATGTAGATGTTATTAATCCTCCGACTATTACCCAGGCCAAAGGAGAGTAGAGATTGGAATTACCGAGTGCAATAGGCAGCAGCCCCCCTATTGCGGTAAGTGTTGTCAGGAGAACGGGAAGAAACCGGATCTCACCGGCTTTAATTATGGCCTCATTAAGAGGAGTACCCTGTTGCCTGAGCTGATTTGTAAAATCAACCAGCAATATAGAATTCTTTATTTCTATTCCAATAAGTGCAACGAAACCAATTGCAGCTGCAAAAGAGAGGGAATAACCAGTCAGATACAACATAATAAGCCCTCCGATTATGCCAAGAGGAATGACAGAAAGAACAATAAGCGTACTTCTGAAAGTTCTGAATTCAAGAATCAAAACAGCGAAAATCCCGAAAACAGCGATTAGTATCGCTGTCCCAATCCCACCGAAACTTTGCTTTCTGCTTTCAATCTCTCCTGCAGGAATTAGTTTAAACCCTTCAGGAAGTTTCAGCTCACTGACTTTTCCCAGTATCTCTTTGGTTACCCTGTCGGTATTGTACCCGGTTTTGACAGATGAAGAGACAGTCATTGACCTTTCATTGTTGTAATGCTGAATGAGTGTCGGTGAATTTACAAATTCTAAACCTGCAAGCTGCGAAAGAGGGATTTGTGCCCCCGAAAGGGAAGCGACATAAATATTGTCAAGCGAACCAAGTGTATTTGCCTTCTCTCTTGGAAGTCGAATATTAATTGAATACTCCTTTCCGCCCTGATCACGGAATTTCCCTGCAACAATTCCGGCAAGACCCAGTCTTATGGTCCTGTCAATCTCGACAGTAGGAACACCAAACATACCTGCTTTTTCGTTGTTAATAACAACCCTTATGTCTGTAAGTGACTGATTTAACGGATTTTTAACATATGTAGTCCCTTCATTATCCCTGATGATATCCTCAATTTTATCGGAATATAGTTTTATAGAATCAAGATTTTCTCCTACAAGCCTTAAAGCAATGGCAGCATCGACCGGCATACCATTCTCAAATTCGTAAACATAAATTTTTGCATTTATATAATTGCTAAGTGTATCTCTTAATCCTTCAATAAAATTTTCAATTTCAGGTGAGGATTCCGATTTCAATTCACAGAGTACCTCACCGAGTATTGTCTGTTCGCTTTTCTGAAAAGCATTATAGAAAATCATCGGATTTCCTTTACCGATATTTGACATATAATACTTAATCTCCGGTTTAGCTGCAAGGATAGATTCGACATATTTTACTGCTTTATCTGTCTCACTCAGATTACTTCCCCTGGGTGTCTCTATAGTAATAAGAAACTGAGGTAACCCTGCTTTCGGAAATAGACTGAATCCGATAACGTTTATCAGAAACAATGACGAGAAAAAAAAGAATGCTGCCATTGAAACAGTTTTTAACGGATTCCTCAGCGACCATTGCAATGCCCGTCCATAAGTGAAATCGATGCCCTTATTTAAACCTTTAAGAATTTTATTTCCTTCAGGATCAACATCTCCTTTAAATATCAAACTCGCAATAAACGGGATGATAGTCAAGGCAACAAACAACGATCCTATCACAATGAATGTTACTGATGTCGGCAGAACCCTCATATATTTACCTGCCATACCCGGAAGGAACATAAGCGGGAGAAATGCAAAAATCAGCGTTGCTGTACATCCTATAATTGCAGGACCGATCTGTCTGGTCGCTTTTATTGCAGCATCGAATGGTTTTGTTCCCCCTCTTACCCACCTCGAAATGTTCTCAACTACTACAATTGAATCATCAACAAGCAATCCAAGCGAAATAACTGCCCCCACAATGCTCAGCTGGTTAATACTGAAACCCACAAGATAAAGCCCTGTCACTCCGATAAGAATTGATAATGGTATTGATATCATAACAATACCTGAAGCCCTGAAGCCCAATGGCAAAAGAGTAATCAGCACCAGAAGGAAAGCAAAAAGGAAGTCTTTCTGAAGCCGTCCAAGTTTGTTTTTTACATTCTGAGACTGGTCAAATCCGCGTTCAAGTATAATTCCGGAAGGCAGCTGTTTTTCAAAATTGTCATAACACTTATAAATGTTATTTCGCATTTCATGAATATTCTGTCCGCTTTTCATGTTGGCAATGAGAAAAACTGCCCTTTTCCCATTGTACCTTCCATAATACCTGAGATCCTCGTCTTTCCAGCTGACATCAGACACGTCCTTAAGATGTACCAGTTGCCCCATATTTGAACCGACAACTGTTCTCTGCACCTCTTCGAGGCTTTTATAACTGCCGCTTGTTTTGATATTGAATTTTTTAGGACCTATTTCAATACTGCCTCCCGGAATATTGGCATTTTCGCTTTGAATGGCACTAATTATCTGTGTAATAGTTATATGAAGCTGAGATAACTTTGGCAGATTAATGGCAACCTGCAGTTCCTGTTCAGGATATGCAACAGCATCAGCCTTCCTTACACCGGGAACTGAAGTGATTTCATCTTTTAAGTCTTCAGCATAATGGCGTAATTCTTTGTAATCAACACTGCCGGAAACCAGTGCACTCTGGATTATGTTGGTATTCCCTGCCTGTATCTTCAGAGTTTCAATACTGTACAGGTCCTGGGGAAGTGATGATCTTATTGAGTTTATCTGCCGGAGAATTTCATCATATTTTTTATCCGGATCGGTATCTGAAGAGAATTCTATGACAATCACAGCCACTCCATCTTTTATCTCTGATTTAATCCTTTCAATATCTTTAAGTTCATTAAGGCTCTCTTCAACTTTGTCAACAACCAGCTGTTCAATGTCGGCGGGTGAAGCTCCGGGATAAATGGCTATAACAGGGAAGATTGAAATCGGGAATTCAGGATCTTCGGCCTGGGGAATTTTCAGGAAAGAATAGATACCCAGTGCAACCAGAAGAAAAAAAATAACTATTGTGAACTGATAGTTTTTTACTGCCGACTCTGAAATTCTCATTATTTTTCTCTATTTTAAACTTTTGTATTTGCCTTTTTACCACGTAGTTCAAATTTCCCTTTCTCCCAGTCTCCCACTCTCCCTTTCATTGCCTTTACGCCATTAAGCCATTGCGCCCTTATTTATATAAAGTCTAATATATTAATACACATAATTGGACAATTTTGTCGTTAGGTTTTAAAAAGTGTGAGAACATTTTCCAAAACATTTGCTTTCTTTCCTGTAAGCTATTCATAAATCTGTTATGAGTTATATTTTTTCTCATCAACCACCAGGCTCTTTCAACTGGGTTTAAGTCAGGTGAGTACGGAGGCAGATAATAGATCTGTAATTGCGGGTGGTTAAGCAAAAATAGTTTAAGCAATTTAGCATGGTGATATCTGACATTATCGAGACACAATATAATTTTTGGTGCATAGCAATATGTACGTAAGATATGCTTTAGGTGCTTTTTAAAACTTTGATAATTTCCATGATCCGCAAAATTCACCGTCATCTGTCCTGTTTTTATATTTACACTGCCGAAAGCTGTTTGCCGTTCTCTCTTATTCTGTTTGCATTCTACCAATGGCTGCTTACCCTTTACTGACCAGGTATATGAAAGAGTTGCGGTATTGCTGAGACTAAACTCATCTTCAAATAAAAATACTGTACTTTCAGGTTCTTCATTGAGTTTTTTTATATGTCTCTTTAAATTCTGATCTTTTCATCTGGTCTGCCTCTGGATACCTTGCCCTACCTTTTTGATAAGTAAAACCAATTTCTTTTAAAATATTGTAAATCTGTGCCTTCTTATATTTAATCCCGTACGAGTTCTTTATATATTCCATTAAAATAGGTCCATTCCATGTTCCGGTATTGTACCCATATTCGCTTGGCTTTTTGTTTTGCAATATCATTTTGATTTCATCTTTTTGTTCAGAACTTAAGCGTGATGGCTTCCCTGATTTGGGCTTATCTTTTAATCCGGTTAATCCTTCTTCCTCAAAACGATGCACCCAATTGCATATCTGTTTAAAGCTTGTATTATACAACTCTTCAAGCTTCCGTGTTGCTTGGCCTTTGGATACCTGATAGACTGCATAAAGCTTCATGCCAATTTTGTATTTCTCGTCCTGATTAAATAGACTTTTTATTTGATCTGGACTATAACCTTTAACTTGTAATACTTTTCTCCCCATAAGTTTGTATTTTTGATTTTAGCAAATATACAAACTATATGTGTAATTACAAAATAGACTTTATATAAGATAAAATCTATGTTGGCTTTTTCCTTAAGACTGTAAAGTTCAATAATGTTTTGAATAGTAAATAACAAGTTAAACCTGATAGCCTTCCGGTGTTCATAACTCAAATTACCGGCCGA
>JAUYBT010000018.1 GCA_030692905.1 Bacteroidales bacterium
CTTCACAACCGCTTCAGAAATAGATACATGTGCAAATATGTATGGAAACCGGGAAAATTCAATTCATTAGCTTGTACCGGTTGCGGCAGATGTATTGAAGCCTGTATCGGGAAAATCAATAAAAACGAAATATTCATGGAACTCGCCAAATAGCCGGTAATGCTGAATGACAAGAACATATATAAACCTATCAGGGCTAAACTGACAGATGTTATTGATGAATCACAATTGATCAAAACATTTGTTCTGGTACCTGAAGATAAGTTCTCGTTTAAAACAGGTCAGTTTATCGAATTATCTGTTGATGGAATCGGTGAAGCTCCGTTTACACCTTCTTCTTCACCTCTTGTAACAGAAAAGATTGAAGTAACAGTTATGAAAACAGGGTATGTAACAGAATACATGCATATGCTGAAACCGGGAATTTATATGGGAATAAGAGGGCCATACGGGAGAGGTTACCCTATTGAAAAGTTTCTTGGCAGAGAAGTACTTATCCTGGGTGGTGGCTGCGGCCTTGCTCCTATCAGGTCATTGCTATATGCCCTCGAGGGTATAAAAGACAAGCTGGTAAAGGTTATCCTTTGCTATGGATCTAAAACTCCTGCCGATTGCATCTACAAACCACTTTTTGACCGGTTAAACAGCACTGAAAAGTTTGAAGCTTACCGCACCGTAGATAAAGCAGATGAAAACTGGAATGGTTCCGTGGGAGTTGCAACCACACTTCTGAATAAAATTAAAATTAACATAGAGAATTCAGTTGCTGTAGTATGTGGTCCCCCGATCATGATGAAATTCGGAACTATCAGGCTCCTTGAGTTAGGATATAAAGACGATCAGATTTACCTGTCGATGGAAAAAAACATGTCGTGCGGTTTAGGTAAATGCGGACATTGTATGATGGGAGAATTTTTTGTTTGCAAGGATGGACCTGTATTCACTTATGCTGAATTGAAAAATACTCCCGATATATGGAAATAGGAATATATAATACAGATTTTTAAAAACTTATTAAAAGACAGATAATGAAACCAATATTAAATGAGTTGAGGAAAATCAGGTTTTTTGATGATTACCATGAGAAACAGTTGGAAACAATTGCCGGGATGAGCACAATAAAAGAATTCAAGGTGAAAGAGATTCTGTTTGAACAGTATGATGAGCTTTCCGATGTTTACATATTACTTGTAGGATGCTTATCCTTAGGAATAAGTCTGGCAAAGGAAAAGAGAATCCGTCTTGGCACATTAGAGGAAGGGCAGCTCTTTTCATGGTCTGCAGTTTTTAGTCCACATATCTCTACAGCATGGGTAATGGCCACGTGCCCTACAAAAGTACTGGCTATTGATGCCAAAAAACTCAATCTTGAGTTTGAAAAAGATTGTGAGTTTGGATTTAAAACAATGTCAAAAATTGCCCAGACAATTTCACACCGGTTGAGTGACACAAGGTTCCAGTTAATGAACCAGCTAACTTTATGATAATATAATTAACTTAAAAAGAAGTGATTACAGTTCTTCTTAACAATATTTAAAATGGCCCGGAAGATCCTGATAGATATGATAAAGATCCGTTCTGCCATGGTTGAGAACTCAGCCCTGACTTTACCTGAGGCCTATTTCTATCCCTCCCTCAATGTAAACGGGTTAAAGACTATCCGCGAGCTTGCGACATTCAGGTTCACTTGCAGAAAATGTGAAGATGCCCCGTGCATCAGAGTTTGTCCGGCTGATGCACTCGAAAAAGATAAAGATGGTGTGATAGCACGGCATACCAATCTTTGTATATCATGCAAATCATGTGTTACGATATGTCCTTTTGGAACAATGATGACCGATTTCTTTAAGCACTACAGGAACAGAGACCTTTTTTATGATCTGAAAGATGAAAAAGAGGTGGAAAAATTCATTAAGGCCTGTCCGGCAGGAACAGTAACGCTTACTGATGATGATGAGTCTCCGGAGGGGAATATTTTCAGGCTTAATGAAAAAGTGCTTATAAAAGATTATTTGTATATCACTGAAAAACAGTAAATAACAACATTATGGCAGTTAACCTGTTTTATTTTCTTGTCTTCCCCGGCCTGCTGTTTGCAGCAGTCGTCGGAGCATTCCTTTCGTGGTTCGACAGGAAAATTACTGCCAGGGTACAGTTTCGCAAGGGACCTCCCCTATTACAGCCATTCTACGATTTCTTCAAATTATTATTGGTCAAGGAAACAATACTGCCTAAGCACGGATCACCATTAATATTTCTCCTTGCACCTGTTTTTGCGGTTTTTGGTGCAACCATGGCAGGGGTTTTCATTCTCCTACCCTTATTGAATATCACAACCGGTTTCAGGGGAGATCTGCTGGTTATCTTTTATCTGCTGACAATCCCGTCATTTTCATATATTATTGGTGCTCTTGCTTCAGGTAATCCTCTTGCTGCAGTCGGTGGGTCAAGAGAGATGAAACTTATCTTCAGCTATGAGCTGACCTTTCTCCTATTAATTGCCGGCATTATTATGAAATGCGGACAACAATTTGATCTGTATACAATTATAAAGGCTCAGCAGGAAGGATCTCCATTTATCGGAAGCATTTCAGGTGTGCTTTTATTCATTGTCGGTATTTTTTGTATCCAGGCAAAACTGGCGCTTGTCCCCTTTGACATGCCTGAAGCAGAAGCAGAAATAACTGAAGGAATCTTTATTGAATATTCCGGTGCAGCTTATGCAATGATAAAGCTTACAAAATATATCATGTTTTTTATACTTCCCGCTTTTCTGATTGCGCTGTTAATGAACGGTTTCAGACTTGACGGGATTCATATTTTGTGGGCAGTATTAAAGGTTCTGGCAGTTGTACTTGTCATTACTCTGATAAGGAACACTAATCCCAGGGTAAAGATCAAACAGGCTATCAAATTCTTTGTATTATGGATGAACCTGCTTGCTGTTATTGCACTGGTATTGATTGAATTTGGGTACTAAATTTTCATATCGTGGGTTTTAAAAATTATTGCTTCAAAAAATCGCTTTGGGTCTTCCATTTTGGAGGAGCCTCCTGCAATAATTGTGATATTGAGATCCTTGATTGTCTTACACCAAGGCATGATCTGGAGCGTTTTGGCATTCTGCTGGTAGGAAGTATCAGGCATGCTGATGTGCTGCTGGTGAACGGTTCAATAAACATCCGCGATAAGGAGAGATTGATTGAGGTTTATAACCAGGCTCCAAAACCAATACTGGTTGTTGCAATTGGTGCATGCGGTTGCACGGGAGGATTATTTACCGACAGCTATACATTTGCAGGTCCTGTTGATAAAATAATTCCTGTTAATGCTTATGTCCCGGGATGTCCGCCGAAACCGGAAGCCATTATTGCCGGCATAATTAAATTGGTTCTAAACGCATAACAGAGAAATGGATACAGAATCAATCATAGAGAAATTCAAAGAAGAATTCAATTCTGATATTCTTGAGATCGTAACAAAGAATCAGAAGCGCGTGATTATTACGATAATGCCGGATTCAATTATTAATGTTGCCGGTTATTTATACAAGACAGCAGGGTTCAGGTTTATTATTGCTTCTGCATTACATACCAAAAGAGGATTTGAAATACATTACCATTTTAGCAAAGATGCTGTCGGACTTATACTTAACATACATGTAATATTGGATAAGAACAATCCGCAAATTGAATCTCTTTCGAACATGTTTAATGCTTCGAACTGGATAGAAAGGGAGATGCACGAACTGTTTGGTATTAACTTCCTGAATCATCCAAACCAGGAGAAACTGATATCGGAAGGTAACTGGGCTGAAGGTGTTTATCCATTGAGAAAAGAGTTTAAGTAATAACCGGAGATTATTTATAATGAGCAAAAAAACACTCATACCGATCGGACCCTATCATCCACTTCAGGAAGAACCTGAATTATTCAAGCTTTATTGCGACGGAGAGATTGTAAAAGATATTAAATGGGAGACAGGATATAATCACCGGGGTATTGAAAAACTAAGTGAATCAAAGACTTACGAACAGATATTTTTTCTTGTTGAACGTATTTGCGGAATCTGTTCAAGTTCACATCCGTTTGCCTTTGCCAATGCTGTTGAAGAAATTGCAGATATCGAGCTTACAAACAGGGCAAAATATATAAGATCAATAATCGGTGAGCTCGAGCGGATACACAGCCATTTGCTATGGGTAGGACTTGCAGGACATTTCCTGGGTTATAATACTGTTTTCATGTGGGCATGGAAATACCGTGAACCTGTGCTTGACCTTTTTGAGATGATATCCGGAAACAGGAACAGTTATGCTATGTTCAAAGTCGGTGGTGTCCGCAGAGATATTGAAAACAGCAAGATCTCTGTTATCCGGCAAGTGCTTGGTGATGTAAAGAGAAAAACAGACTTGCTTACAGGAGCAGTGATGGATGATCCGGTAATTCACGCAAGGACCAAGGGAGTCGGTATTCTGACCAGACAGGATATTATTGATTATGCAGCAGTAGGACCGACTGCAAGAGCTTCAGGTTTAGCGATCGATGTTCGAAAAGATGATCCTTATGCGGCTTATCCCCTTGTTAACTGGAAAGTGATCACAGCTCAAGCCGGTGATGTTTTTGCCAAAGCAGAGGTCAGATTACTCGAGATGTACGAATCGATTTCAATCATTGAACAATGTCTGGAGGGTCTCAAAAAGGAAAAAGAAGGAGATATTGCGGTAAAAATTAAAGAGATACCTGAAGGAATAGGAAATGGCCGGGCTGAAGCTCCGCGGGGTGAAGTATTCCATTTTGTGCAATCAGATGGATCGAACTCTCCTGTCAGACATAAAATAAGGGCTCCTAGCTATGTCAACATTGCAACATTTAAAAAATCCTGTATCGGTCAGACTATCGCTGATGCTACAATTTCACTGGCAGCAGTTGACCCATGCTATTGCTGCACCGAACGGATGGCAGCTGCTTATGATTCAAACTCAGGCGATAAAATAATGAATGCCAATGAACTGATTAATGCATCAGTAAAGAGGACGAATGAAATAAAGAAAACGATTAACAGTCAGCTATGAAAGAAATTATCAGCATAATAACTCTGCCTGTTCTGGCCGGTCTGCTGCTTTTCTTCGTACCGGAGAAGTTCAGAACCTTTAAGGGTTTAATTGCTCTGTTGGTAAGTATCATTACTGGTTATCTGACAATTGTGATATACAGTTCCGATAATCAGATGCTGCGTCTGGATCAATTATCTGCCGGTTCAGGCTTATCTGTTTTTGGTTTTGATCTTTTCCGGGACGCTGAAAGATATCTGGCATTCAACAGTGATAGTCTGAGCAAGCTTATTGTTTTATTTGTCAGCCTTTTCACCTTTTTAATTCTATTGTATTCACTTGTTTACATTAAAGCCGGAAGAGTCAAAAACTATTATCCGTATTTTCTCATTACCCTTGGTTGTGCATATGGAGCTGTATTATCAGATAACCTTCTTCTTTTCCTGACATTCTGGGGGTTCCTTGGAATAACATTATATAAGCTGATACATGGTTATGATGAAGAAAGCTCGGCAACCGCTAAGAAGACACTTATTCTTATCGGTGCATCAGATAGTATAATGATTATCGGAATCGCTATCATATGGAAGATTACCGGTTCGCTAAGTATGGGAGGCATATCGGTCCCTACGACAAATGCTTTATCCGTTGTTGCTTTCCTGGCTTTACTCACAGGCAGTTTCACAAAGGCAGGCGCTTTCCCGTTTCATACCTGGGTTCCCGATTATGCAAAGAGTGCTCCGGCCTCTTCATCCGCTTACCTTCCTGCATCCCTGGATAAGCTTCTTGGTATTTATTTTCTTGCCAGAATTACAACCGGTATGTTCATCCTGGATCATTGGATGACACTGCTCCTCCTGACAATAGGAGTCACCACAATAATAATTGCTGTTATGATGGCTCTTGTCCAGCATAATTACAAACGATTGCTGGGCTTTCATGCTGTTTCGCAGGTGGGTTATATGATACTTGGATTTGGGCTGGGCTCAGTGATTGGTGTTGCTGCCGGTCTTTTCCATATGATTAACCATGCTCTTTACAAGAGTGGTCTGTTTCTTTGTGCAGGAAGTATTGAATACCGTACCGGCAAAGAGAATATTGATGACCTTGGAGGTCTTTCCAAAGCAATGCCTGTTACATTCTTTGCATCTCTGATTTTTGCCATGTCTATTTCAGGAGTACCTCCTTTAAACGGTTTTGCCTCAAAATGGATGATATACCAGGGAATAATTGATTTTGGCAACGGATCAGGTGTGGCTAATAAACTATGGGTAGTATGGTTGGGATTAGCAGTACTGGGATCGGCACTTACTCTTGCAAGCTTTATCAAGCTAATAGGCGGAATTTTCCTGAGCCGCCGGAAGCCAGAGTTTGAAAGGGTCAGGGAAGTACCCGTTATGATGTGGATACCCCTGGTTATTCTTTCGATATTCTGCATCTTTTTTGGCGTGTTTGCTACAAATTTTGTAGTGCCAAAACTTTTCATGCCGGTTTCAGGTGCATTTCAGTTCACGGGTTTCTGGAATTCATCATTTGTGTCATTGCTTGTTTTAATCTCAGTAATTCTTGGAATAATTCTTTACCTGGCTTTCAATCTTAAGAAATTCCGAACTGAAGATAGTTTTATCGGTGGAGAAAAAATTCAGGATCAGACAAGTTATTCTACACCGGAATTCTATAAGACTATCAGTGAATTCCGGTTTTTCTCATGGATCTACAGGAAAGCAGAAGAGCGATGGTTTGATATTTATGATCTGTCAAAACAGTTTGTTCTCTGGCTGAGTCACCAGTTGAGTGAAGCTCATACCGGTGTATTGCCGGGCTATGTTATCTGGGTTTTTGCCGGATTAATAGTTATGCTACTCATTATGATATAATTAACAGATATTGAAATGGAACTGGCCATATCAGTCATAGTTGGATTAATGATATTAGGGGCATTGTATGCTATCCATGCAAAAGACCTGCTTTCAGCAGTGATTGCCAGTGGTATCGTTGGCTATGGTCTGGTGATCTGCTTCCTTCTCCTGAAGGCTCCTGACCTGGCAATTGTTCAGATTGTGGTGGAGACAATTACTCTCATTATAATGGTTGCAGTTGTTTTTGACAGCTCCCGGGAAGAATCATTCTCAAAGCCTGACACTCAGGGGTATGTTTCAGCAATTACAGCAGTTTTCTTAATTATAGTTCTGTTTTACTTTTTCAAAATATCAGTCAGCGCACTTGATGTTTTTGGTGAAAGTACACTGCGTATGGCTGGTCCCTATATTGAAGGAGCAACTGAAAAGACCGGCAGTGCTAATCTTGTCACGGGTGTTGTTTTTGATTTCAGGGGTTATGATACACTTGGTGAGGCAACTGTTCTGGTAACTGCTGTATTGGGTGTGTTGACAATTTTAAGATTAAAAGGGAAGAAATGAGAATTAGAAATTAAAAATTACGAAATAGAATGGTTAGGAAATGAAAGGGATGACTTTAATAGTAAAAAAGACTACTCAGCTTATCGCGGGTATGGTATTCATGTACGGAATTTACATAATAGTGCATGGACATCTTACACCCGGAGGAGGTTTCGCAGGAGGAGTTGTAATTGCCGGTTCTTTCATCCTGCTGATTCTGGCTTTTGGCAGCGATTTTCTTAACCTTGTTAAAGAAGAATCAGGATCAACATTGTATGAGAATCTTGCTATCCTGGTTGTACTGTTTCTTGCGGTCTCCGGGTTACTTTTCGGAACCAGGGTCTTTTTCCTCAACTGGTTCCCCAAGGGTACTGTGGGTCAGCTTGTAAGTGCAGGAATGCTGCCACTTTATAACATTTTCGTCGGTATTGAAGTGGCTGCTTCTATCCTTACCATCTTCCTGGCTCTAATAATATTTAAAGAAGAAATATCAGAATGATAGTCTATTGGTTGTGTTTCATACTATTCCTTGTCGGACTCTACGGAGTAATAACCAGAAGAAACCTGGTTAAGATTGCTATCTCCCTGTCCATCATGGAATTCAGCACTTTCCTGTTTTTTGCGCTTGTGGGTTACATCGACGGTGGAGTTGCACCAATAGTTGATCCTGCTGACCCTGTAAAAGTATATGTCGATCCATTACCACAGGCACTGGTGCTTACAGCTATTGTAATCGGACTGGCAACAACTTCTATGCTGATGGCTGTTATTATAAGGCTTTACAGAAAATACGGGACTTTCGATATCAGAGAGATAAAAAACTTAAGAGGATAATATATGAATCCACTGATACCATTATTTGTTGTCATTCCTCTGGCAGGAGCCTTCCTGATAATGATTCTCGGAAGATTTATCGGGGAGCTGAACAAATACTTTGCCTCTCTGATACTTCTTGTCCTCGTAATACTAAGTATTTATTCCCTTGCCACTACCGGTGAAAATCTATCCCTCTATAAAGTCGGAGGATGGGAACCGGTAAATAAAATCCCAATAGGTATTTACATGGTTATGGATGGTTTCACTGTCATCGTCCTGTGTATAATTAATGTTATTGGTTTCTTATCTGCTTTTTATTCAATATCTTATATAAAAAGATATACTGCAGAAAATTATTTCTATGCATTATTCTGTCTCATGGTTGCAGGAATGAACGGAGTAGTGCTCAGCGGTGATCTGTTCAATATATTTGTTTTTCTTGAGATCTCAGTAATATCATCATATGCCCTGGTAGCATTCGGAGTAGAAAAGAATGAGCTTGAGGCTTCATTCAAGTACCAGGTTTTAGGTGGACTGGCATCGTTTTTAATTCTGTATGGAATAGGATTCATATACTGGAAAACCAAAACACTGAATATTGCAGATATTAAAGAAGTTTTCAATGCCGGTTATGACAAGTCATATTATCTCTTTGTACAGATATTGATGCTTAGCGGCTTTGGTCTTAAAGCAGCCATTATTCCATTCCATGCATGGTTACCCGATGCGCACTCATCAGCACCTTCTCCCATTTCTGCGATGCTTTCGGGAGTACTAATAAAAGCTGTTGGCATATATGTGATTATCAGACTATTTTTTAATATGTTCGCCGTAAGCGAAGGTATGTCAGTCCTGATAACCACCCTTGGAACATTGTCGATGGTGATAGGAGTTTTCCTTGCAATAGGTCAGTGGGATATTAAAAGGCTTCTGGCATATCACAGTATCAGCCAGATGGGTTATGTTGTCATGTCTGTTGGCATCGGGATGATCCTTGTTTCACGGGGAGCAAGACCTGAGATTGCTTCGCTGGCTATTGCCGGTGGTATTTTCCATCTTATTAACCATGCAGCTTTTAAAGGTCTTTTATTTCTTAATGCAGGTGCTATTGAATATACCATCGGCACCCGTGATCTTAAAGAGATGGGTGGTCTGGCAAAATCAATGCCGGCAACATCTGCCACCTCATTTATAGCATCAATGTCAATTTCGGGGATTCCTCCCTTTAACGGATTCTTCAGTAAGCTTATAATTATTATTGCTGCCATCATGGCTAAGTTCTACCTGCTTGCTCTTCTTGCCGTCATTGTCAGTATTGTAACACTTGCCTCCTTCCTGAAATTTCAACGTTATGCCTTCTTCAACAAAACTGACAATAAGAATGAAAATCATATAAAAGAAGTACCCTTCCCTATGGTATTCAGTATGGTTGTACTGAGCATACTTTGTGTATTACTCAGTCTCCTTGCCTTTCCTGAAATCAGGGAGGCTGTGCTCACACCTGCAATAGATATTCTAATGGATCCCGGAAAGTATTCATCTCAAATAACAGGAATATAATATGAGGTACATAACAGTATTTATATTATCTCTAATTTTCTGGTTGCTACTGACCTTTAAGCTTACTGTCCCTAATATTATCGTTGGTGCGGTTGCTTCTCTTATCTGTTCTTTAATATTTACCAGATTCTTCATCAGTAATGTTTACAAACTCCTCCAGCCACATCGCTATTTCTGGTTTATAATTTACCTGGTAGTGTTTATATGGGAGTGCATAAAGGCAAACCTTGATGTTGCCTACCGGGTGCTGCATCCTGCAATGCCTATAAGACCAGGAATAGTAAAAGTCAAAACCACACTTAAGTCAGATCTTGCAAAAACCCTGTTGGCAAACTCAATAACAATGACGCCGGGCACCATCACAGTTGATATTATCGACGATTACCTGTATATCCACTGGATTTATGTCAGGTCCGAAGATCCTGAAGTGTATACAGGCTTAATAACCGGAGCATTTGAAAAGTACATTAAAAGAATTATCGAATGACTGATTTTCTTAATATATTGCTTTATATTCAGATCGCATTGAGCGGCATCTGTTTATACAGGATTATTCGTGGTCCTTCAATTCCTGACCGGATGGTTGGAGTTGATATCTTCGGGATACTGGTTGTTGGCATCTGTGCAATAATCTCCATTCAAACAGAAAAATCATTTATCCTCGATATTGGTATTGCCTGGATTATCCTGAGCTTCATCGGGACTTTGACTCTGGCGAAATACCTTACCGGTAAAAAACTCAATGAATAATATGATAAGTCTGATATTCATAACGATCGGAATTCTTTTTAACCTCCTGGGGTGTATTGGAATAATAAGGCTCCCTGATACTTACAACAGGCTCCAGGCAGCTACAAAATGTGTAACCCTTGGTTGTTGCAGTATTCTGTTTGGTGTATTTTTTCATTTCGGGATCAGTAATGCCGGGATTAAAGCCCTTATTGCAATCCCGATACTCTTCCTTGGCTCAACAGTGGCAGCACATGCTCTCATCAGAGGGACATACCACTTCGGGATAAAACTCGGTGAAAAAAGTGTGAAAGATGATTATAAAGATGCTGTGCAATGAAGTATCCCAAGTTAAGAGAGATTAAAGAGGCTCTGGTTTCTCTTGTTACTCCGGCCTACACGTCGAAGTTCCCAAAGGAACCCCATGTTCCTTTCGAAAATTTCAGAGGTAAACCTGTTGTTGATAATGAGAATTGTGTCGGATGCGAAACATGTGCAAATGTTTGTCCGCCTCAGGCAATAACATTTACTGATGATAAAGAAAAGGGAACAAGGATCATAAAAAGAGATTATGGGAAATGTATCTTTTGTGGTCAGTGCCAGGAGCATTGTATTACCGGTAATGGAGTGAAATTATCAGATAAAATCTATGACCTGGCAGTATTTGACAGACAGAAAAATGTTGAATTTCAGGAAAAAGAGCTGCTTATTTGCGAAAACTGCAATGCAGTGATAACAACAAAAGAGCATCTTCATTTTATGCACAGGAAGCTTGGTCCGAAAGCATTTTCTTCCATACTTAATCTAAACCTGCTCAACCAGAAATTAAAACTTGCAGAGGGACAGGATATTGATGTTGAAATCAGGGATAACCTGAAGAGAAAAGATATGTTCAATATCATTTGCCCGAACTGTCTGAGACAAATCCTTGTAAAATACTTATATAAAAATGTTTAAGGAGCTCAATAAACTACTATCACAAAAGGATAAAAAAATACTTTTTGTCGGAATAGGTAACCTACTTAAAATGGATGATGGTGTTGGTGTTTATATAAGCAGGAAAATAAAAAAAAAAGGCACTATTTCATCACTCACTGTTGAGGTCAGCATTGAAAATTATATTGGCAAGATAAACAGCCTGAATCCTGATCTACTTGTACTTATTGATTGTGTGGACATGAAATCAGCTGCCGGAACATTTAAATTGCTTAAAGTAAGCCAGATACAGGATATGACTTTCAATACACACAATATATCTCTTAAACAGTTATCAGAGTTTTTCAGTATGCCGGTTTTTATCATCGGGATCCAGCCTGAAAAAATTGAATTTGGTGAAAATATTTCGTACCTTGTAAAGAATGTTGCAGATAAAATTATTAAACAAATAAACAAACAGGAGGTGCATTATGGCTGTAGAATATCTTTGCAAAGTTTGCAGGGGCCATCTCAAAATTAAAACTTCCATTGTCCTTGCTGCCACAAAACTAAGTAATCGTTCACAGAGAGGATTGGTCTTTTTAGATCCTGAGATCGGGAACTATACAAAAACAACACATCCTTCATTCCAGATTAAAGAAGGTGAAGAGTACATTTATAGCTGCCCTATATGTTCGGCGCAATTAAATAGTATGAAGTACCTTCACCTGGTAAGAATTATAATGGTCGATGAAGATAGGAAGGAATACAATATATACTTTTCAGGTATTGCAGGTGAAAAGTGTACTTATAAAATCAGGGGAAATAAAATAGAAGCAAAGAAAGGCCCTGATGTGAAGATATATGACAAATATTTTGAAGTACCTGAGGAAGACAGAAAATATCTGTGAAATAAAAATTTATACTGAATATCGAACAAGGAATATCGATTAACGAATCCACCTCTCCCCAACCCCTCCCCCAAGAGGGAGGGGCTAAACCATTAACTGAATGTGTGTTACCCCCTTCTCTCCTGGGAGAAGGGGGCGGGGGGATGAGGTAAAAGTCTTGTTTTTTTCTCTCGCTGAATAATCTTATTTTTGCCCGTACAAGCAAAACTCTAATTTGAAATTAAATGAACATTGAAGTAAACAAACGAGCTGCCGATAATATCCGAATACTTGCCATGGCGATGGTGGAAAAATCAAAATCAGGCCATCCCGGTGGTGCCATGGGTGGCGCCGATTTTATCCATATCCTCTTTTCCGAATTTCTGAGTTTTGATCCCTCCGATCCGGGATGGATCAACCGTGACCGGTTCTTCCTTGATCCCGGACACATGTCGCCGATGCTCTATTCGATACTGACCCTGACCGGCCATTTTACAACTGAGGAATTAAAAAACTTCCGCCAATGGGGTAGTCCTACACCGGGTCATCCTGAGCTTGATGTTATGAGAGGAGTTGAAAACACATCCGGGCCTCTGGGACAAGGTCACACCATTGCTGTAGGAGCCGCGATAGCGGAAAGATTTCTTGTTGCCAGGTTTGGGGAACTATTTGCTCATAAGATATTTACATTTATTTCTGATGGTGGCGTTCAGGAAGAGATATCACAGGGAGCAGGACGTCTGGCAGGATTCCTGGGTCTCAGTAATCTGATCATGTTTTACGATTCAAATGATATTCAGCTTTCAACTGAAACAAAAGCAGTAACAATTGAAGATACCGCCATGAAATACCGTTCATGGGGATGGAATGTAATAAAAATCGACGGTAACGATCATGACCAGATAAGAGAAGCTCTTACATCAGCAATCAATGAAAAAGAGAAACCAACCATTATTATCGGAAAAACAATAATGGGTAAGGGACTTTTAGATAATGAAGGAAAAAGCTTCGAAAGAAAAACCTCGACACATGGGATGCCTGTCAGTGAAGCCGGTGGATCGTTCGAAAAATCGCTGATCAACCTTGGAGGCGATGTAGCGGATCCTTTCCGGATATTTGAAGATGTAAAAGAACATTATAATAACATACTTGCTGAGAAAAGCAATACTGCTGTTGAATGGAAAAAAAGAAAAAGTGAATGGGCCTCAAAGAACAACGAGCTTGACAAGAAGCTTCACTTCTTTTATGCAGGAAACGTTCCGGAGATTGATTATAAAGCCATCGTTCAAAAAGAGGGATCAGCTACAAGAGCTGCTTCTGCAGCAATGTTGAGTATCTTTGCCACAAAGATCGAAAATATGATCGTCGCATCGGCCGACCTTGCAAACTCCGATAAAACTGACGGTTTTCTTAAAAATACTCATCCTTTTGTAAAAGGAGATTTCAGCGGTGCATTTCTGCACGCAGGTGTTTCAGAGCTTACAATGGCAGCTATAATGAACGGCATGGCTCTTCACGGAGGTGTAATACCCGCATGCGGCACATTTTTTGTCTTTTCCGATTATATGAAACCTGCAGTAAGACTGGCATGTCTGATGGGATTGCCTGTAAAATACATCTGGACGCATGATGCTTTCCGCGTTGGAGAAGACGGACCGACTCATCAGCCGGTGGAACAGGAAGCACAGTTGCGCCTTATGGAACACCTTAAAAATCATCATGGTGAAAACAGTATGGTTGTTCTGAGACCTGCTGATGCGACTGAAACAACAGTTGCCTGGAAAATGGCACTGGAGAATACAAAAACACCTACTGCTTTGATCCTTTCACGACAGAATATAAAAAATCTGCCCTCGGAAAATAACGACAGGTACGCAGATGCCCTGAAATCCGAAAAAGGAGCATATATTGTTCAGGATTGTTCAGGAAAGCCTGATATTATTTTAATTGCCAGCGGTTCGGAGGTTGCAGCCCTTGTTGAAGGGGCTCCCCTTTTAAGAAAAGATAATCTGAAAGTCAGGATTATTTCTGCTCCATCTGAAGGATTACTCCGGAACCAACCGGAAAGTTACCGCAAATCAATCATGCCTGACAATGTTCCTGTTTTCGGTTTAACCGCTGGATTATCAGTTACATTACAAGGACTGGTTGGCCCGAAAGGTATAGTATGGGGAATGAATAGTTTCGGTTATTCAGCGCCTTATAAGGTACTTGATGAAAAATTCGGTTTTACAGTTGAAAATGTTTATCGTCAGGTGACTGATTACCTCGCTAAGTATAAAAAGTAAAAATTTTAATCTTTGATTTGGGATAGACATCCCTTTATGTTTCCCCTGAAAGGCCTCAGTTCTGTGATATTCACCCCCTTGTATTCCCCCTAAAAGGGGGAAATATTTCTGCAAATAAGTGTAATTCAGCTAAATAGAACAGAATTATCTCCCCCTTGGGAGGGCCGAGCGTTAAGAAACAGCCCGTTGGGCTGTTTTAGCGAGGAGCCAGATTGCAGGAAGGGCGAAGCGCAGCGGCAGAGGGGTTTCCCTCCACAAAACAGGAGCCCTTAGGGGAGATGCCAGCACAGTGGACAGAGGGGTTTATTACCGAAACAAAGAGAATCTTAAGAGAGTTCGGAAGAATAATAGAATGGTTCCTGTGGTGTGAGTTCATATATCAATGAACTCCGCCATTTTCTCCATCAAAATCTTTTTACTTATAGGTTTACTAATATAACCGTCGCACCCTGCAGCAAGAATTCTTTCCTCATCGCCCGACATAGCATACGCTGTAATTGCAATAATAGGAACATCCTGATTTATTAATTTTATCTGCCTCGTTGCTTCAAGACCGTCAACCCCAGGCATCTTTATATCCATAAAAATCAATATAATACCAGGATTGGCTATAAATAATTCGATGGCTTCCCTTCCGTTCGAAGCATGAAGGACTGTTGCTCCTGTTTCACGGGTAAGAATGACTTTAAGATAGAAGAAATTTGTTTCGTCATCTTCAGCAACCAGGATTAAGGCTCCGCTAATGATTTTTTTATGTTCCATACCGGAAGTACCCGACAAAACTGTCTTATTATCTTTCAATAATGGAATCGTGAAGAAAAAACATGACCCCACCCCTATCTCTGATTCTACCCGGATATTCCCTCCGATAATTTCGACCATCCCTTTTGCAATGGATAATCCAAGTCCGCTTCCTTCAGTAAGTCGGGATGGACCTAGGTCTTCTTTTACAAAATTATCAAATATGTTATGAATCGATTCTTTTTCTATTCCGATTCCGGTATCTTTCACGAAAAACTCAATTTCCCCTTCATGGATAATATAACCATAATTAACGCTTCCCTTTTCCGTAAACTTTATGGCGTTATTCAGAAGATGAGTTATAATTTTCTGAAAAATTTCCGGATCAGTATTGATCGATAAATTGTCGCTTTGTCCCGGAATGCTCAACAACAATTCCAACTTCCTGTTTGAACATATCGTTTTATAATTATCAAAAATTCTCCAGAGTATCTGACCGGGAATAAAGTCTTTTTTATTAACAGACATATTTCCGGATGTTATCAATGAGATATCCATATAGTTAGTAATCGTGTTCAGCAGGCTGTCGCTGCTTTCGTGAAGCATTGAAATGGAATCTTTTTTCTCTTCTTCAGATAGGTCAGACTAAGACATTATTTCAGCGAAACCAAGGATACCGTTCAGAGGGGTACGCACCTCATGAGAAATATTATTCAGAAATGATGTCTTCAGTTTATCACTTGCTTCGGCATTTTGCTTCGCGAGTTTGAGTGCATCAGAAGCAATATTGCGGTCAGTAATGTCGCGTGCGCTCCCGATGATTTTTTCCGGACGCCCTTGTACATCTAAAAAGATTTTCGACGAAAGAGAACATGGGATCCGTGAACCATCTCTATTTTTTAGCGTGATCTCAAAATCTGAAACGCTTCCTTGTTCCATTAATTTTGAAATAAGAGCAGCTCGTTCATTGAGGTCAGAATAAAAATCAAATATCGACTTTCCAATAAGCTCATCCCTGTGATATTGACCTTTTGATAGTATCTTAATTGAAGGACTAACCTCAAGGATCGTTCCTTCGATTGATGTCTCGTAAAACAAATCTTGTACATTTTCAAAAATGCCGCGGTATTTTTCTTCACTTAACATGAGGGCTTCTTCAGACTTATGACGATCTGTGACATCTCTGAATGACCATACCCGACCGACTATTTTATTATCAATTTTCTGAGGTTGTGAATAACGTTCAAAAATACGGCCATCTTTGAATTCGAGTTTATCAAAGCTCAATTTTTCGGGATTGGTATATAAGTCTTTAACAATTGCCAAAAATTTGTCAGGATTGATTAATTGGCTAAGGATGTAATTGATTGCAACATTATCATCGTACTTGTCAAGAATCTTTTCAGGAATTCCCCACATTTTGGCAAATTTCTGGTTCCATTTGATGATGCCCCCCTTACCATCGGCTATTAAAATACCATCTGCAGTGGATTCAAGTGAAGCAGTGAGTATTGAAAGTGATGTTTCCATCTTTGTCGCGCATAGGCAACTTGGTCGTTAAAGACCATGTATCGGGACGATCTGGCCACGTCAATCTTTCTTCCTTGCTCAGCGGCTGACCTGTCCGGATTATTGCCTGTTCATCCTCATATGCCTGAAGTGCATGTTCTTCCGTGAAAAAATCAAAGTCAGTCTTGCCAATGGCCTGTGAAGGATCACTCAGACCGAATGATTGAGCATGATCCTTATTGATTTTGATGAAGCGACTTTCGTAATCTTTGAAATAGATATGGTCCGGAAGATTATTCATAATGACTTCCATCAGGTACTGCTCGTGAGCCAGCGCTTCATCAGCCTGCTTGCGCTCCAGCATGGATTGTATAAGCTGGCTATTCTGATATGCTTTTGAGGATATCTCGTTTACAAAGGCAAATAATATCTGAGCCACCTTTTTAAACTTCTCTTTTGACATTACAGGCACCTCTTTCAGTGCATTAATAAAATCTTCCTGATCAACCCCTATCACTTTTGCATATTGAACCATCTGCTGATGATCCAGTTCCTCATTCTTTACCTGACCAATTAACCAGTTGGCAATATGTTTACCACCCACAATAATACTTACTCCGGCATCCCACAAACCACCACTTAAACATGGTTGTATAACCGGACCTGAAGGATTAGGTCTGCCAATTTCAGCATCGGATTTGATGCAGTTTGTCAGCCCAATGTCTGTTTTCCTGATTATTTCATTACATAATCTGCAGAAATTGCTCGGATTCGTTATGGGGGTACCATCAGGACGAATAATGATTGATGCAACCCCGGTAGCATCGGCAAAGAAGTCCTGAATACGCTGAATTTCCTATAAATCGAAAATATCGGAAAACTGAATTTCGTTCACTGTTTCTGCTTTCTTCTGCATCTTTTTTTTTCAATAAATTATCGATTCGCTGAGTAAATTATCTGAATAGTATTATTTCAAAATTTCCAAATTTTCAAATTGCCCAATAGTAAAAGAAAAGGTACTCCCCTTTCCGACTTCACTATCCACCCATATTTTACCACCGTGTTTTTCAATAAATTCCTTAACTAATAACAACCCAAGCCCTGTACCCATTTCGTCTTCTGTGCCTGGCCTGCTTGTCTTTTCACTTATCAGAAACAGTTTGTTTTTCAATTCCGGGGTCATACCAATTCCGGAATCGCTGACTTTTACCTCAATTGAATGATCACTATTAAAATCAGCTGTAATGCTTACATTTCCTCCAACAGTGGTAAATTTTATAGTATTGGATATCAGGTTCCGGATAATAGTATCAAACATGTGGTTGTCAGCGAGAACCTCCAATTCATTCGGAATGGAAATTGCTATGACAATTTGTTTTTCCCTTGCAGATTCAGACAATACATCAATACATGCTTCGATT
Organism: Bacteroidales bacterium; assembly: GCA_030692905.1. GTDB lineage: Bacteria > Bacteroidota > Bacteroidia > Bacteroidales > VadinHA17 > LD21. Next base: position 18,323 of record JAUYBT010000018.1, read on the forward strand.
TTTTTCTTCAGATTAAGTTTTTCCGGAAAGAAATCCATTACATCTCGTCTCAGACGTGACCATTCAAGGAGATTTTCAAGCAGGCTTAAGATATTTGTGGACGATGTCTTCATACTCAGTGTAATATCCTTAATTTCTTCAATGTCCATTGTCTGAATTTCTTCAGTAAGCATATGAGTAGCGGTAACAAATGCGCTTAACGGACCTCGCAGGTCATGTGCAATGATTGAAAAGAATTTATCTTTTTCAGCATTTATAGCCTGAAGCAGCTCGTTTTTCAGTTTAATTTCTTCTTCTGTTTTTTTACGTTCAATAGCCATTGCAATCTGACTTCCTATAGAAATCAGAAATTTCATATCGCTTTCTGAATAGACATTTTTCTTCTCGTAATGCTGAAGAACTAAAACACCGATCACTTTTGAAGGTGTTTGCAGAGGAATTCCTATCCACGAAGGTGAAGGTGTGCCAACTAATTTGACTTCATTTTGTTCTTTGAGCTGGTCGAAAATTTTCGGAGTCCAAAGTAGTGGCTTAACAGTCCGGAATACATAAGCCGTACAACTCTTACCCATAGAGGTGGGCAGAGGCGTTGAGTCAAACTTGTCAACAAAATACGGGAAGCTGAAGAGCCCAGTTTCAGGGTCATTAAGCGCCACAAAACAATTCTCAGCATAAACAACTTTCTTTAGTGAATGATGTATCAATTTTAGCAATTCATCAAGATTATTTGAAGTTGTCATTCCCTGTGTTATTTCATGCAAAACCTGATCTTCCAGTTCTCTCCTCTTACGTTCGGTAATATCTCTTCCTATTCCCACAATCCCAATAATTTTGCCCTGGATATCATTCAGAGGGACTTTGGTTGTTAAATTCCATCTTGTCGTACCGGATATGTTACCCATAGATTCCTCGTGGTTAATCAGAGGTTGTCCCGAATGGATTATTTCCTGTTCGTTGGCAAAGTATTGTGCTGCCAGGTCGTGTGGTAAGAGATCAAAGTCCGTTTTTCCAATAACATCGTCAGGACTGGACATACCCATACGTTTCGCCAATGCAGTGTTACAGATGATAAACCGGCTTTGGGTATCTTTTACATAAATGCGGTCCGGCATATTGTTTATCAATGCCAGCAGCAGATTGTGTCCTTTTGCCAGATCGTCATGGGCTTTCTTGTTTTCGGTGATGTCGCGAAACACTCCCTGCAACGCTTTCCTGCCACAAATATTCACGTGATTGGCTTTGATTTCCACTTCCCTGATAATGCCTGTACTGGTCACAATTTGCGTTTCCAGAGTCTTACCTTCTTTATCGGCCAGATGTTGCTCAAATTCAGGAGAGAAGGTTGCATTGTTATTATTTGGCGGATGCAAAATCTTTTGCGATTGCCCTATCAGTTCTACCCGCTCTCTTCCTACTAAAGACAACATCGCCTGGTTGCAATCAATAATAAGGCCTGTTTCCGCATCTGCCAGACAGATCCCGTCCAGGGCCTCGTTAAACAGGATCTTGTAGTGCTCCTCGCTCTCCCGTAGCGCCTCTTCTGCCTGTCTGCGTTCGGAGATGTCTTTTTCGAACAATTCCTTCATCGAATCAAATTCTTGCTTCAAATCCCGTAACTCTTTAATGAGTTCTTCCCTTGTTTTAACCTTGTTTTTCATTTTGTTTTTAATTTTCATTCAACGATTATGGGATTCAAATGACACACTTACTAATTGGTAATTGATATAATGTCAGAGTAATTTTCGGGGGTAATTATTTGTGTTTCATTATCAATAGCGTAATTTTTCGATCGTAATCGCCAAAAAAACGTTTTATTTTCGATTTAAACCGCAAAATATCTACTTTTATGCTTTTTCCCCCCTTTCGACCCCAATACAAAAGGTTTAATTACAAAGCACAAGATATGAAATTTCCGCCATATAGTCTGGAGTTATTTACTACTCCATCTAAAAAAGGATTGAAGGGTTGCAGTCAAGGATATGAGTTGATGCATGAGCCACGTAGTGGCAGCCTGTTTATCGTATTCTCCTTTTCAAATTTTCAAATTTTTGTCCTTCATATTTCTTTTTACCTTTGCCGCAACAAATAAAAAAGATGCAATACGACATTAAACCCGGTATAAAGGGACTTATATTTGATCTCGACGGCACACTGGCTGATACAATGCCATATCATTTTAAAGGTTGGAAAATAGCTTGCCAGAAATTTGGTGCCAATATCGATACGGCTTTTCTGAGGAAACATACAGGTACCCCCGGCTGGATAATCGCAGATGAGATTATTAAAAAGTGCAATCTTAACGGAAGTGTTACGATCGATCAGATAATGGATGAAAAACTTATCGAGTTTTATAAAGAACAGCATCTGGTCAAACCGATCATACCGGTCGTGGAAATTGTAAAAAAATATTACAGAATACTACCAATGGCTGTCGGAACCGGAGGCCACAGGGAAGCTGTTGAGCGCACCCTGTCAATTACAGGCCTTGCAAAGTATTTTGATATCATAATCACAGCCAATGACGTGGAAAATTTCAAACCTCATCCTGAAACTTTCCTCAGATGTGCAGAACTGATGAAGATTGACCCTGAATTCATTGAAGTCTTTGAAGATGGAGACCTTGGTATAGAAGCTGCCCTTGAGGCCGGTATGATTGCCACCGATGTAAGATCGTGGTATGATTCGAATTGGTGAAACTTGGTGCTCGGTGCTTGGTGCTTGGTGCTTGGTTCTACAAACTCGTTAAATTATATTACCAACAGGAATTCCTTCAGTATCATCTAACCCGATCATTGCATTTATCAATTTCACTTCGGTATATTTATTCAAATCAGTGTAAGTTATGATGGTTTCAGTTATCAGGTCATGATGCAGCAGACTTGCTCGTCGGGTACCAGGCAGCAAATATGTTGATGGAGTTACCCAGTTACCGTTAAAATCCCTGAATACAACATTTGCGTACGAAGTATCCGTCACCATATCATTTTTAATAATCAGAATATCATCACCTTCACCGCGCGTGGCAGTAAGCTCTTCAATCCGTTTCCTATCGGTGAACTTATAGGCATATTCAATAGTATTATCTTCAACAAGCTTAAGTGACCTGATGACCTTAATTTTATAAGGAAGGAATTCAACCTTACGTATCTCATGGTCATACTCCACTCTGCATTTGAAAATCTCTTTTTTTGCAGTTTCAGGAACAGTAATCAACTTCTCAAGATAAATCTTTGTTTTGAGTCCGAATACATCGTATAATGACCTGATC
>JAUYBT010000111.1 GCA_030692905.1 Bacteroidales bacterium
GGGGAATCTGAGAGCAACACGACTTTCACCATCGTGAATTACCCTTTCAACTATCACATTTTTCATATTATGCAGCGAGCAAAATATAGATAACCAAAGATAAAATTTTAATCTGATTAAAGCAATGCCCCGTCAGTCACAAAAGCATCTTGCTATTAATACGCTGAAATACAAGTTGAGATAATGCTCTTTGTCTGACTTTACCCTTTCACAATTAATACTCAAGTTAAACATAATAATTGAATTGGAGTATAACATTTTTAAAAAAACCTATCCATCTACCCGTAATTCAATACTTCCCTGCAAATTCTCTATTATAAAAATCTTTCTGCAAGATTTATTTAACAGATCAGATGTATGTTGGATAAATATTTGAAAATCAATAGCTATATGTTTTATTAGCTACATTTTTATACCTTTATTCTATACATTGATTTTGTTTATACTCTTAGAATAATGTGCAAGACTTCCTGCTTTTTCATTTTGCCCCTGCTCCTGACCGTTTCCTGTCAGAAGGATACAGATTGTAAGAACTGTAATAAAAATACTGGAATTTGATTCAGTTTTTCTTTTCTGCAAAATGAGGTTCCAAGCGAATTTTCACTAGGTTGAAAGAGATTTAAAATGTTTGTTCCCGATCATTTCTACTCCTGAGGGGCAGATCCAATAACTTATGAATAAATCAAGAATATTCCGGAATATTCCTAATTTATAACCCATTTTATGGACTTCCCTGAAATAGTTCTGAGGATTATTGATACTATGTTTCCTCCTCTTTAGTTCGAAGGGAAGTCTGACTTTTCATTACCAGATAACAGACTATAATACCCAGGAAAAATGCAAGACAGTATTCTATTTCAGATTTATCAGATTCAATAAATCCTGTTCAAAAAAATTCGATTTTTGTCCTGCCAGCTCCACCTTCGCCCGCCGAAGCTTTAGCGTAGGCGGGCTTCGCATTTTATGACAACGATTCTGTAACTTTGAGATTTTAACCTTGACAGATAAATGGAAATCAACCTATTTAATTTAGGGACTTCAATTAATAAAGCATACTTGAAAGTCGAACTAAGCTGGTTCCAAATTGGAATTTTTAAAAGAACAATGTTCATTGGTCAATTTAAAACAAACTTTTTAAACGAGTTACCAACCATAAAAAAAAGTTATGAAAAAAATACTGTTTAATATATCGCTTTCTGTTTTAATTCTATTCCCAATTTCTTGTTTGAATGAGAAGAAAAAAGATACTATAGAAATTAAAGAAGGTTTTGTAGGTATGATTGGATACGGCTCTTTAATGTCATTGAAAAGTATGGAGCAAACATTGGGGCATAAATATAAGAACTCAATATATCAGGTTCATTTAATAGATTATAATAGAGGGTGGACATATTTTCTTCCGATCAATGACCCTCAATCAAATTCTGCTGAGGATTTGAAATACTACGGCTTTTTTCTGCAAAACAATGATAGCATTCCTTTTGAAGGAATGATGAACTTAAATATTGATCCTAAAAAGAAAAGTAAGATAAACTGCATTTTATACTTGATAGCTAAAGAAGATTTAATCAAGTTCGATAAAAGAGAAACAGGTTATCAAAAAGTAGATGTTACTGATAAAATTAAGGAGTATAGTTTTAATGGAGGTAGAGTATATGTTTATGAACATTTTCCTGACCATCAGTATAAATCTTCGTCCGATATTAAAAAATATATCCTCGTAAAAGATTATGTTGACCTGATAACTAAAGCTTGTGATAGTATTGGAAAAAACTTTAGAACCGAATTTGATAAATCTACATGTCCTCCTTCTTCACAAATCGTAGCTTACGAAAAAATAGTCTGGAAAAAAGCGAGATAGTTACCTGTTGCAGAAAAAACAAAATTTCTTAACATAGACAACCATCAACTTTTTTGAATCAGAGATAAAAACTGAAATGATTTTTAAGTTAAATTCAAAATAAATCATAGTTTTATTAAACTAATGATTCCCAATCCAGTCAATTAACTTCTTATCAAATAAATCTTGCTCCTCAACCATTGGGAAGTGGCCACTTTTCTCGAATAGATTGTATGACAGATTTAGGAAAACACTTTTTCTTTCTTCCCAAAGTATGTATGGGCATACATAATCATATCGGCCAAGTGCAAGAAACACTGGTATTGAAATCTCAGATCCCTCAATAATATCATAATCTCCTAAGATGGTAAGTTGTAAATGAAGAAATACATCCGTGTCATTATCAATAACATCGACAATATATGATAAGTCACCTTTTGGATTATACAATAATTTTGGTGACATGGCAATATATGTTTTGATATACCTTTCTTTTGGTGACATCTGAGTTAATTCATCGGTTGGAAGTCTTTCCCAATTCTGGTTAAAGATCATCTTCCTCTCATCTGATGCATCTGATTCCCAGAACTCATCACCTGCACCCCAAGCGGTGCTTGGTTTGCAACCTGTTATAATGATATGTGATAATTTGTCTGGATACTTTCGTGCATATTCGACTGCAATAAATGCATGATGAGAATGTGCAAAAATGACAGTCTTTTCAATATCCAAAGCATCTATAATTGTATTAATATCGTCAAGGTAGGTATTAAGAGTTATTTCTGATATTTCCAACGAACAATTGGATTGTGCATCATGCCTTAAATCTGTAAAAATGAACATAAAATGATCTTTCAGTGCCTGTGATAATATTCGACGTGAGCTTAATGAATGACCGAGAACAATACAAGGAATTCCTTTCCCCTCTATTATATAATGTAATTCAGCACCTTCAACATATACTATCCCAGATATTTCAGTATCTTGTTCATTACTATTGTTTCTATCAGAATCTGTTTGCGAAAAACAACTGGTAATAAGGAAGAAGTATAATAAAATCGAAATTTTTAAGCGATTTTTCATTTAATATCAACCTGTTTTAAACCATTCTATTGAATATAGACAACCTTGCAATATAACACGCATTATAATATTCATAAAATTACTACAAAATCTAATTAAAGTAAAGTACTTCAATAATTTTGAAAAAAACAACTGTGCATAACTGTAACTAGAAATTACAAATGCACAGAAAATGGAAACAACAGTACACAACTTTTCAAAATTAGAGTTCAAAGCAATACGGGTATAATTGTTAATAGCCTGGTAGATTCTAGGAATAGCATACCTCTTTTATGAACATATAAACTGCGGTAGTACTACCAGTCAACTGCAGTTTAGAACAAACCTACTGAAAGATTAAAATAACGAACTGCGGGTTTGATAATAGCTACTGCGTTAAAGATATGTGCTTACTGCTAAAAACATAATGCCTACTGAAATGAAGAACAAACGAACTGCGAAGTTAGATCATGCCTCTGAGCTTGTGGGATTGGCTGCGTGGGTTCATCTGCTATGTGCAGTGTCACGGTATTCACCTGTTTCAATTTATTAACAATTATTTAACAAACATTTTTACGTGATTACTAAAATTAACACGACTTTTGTCGCCACGAAAAGACAAAGTAAATCCTGATAAGAGTCAATATGTTTCATAATCTGACAGAAAGCGCTGAGTGAAAAACTGGTTTAAAAGGTTACATATATGGAGTTTGCAGTGGGCAAACACAAAATGGGGTATATGGGCATTAGTTATCTGTGCGTTTGCTGATGCATCCATTTTGGGGTTACCTACTCCGATGCTTTTTCTGGCATTAACATTGCTGAATATCAAAAAAGCATATAAGTATGCATTATTAGGGACTTTAGGAACATTGTCCGGTGCAATTGCAGGTTATTCAATCGGCCATTTTGCCTGGCTTAATGCACATGGAGAGTTTACAGGACTTGCACAATTTTTGTTTAATAATATTCCGGGGTTTTCCGAAGATATCTACAATAAAATTCATATTCTGTATGCAAAATGGGACTTCTGGATTTTGTTTGTAGCAGCGGCGCTTCCTATTCCTTTTAAGATATTTTCTATCTCTTCGGGAGTTTTTGACATTAATCTTATAATCTTTTGTACTGCCACTCTGATCAGCCAGGGAATAAAATTCTTTCTATTGGCTATATTGACCATAAAATTAGGTCCGGAAGTTAAGAAACTATTTGAGTTTAACTGGAAACCTATTGCAATAATCGCTACGGCAACTATTGCTATAGTTATCGTAATAATTAAAGTTTTTTAAAAAATCATTTTTCTGCTATAATCAACATTTCAAAATCCTCTGTACTTAACTTATCATTTCTGTTGAAAGCCCCTAATTTTGCTCCGTAAATATCAATTATTTTAAAGTTGAGCGATTTCAAAAGCCAGGTTATTTCTGAAGGAACATAATATCTTTCATTGCATTCCAGGTCAATTTTATTACCAGAATCATCCGTAACGGTGGTTGTATTATAATTACGAAATGTCATTAAATCAAAGGAATTCTTGTCATACCAGTACCGCAGCCGATATCCAGAATCCGGGCTTTTCGATTAAATCCAATTTCTGTTTCAATAAAATCGCATTCTCCAGGAGTCCCCTGGACAAAGTTCTCATTATCATACTGTAATCCGTAGTTATCAAATAATTTTTCGTACCATTTTTTCATAACGTGAAGAGTTAAATGAGAACGGCGTAAATGCGTAAAGGCGCCATGATTCGATAATGTATAAGCGAGAAAGTAAACTGGGTTTATAGGAGAAGTATGGATTCGTAGTTACATTAGTCTGCTTCATTGATATACCCTTTTGATAAACTTTTTCTCGACCAGATAAAAAAATAAAAAAATCAATAATTGATTTAAAAAAGCCGCTATTAAACCATATTTTGATCCATACCAGATTGCAGTTGCATATGTCGGAAGCTGACCAATGCCATACATAGGATTATTAAAATATTTGTACGGACCTGTAACTGCGAAGTCGGTAATCTTTTTTCCGAGGAACATGTCTTTCCAGTAATAAATTTCGATTCCTACTACTTTTGCAGCCAATATTTTTATCGTAAATCCAGTGATAAACAGGATCACTACCATTGTGAATAAAAAATCATTTTGAATAAAGGGAAACAGACTCCCCGGGCTGGAGGAAGCAATGTATCCTATACTGACACCATTATGAAAAAACAATAAACCAAGTATCGCCTCATAAGCTAAATACCCTTCATTTTCATTACCCCATCTTCTGGTAAACCAATGACGAAGACCATTTTCTGAAAGGACAATTATTATAAAGCCTAAATAAAATATTTCGATAAGTATAAAATATAAAATTGCCAAGTCAGAATTATCATGCTGATATTTGCCCAGATAAAATGCAAAAACAAGTGAGAAAATCAATGCAATTGTCCTGAATATTGTAGCATTTTTCGGAACATATCCGGCCATTGAAATCAAGAGTATAAGAAAATGATTAACTCTCTTTATAAGATTAGTTATTGTATGCATATAGCTTTACCCCTGGAGAGTTTTCAATACAATTATCCCATTGTTTCCTGTCTATCTCATTGTTCTTATGGTAAACTATCATGGTGTCTGGTTTTTGAGCATAAATTCAAAAACTTTTCTCCAACCCTGCCATTCCGGATTATCAAGCAAAGATGTATTATGCCAGATACTTACGAAGAGGCCTCCGACTTTTCTGGTTTCATTCATCAGTATTGAAATGACCTCTTTAGAAGCGACCGGATCAAGGTTTTTATAATTGCAGAACGTTTCATCCATTACCTGAAAAGGAATGATTTTCAGGCTGGTCTGCTGATCTTCAGAAACATCATAGAAATAATATGGCCGTGCTATCCCTGCCCTGAAACCAGGTTCATCAGGATACCCCATCGAATAGTCCTCAGCTATTCCTGCATTATGAATATCGCGGTAAGATTGGGGCATGAATAATCTGATATAATGGAAACGGCTTAAAATGATCTCTTTTCCAAGGATAGTCTTAAGGCGCAACGCTTCAGCATTAACCAGTGCAGAGTTTCCTGCTGTATAAAAAGATGTATGCAGACCGGTTTTATATTTATCAGCTATACGGTGTATCAGTTTCCTGTATTCATCATTTTTCCATGATGGGTTTTTATCATAATTTGAATGGTCGCCAACAGGAAAGAAAAATCTGGTATCAGCATTACTCTTTTCAATATTACCTATTATATAATCAAAGACATCATAAGGATCTTTTTCTCCTTTAGCTAAAGTCCTTTGCCGGCTGCCTGAATTTCCTGAATTTCCTTTTAGATTACGGAATAATTCTCCGATAGACATGAACAAACTTTTACCAGGAAATGCAAAAGGCTGGTCTGAGTCAATTGTTAAAAGAGCCTTATACTCATTACGTTTAAAAGCGAGGGTCTGGAACCTCTTCAGAAAAGCCTTTGACAATTCTTTTACCCACAGATCAATAACGGGAATTCCAAGAAATCCATTCTTAAATGCAAGGGATGAAGAGGCGTTGAACCTCCCATATTCATCAGGGTGAAATTCAAGATATTCTTCATAGCGACTCACAAGAAAAAATGATGCAGCAAAAATATCGAAAGGAAGATCAGAATCTGATGAGGTCGGGAAAAATACAGGCAGCCCTTTCCATTCACTGATAATTATCTCTCTCGCAGAAATTCCTGTTTCAAATAAAAGAGAATCCGGACTGATTTTAAAAGAACCGGTTATATTTTCAGATGAATAGTTAATAACATGATGCTTACCAAGCTTACGTTTGTCAGTAATAACTTCCCAGGATAATCCAAGGATATCTCCCAGGATTATACCTGCTATATACCTCAGACGAGGTACATTTTCTGTTGAGTATATTTTTACCGGACGTGAATCCATAAATACAAAAGTATGAATAATTTGATTATCTTTGCGCCTTAATTAACAAAGTGATTTCCACGAAGCGTTGTTAGGCATTTTGCCCAGTCTGCATTTGAGTTCATTTCGGCCGGGATAACAAATCCATCGCTCCCGGAACCACATCATAAAACATAATAATGATAAATTTTGAAGAGATGGGATTCACTCCCGGTATTCTGAAGGCTATTCAGGAACTTGGATTTGAACAACCCATGCCAGTACAGGAAAAAGTAATTCCACTTATGCTCGGAGATGCAGGTGATATTATCGCCCTGGCTCAGACCGGAACCGGTAAAACAGCAGCCTTTGGCCTGCCTCTGGTTCAGGCAACAGATACAGAATTAAATAACACTCAGGCACTTATCCTTTGTCCTACCCGCGAACTATGCATACAGATCACCAGTGACCTGACTGATTATGCCAAATTTACCGGTAAGTTGAAAATACTTGCAGTATATGGGGGTGCAAGCATAGATAACCAGATAAGAGGTTTGAAAAAAGGTGTTCATATTATCGTTGCAACACCAGGCAGACTTATTGACCTTATCGGCAGGGGTGCAGCAAGGCTATCCTCTGTAACTACAGTGATCCTCGATGAAGCTGATGAGATGCTCAACATGGGTTTCCTTGACAGTATTAATGAAATTCTTGAAGAGGTTCCTGAAGGAAGAAGAACACTCTTGTTTTCAGCAACTATGTCATCTGAAATTGCATCAATTGCCAGGAAATACATGGACAATCCGGTTGAAATAACGATCGGAACAAAAAACTCATCAGCAGAAAATGTAAGTCATGCTTATTATCTTGTTCATGCAAAAGATAAATATAAGGTGCTTAAACGTATAGCTGATTTTGAACCGGATATTTACGGAATTGTATTTTGCCGTACCCGCAAGGAAACACAGGAGGTGGCATCAAAACTGATAAACGATGGCTATAATGCTGATGCTCTTCATGGTGATCTGTCGCAACCCCAGCGCGATGCCGTTATGCAGAAATTCAGGATCAGGAACCTCCAGTTACTGGTAGCAACTGATGTTGCCGCAAGGGGATTGGATGTAGACGACCTGACCCATATTATTAATTTCAGTCTGCCTGATGATATCGAGGTATATACACATAGAAGTGGTCGTACAGGAAGAGCCGGAAAAACAGGAATATCAATTTCTCTTGTTCACCTGAGGGAGAGGCATATTCTTCAACAGATCGAAAGAATGGTTAAGAAACCTTTTAAAGCTATACCAATACCAACCGGAAGTGAGATCTGTGGAAAACAGCTGTTCCATTGGCTTAAAAAGCTGGATACTGTTGTCACTGAACACCAGGAGATTGAAAAATTTTTACCTGAGATAAAAGAAAAACTGGCGGGGCTTGACAGGGAGGAACTTCTTAAAAGAGTTGTTGCACTCGAGTTTGACAGGTTCCTTGATGATTACCGCCATGGTGAAGATCTTATCGCTCCTGTTTATGAAAAAGAAAGCAGCTTCGGACGATCAGGCAGAAGAGATTCCCGCGAACAATACACCGGTAATTATACCAGACTGTTTATAAATCTTGGAAAAACTGACGGTTTTTATCCTGAACAACTTATTGAACTTGTGAACACCAACACAAAGGGAAGAAAAGTGCCGATCGGCAAGATCGATCTGTTAAAGACCTTCTCCTTTTTTGAAGTTGAAGCCGGTTACGCTGATGATCTCATCGGAGCATTAAATAATGCAACGTTCATGGACAGAAGAGTAGCCGTAGAGATTGCCCAGGAAAAAACTGATAAGCCGAAAGACGAATATGCAGGAAAAAGACCTGCCAAATGGGCCGACAGGAGGCCGGAGAAGAGAAGAGGCGACAGACCCGAAAGCTCTCACAGAGATTTCAAAAGAGATAATAGATTCGGTAAAAAGGATAAGAAAAAATACAGCAGATAGTCCTTCTTTATCTATAATCTTTCTGTGGAACACTGTGTAACAAAAAAGAACTTACACAAATAAATTCTTAAAGATTAATAAGAGCCTCTTGAAGGTTCTTTTACTTTTATGGCAAGAAGTATCATAGAAATAATTGCAATGGTACCACCAAAACCAAAGGCGACTGTTCCTCCAAATCCCGGAAAACGCATATCAAAAAAACTGTAAAGAAATCCGAAAATAATACTTGCCGGCAGTGCCCCAAGACCAATTGAAAAATTGAACAGGCCAAATGCGGTTCCCCTCTTCTCATCATTTACAAGGTCGGCTACAAAAGCTTTCTCAGCACCCTCGGTAAAAGCATAGAACAAAGCATATATTGCAAAGAGAATGAATGTAGCAACAATCTGAAGATCAGGCGATAGAAATATCAGAAGAGCAAAAGAGATGTAAACAAAAGCATAGATTCCCCACCCTATATTAATTACTATTTTCCGTCCTCTCTTGTCCGACAGAGTCCCCAAAGGAGTTGAGAAGACAACCTTAATTATATGAAAGAAAGCCCATACAAGTGGTAAAAACAGGATATTGATCACCTTCGATTGAGCAGCTACATCTCCAAAATTTGTGACCATGTTATGAAGAGGAGCTATACTGTTGACGAGGTTTACTACTGCACCGCTTTTATGTATAGCCTCCTGAACTCTGAATAAAAGAAAAGCATCCGACGAATTTCCAAGGGTGAACAGTATCATTATCAAAAGATAATTCCTGAAGTTTTTATCAAAGCTTTTTAAAGAGAAGGTAAAACGTTTTCCAATCCGATTATCAGGTGCAGATTCTTTTACAAAAAAGATGATTGTCAATACAGCTAAAATCCCTGGTATTATTGCAAGAATGAATGTCCATCTTAAAGCTAAAAGAGAATCTTTTATCCCGAAGCCTACAAACAGAATGAGAAGAGTTATTATCGCCAATACCGGTCCTATTACCGCACCGATATTATCCATTGCACGATGAAATCCGTAAGATTTCCCTCTGATACTTTCATCAACAGAAGAGGCAATTAAGGCATCCCTGGGGGCTGTTCGTATCCCTTTCCCCACACGGTCAAACATTCTGATTATTATAATCTCCCAGGCAGAGGTAACTATCCCTGTCAGTGGGCGTATCAAAGATGAAATTGAATACCCTATCAGCACCAGAAGTTTTCTCTTTCCAATCTTATCGGATATAATCCCACTGATCAGTTTCAGCATTGAAGCGGTGGTTTCAGCAACTCCTTCAATTACTCCCAGCAAAATTGCACCGGAGCCCAGGGCAGCAACATATACCGGGATGAGGGGATATATCATCTCCGAAGCAGCATCTGTAAAGAGGCTGACAATACCAAGCATTATCACTGCCTGCGGAATCCGTTTTTTGGTTTTATCGATTACTTTTGCTTTCAATTATGACGGAATTAACAGTCAGAAACAGGAATAATTACCTTTTTAAATAATCGTTAAATAAAACCTGAAGATAGGCTTTCCCGCTTTTCTCAGCAGAGTCGGAGTCTTTACCCTCTTTAAGAACCGGTTTCTTAAGCTTCTGATCATAGGCTACAACAGCACTGTCGGTAATAAATCCGAAGCCTTCATTATAGGTATAAAATGCAAATGAATTAGATTCACCTGACAACAGATCTTTTCCAAAAGGGAAACTACCGCTTAGGCCGAGTTGATTTAATAATGTAATCGGAATATCGACCTGGCTACCCAGTTTCTCAATCCTGATGCCTTTTTTTGACAATGCCCCGCCAACCCAAAGCATTGGTATTTTGAATACCTCTTGTGAATAAATAAGCATATCGGTAGAAACTCTGCAACAATGGTCAGTTACCATAATGACAAGGGTATTTTCCCACCAATCTGTCTCTTTTGCCCAATCAAGGAAGGTTCCAAGTGATTTATCAGCATAATAAACAGAGTTTTTGTATTTCGTCATTTTATCTTCTCCTGCGAAAACCGGTTCCATTGGAACATCAAATGGTTCATGGCTCGACAATGTAAGTACAACTTTAAGAAAGGGTTCTATAATTGCCTTCATCGAATCTTCAAGAGCATTGAAGAGAACATGATCGTGAACACCCCATTTGGAGTTATAATTTACGGGGTCAAAATTATTTTTAGTAATTATATCACGAAAACCTGAACCAATCACAAAAGAATTAAAATTGGCAAAATTAATCTCTCCTCCGTACCAGAAGGAGCTATAGTATCCCTGTTCATTTAATATTTTTACAAGACTTGGCAGTGACTGGCTTTTCTTTGGTTCTTTAATAATTGATTGTGCAGGTTGAGCCGGATAACCATTCAGAATTGCAGGCATTGCTTTGTCAGTCCTGGTACCCGAAGCATAAAAGTCCGAAAAGAGAATCCCCTCCTTAATGTATCTGTTGAAATTGGGCGTGACCAATGAGTCTCCTCCCAGTGGTCCGATCAGATAACTACTGAAACTTTCAAGCACAATAATAAGAATGTTAGGCTGGGTGGAGTTTAGTACTTTTTCAGGAATCCCTTTTTTAAGGGTCAGACTATCAACTAAGGCAGTGGCGGATGAGAGATCTCCGAATTCATATGGATTCTTTACAGGTTTTTGAGTGAAGGTCGATGTGCCGACATTCCAGATCGCATTTATCGCAGTATGGTTAAGAAACATTTTTTTACTGAAATAGACCGAACCTGCGTTTATTGGAGCAACTCCGAACCCGCCTCTTATTGGTATTATAAGTGCTGCCCAGAGAATCATGAAAAACAGAACTCCGGCAAGCCAGTAACGGATCCTCTCAAAACCGCTGAATAATCTGTCAATAAGTTTATTATAAATGAATATAAAGAAAAAAGATATAAAGGTTATAGTAACAAAAAACAGAATAATCTTCATTGTACTGACTGAGGCCATTGCTTCTCCCGGTGTTTTCAGATATAACATCGGTGTGTAATCCATCCGAAATCCCCAGTAAGAATAGAGATTAGCGTCAGATACTATAATTATTGATGAGAAAACAATAAGAAAATATGAATACCATCTGATAAAAAACTTATACCAGTTGCCATTAAACCAGGTTCCGGGAATGGCAACCAAAACCGGAACAAGCAAATAATATCCTATTGTTGAAATATCCAATGCAGCACCATGCCGGAATGTGGCAAGAAGTTCGCCCAAACTGTTTTGGAAAGAATCATGGTATTGTACTATAATGAAAAACAGTCTGGCAATGAAGAAAAAAACCAGCCAGAATATTGCGTTATAACATAAAGCAATGAGTCTTTGTTTCATATCTGAAAACTAATTTTCTACTCTGAATGAGTCTCTTTTGTGTTTCTGTAAAACATTATCAATGACGCCGTTATAATAACCATACCGGATACTGTAAGCCATTCCGGTTTCTCATCGGGTACAAGCAGCCAGCTTAAAATGGCACCTACGACAGGAATTATAAATTTCCACAGATTGAGTTCAGAGACTTTAACCCCCGGTCGTTGTAGCAGTTTAAACCACAATGAAAAAGCAAATGCTGCCATAAAACTTAACCACAATAAGATCAGCCAGTATTCCAGAGGCAATGACCCTTGAGGCCTCCCCTCAATGGGAATTGATACCAGGTAGAGTATTACCCCTCCGATAAAAAGCGAAGATGAACTGAGAACAAACGGGTTAATACCCTTACTCCTGAGCGATACAACAACATTACTTGTAGCTGTGGCAATATTGGCAACAAGTATCATCAGTACTCCTAAAAGTTCGATTGCTGTTCCGAATTTGAATGCCTGTCTTCCGGCGCTGATAAATATTACACCTGAGATGCCAAATATTATCGTGACAATTTTTTTCCTCGTCAGCTTATCATCTTTATACATCATTGAAGCGACCACAGCAGTAACAAGAGGTTGTGAGCCAACTATCACTGCACCCAATGCCCCCGGGACCAAATTAAGGCCATGATAGAACAATGAATAATTAATAAGGGTCTGAAGGAGCGTAACCCACGCAACTATCTTCCAGTGTTCCCTGATCATTCTTATATAAACCGCCGGTTTCACAGTGAAGGGCAGGATCATCAGACCTGAAATGATAAACCGAACACCTGCAAAATGGAACGGTGTATCATATTGCAATCCAAGCTTGATGCCTGCATATGCGGTTGACCACAAAAGGCAGGCTATAATTGCCCAAAAAATAGTGTTTCCCTTACTGTTCAATAAAAAATTATTTGGCGGCAAATATCAGAAAAAAAATCATTTTTCTACCATATTCCAGTCAGGCGGATCAACTCCCAGCAGATATTTGACAAAAAAATCACGACGTTTTCTTGCGCCATATGTACCACCGTTGCTGATATGTCTTGCCCCTGGCACAAATACATATTCAAATTCCTTATTTGCCTTTATTAATGCATTGACCAATTGCTCTGTAGAGGCCGGATCAACATTATTATCCATCTCCCCGTTAATCAGGAGCAGCCTGCCTTTCAACCTCCTTGCGTTTTCGACATTCGACGACTGTGCATACTCCTCCCCGACAGGCCATCCCATCCATTGCTCATTCCACCACATTTTGTCCATTCTGTTATCGTGGCAACCACAGGAAGCAACAGCTACTTTATAAAATTCCGGATGGAACAGCACTGCGCCTGCTGCATTTTGCCCACCTGCTGAACCGCCATAGATTCCAACCCTATCAATATCCATATATGGGTATTTTTTAGAAGCAGCCTGCATCCAGAGTATCCTGTCGGGGAAGCCCGCATCCTTCAGATTCTTCCAACAGACATTATGAAAAGCTTTTGACCGGTTGGATGTCCCCATTCCATCTATTTGAATAACTATAAATCCGAGTTCAGCAAGTTGATGCATCTCACCATAAAATGCCCTGAAGCTTTTTGGTACAAAACTGCTGTGAGGACCTGCATAAATATATTCAATAACCGGATATTTCTTTGAAGGATCAAAGTTGACCGGTTTTATAATAATTCCCAAGATATCAGTTACTCCATCTCTTCCTTTAGCAACAAATACCTCAGGTAGTCTGATACCTGTTTCAAGGAGTTTAGTAATATCTGCCTTTTCAATTTCCATAACCTTACTACCGTCTTCAGACTTTCTCAGTACTGAAACAGGTGGTGCATCAACCCTTGACCATGTATCTACAAAGAATTTTTTATCAGGAGAGAAACTGGCTTCATGTGTTCCATTCCCTTCAGTGAGTCTGATAAGTCCTGTCCCGTCAAAGTTAATCCGGTAATAATGAATAAAATATGGATCACCGGGCTCTTTTCCGCTGGCCTGAAAAACAATCTGCCGTCTCTTGTCATCAACAAAGGATACATCTTTTATAACCCATTCTCCTTTAGTGATCTGATTCTTAACAGCGCCTGTACCGGAATCATACAGATAAAGATGGTTCCATCCGTCTCTTTCTGAAGCCCAAATGATCTCACTCGTTTCATTCAGATTGTACCTGTAATTTTTACCGCTGTAATCGATAAACGTTGGCGAGGTTTCATCTATAATGACTTTATAGACACCGGCTTTTGCATCTACTTTTATAACCTGGTAAACCTGGTGACCTCTTTTGTTGTATTCAAAAGTGAAATAACTATTATCCTTGCTCCAGAGGATATTATTAATTGAATACTGATTAGGAATCCTGGAGTCATCTATCATGATTTGCATCTTAGACTCAATATCAAATAATTGCGGGTACTTCTGAGGTATAGCATCTCCCGGTTTCTGATATTCATAGGAATAATGTTTTGGTTGCAACTGGTCCTCAGGGGAAGATTCAATGTAATAGATCATATGCTTCTCGGCAGGTCTTACCCGGTATGAGATTAGTTTTTTTGAATCATCCGACCATTTGAAATAAGATGAATAATATTCACCCAGACTTCCATCAAAACTGAGCTGATACTCTTTTTTATCATCATTTGATCTGATGTAAACATTAAAGTTCTTTATAAAAGCAGTCCATTTCTTGTCAGGAGATCCGACAGGATCGCTTCCAAGCTCATCCCTGAATCCCCAGTCCCAGCCTCCCTGTCTTCCCCTCTCGGTAACCCGGTCTCTTTTAACTATTTTATAATCTTTAAGGTTGCAGATCCAGTTATAGTTATCATAAACAAATGCAAAGCTTCCGAGCTTCTCCGAAAAAAGAATATTCCTGATTGGCAATTTCCCCGGTTCCGCTTTCTTCCCGGTAGCAGATTCAAAAGTCTGAGCAAATTTCTTCTGATCAAAAGCCTTTTTTTTCGTAAGATTATTTGTATTCATTATCAAATACTCGACACCATTTGGGGTGTTATTTTCATAGAGAAAACAACCTGTCGAACCTATCCATGAAGGTTTGACGTTCCCGTAATAGACTTTATCAGATGTAACTTTGCTCAAATCATCCGCTCTCTTATAGTCGTCGGCCGTTACTTGAGACCAGGATACAGATGGGGAAATGAGGGTTGCAAGAATGAAATTCAGAATCAGTATTTTCTTTTTCATTATCAATGCTTTTAATGGGAAATATCTGGTGATTAATTATTAAATCGTGTTTTTTAAAAACATTCGGATAAATGTAACAGAATTTGAATTCAATTTTAATATGAAGACTTCATAATATTTAATAGTTTTGTCTGTTATTCAACATGTTATTCATGACTGTTGCAGAATATATTGCTAATCAATTATTTAATCACGGAGTCAGATATGTATTCGGCATCCCGGGCGGACCATCCATCCCATATCTTGAAGCTTTCAGAACCGCAGGTATAGAGTTCATTCTGACTTCAAATGAAGCCTCAGCGGGGATCATGGCAGATGTAACAGCCAGGCTGACAGGGATTCCGGGTGTTTGTCATGCAACCTTCGGACCAGGTGCCACGAACATTGCAACAGGTGTCGGAGGAGCATTACTTGACAGATCTCCTGTTATTGTTTTCACAAGTGAAATGAATGATTTCATGGTGAACAGGACAACCCAGATGAATATCAACCATCAGAAGCTCTTTGAACCAATAACTAAAGCTACATTCAGGATGAATGCAGATAATGTGGCGGAGGTAATGGAATCGGCTATCAGGCTCTGTCAGGACTCCTACCCCGGACCAATCCATATAGGACTTCCTTCAGATATATCAGGAATTGAAATTGATGCAATATCTGTACCAGGGTTGGTTCTTGAGAACAGATATTACCGGAATGACATTCAGAAGGTAATTTCTCTTCTTGAGAAATCACACCGGCCACTTATGGCTGTTGGGCTTACAGCAGCACGACTTGATATACAGACTGAATTGCTGGCGTTTCTCGACTCTTGCAGAATGCCGGTAGTGATAACACCCATGGCAAAAGGATTGATACCTGAAGACCATCCATGCTATGCCGGAGTGTTATTCCATTCATTAAGCGACTATCTTGAAGATATATACGAAAAGACCGATCTGGTGATAGGTATTGGTTACGATCCGGTTGAATATAATTACGAGTCGTGGATACCCGATGTACCACTTGTCCATTTTGATATCATTGAAACCGATATGCCGGCAGCAAGGAGTATAGTTCAGTATACCGGTCCCGCTGATGAGTGGTTCAGTATCCTGAAAAATCTGAATACAGGCTCATTGATTTTCGAACAAGCTGTCATAAAAGGAATCCGTGATGAAATGAATTCGGTTTTTAATGGCTTTACAAACCATTTCGGCCCTGCTGCTGCTCTGAAGGTCTTACAGGATGAACTACCTGAAGATGCTATTCTTACAGCCGATGTCGGTTCCCATCTTCATCTTATCGGACAGTTCTGGCAGACCCATGGTAAAGGGAAAATAATAATGACAAACGGATGGTCGGGAATGGGGTTCGGAATCCCTGCTGCCCTTGCAACCCAGATCAATAACCCAGAAGCTACTGTTGTTTGTGTTACAGGCGACGGTGGTTTCCTGATGATGGCCGGAGAGATGGTAACTGCAAAAAGATACAATTTGCCTGTGATTGTTGTTGTTTTTTCCGACGGCGAACTTAACCTTATAAAAGTAAAACAGTCGTGGAAGAACCTCCCACCCTATGGAACCATGCTTTACCATGATGATCTTTTCGGTGCGGATATATTCCTGGGTATTAAAGTATTAAGGGCTGATTCAAATGAAAAAATGAGGAAAGTGATAATTGAGGCACTATCTGTAAATGAGCCGGTGATTATTAATGCAGTTATTGACCCTGAGGATTATAAGTGGCTGATTGTAAGACGATAGGCGATGTGTTTTTTACTACAGGTGACGGGCGTCAGGCGACAGGCTACAGGTAAGAATAGTGCAATTTGTAAATAAACAAACCGTCCAAGTGAATTAACCACGAGCTATGAGTTATGAGCTATGAGCTTTGAAGAAATGTAGTATTTAAAGTCTTCTTTCAGTACAGAATAGATACAACTATCTTTGATTATTCCGTTCTTGATGACATTTCTTTTAAGAATGGCTTCGAGAGTAAACCCGGCTTTTTCAAGAGCTCTTCGAGAACCCGGATTATCAGCAAAAGGTTCAGCATAGACTCTGACGATGTCAAAGTCCTTGAATGCATATGATGTAGCAGCCTTGATAGCTTTGGTTGCAATGCCTTTTCCCCAGAATTCCTCAGAAAGAAAATACCCAATTTCAATGTTTTTTCTGTAGATATCACTTTTGGAGACAATCCCGATACTGCCAACCAGCTGTTTATCAACAGTTATTGCAAAAAACCTTGGATGTAAGTTTTCAGGCAATATGATATTCAGCCAGTTGCCGGCATCTTGTAATGAATATGGAAAGGGGAACCCGTCGCGAAGATTGTCGGCAATCTTTTTGTTATCCGCTATTAATGCAAGTTCTGTGGCATCACTTATGGACCATGGTCTTAAAACGAGCCCCTCAAAAGAAATTTCCATTATATGAATCAGCTCTTCTTCTCCTTTTTAGGTTTAGCTTCCTTAGCTGTTTTCTCCTCTTTTACTTCCTTTTTCTCTTTCGCAGCTTTCGGTGCTTTTGCCGCAGTTTTTTCTTTGGCAATTTTTATTTCCTTGACCTCTTTTATTTCCTTAATTTCTTTGACTTCTTTGAAAGGTTTCACTTCTTTAACAGGTTTCACTTCTTTAACAGGTTTCACCTCTTTAACCTCTTTTTTCTCTTTGACTGGCTTCTTATCTTTCGGTTCTTTCTCCTTGATCGCTTTTACAGGTTTAATTTCTGGTTTATCAGTTTTTTTCCGTGGACGTCTTACGCCATAAGAGCCAAGAATTATTTTTCCTCTTCTTGATTTTTTATCACCTTTTCCCATATCAATTGGTTTTGATTAGTTTTATAAACCCTTTTTCAGGGTGGAAGCAAAGTTAATAAAATTCTTTATTTTTATTGAAAAATATTTCCCTGACAATGTAACATTTATGACATACTGCGAATATCTTAATACGATCACCGGCGATACCCTTTCTCTTCACAAGGAATACCATGATAATCATTATGGGTTCCCGATTGAAAATGATGATGAATTATTTGAGAGGCTTATGTTCGAGATAAACCAGCTGGCGTTCATAGTCATGAATGCCCTGTATATGAGCGCATTAAACAAATGAAGCAAGATAAATGAGACGAAATGAAAGGGGAACATCAGATATTCTGGTAATTGAAGAAATAATCCGGAAAGCTGATGTATGCAGAATTGCAATTGCAAACGGCAACATCCCATACATTGTTGCAATGAATTTCGGTTATAAGGGCATCCCTGAGCAAAGGTTATATTTTCATTGTGCAAACGAAGGAAGAAAACTCGAGATGATAAGACAGAATAACTATGTCTGTTTTGAGATGGATACTGACCATCAGATATATAGTGGTATAAAGGGATGTGACTGGGGAATGAAATACAGCAGTGTAGTTGGTTATGGCTATATCTCAATTGTAACAGAAAATGAGGCTAAGAAAACAGGGTTAAATTGTATCATGACTCATTATGGAGGTGAGGGGGAATATTTTTATGATGAGAAGGTGCTTGAGAGGACAACCATTCTCCGGCTCGATATTAAAGAAATGACGGGAAAAAAGTGTTAACTTGCAATCAGTTAAAAAAGACTGATTTATGCAAACATTAAACGATTTACGGCTGGCTGTTCTGATTGATGCCGACAATATACCCTATAGCAATGTTAAGGGGATGCTGGAAGAGATAGCAAAGTACGGAACCCCCACTTTTAAAAGGATTTACGGAGACTGGACTAAACCTACAATTTCGGGGTGGAAATCAGTTTTGCTTGAGAATGCAATAACCCCTATTCAGCAATACAGTTATACCAAGGGAAAAAATTCTACTGACTCGGCATTGATCATTGACGGAATGGATATACTCTATTCGGGAAAGGTCGATGGTTTTTGCATTGTTTCAAGCGACAGCGATTTCACAAAGCTGGCAACAAGATTAAGGGAAGCGGGTATGAAAGTGATCGGGATTGGTGAAAGAAAAACACCTCATCCTTTTATTGTGGCCTGCGATAAATTTATCTATCTCGAAATAATCACATCATCAATAGTTACATTGGAATCTCCTCCGGAGATCAGAAAAAAGGGGAAACCTGTTGTAAAAAAGAAAAAAATCGAAGATGCAGATCCTCAGGCCCCTACGCGTATTGTAAAGCGACTGATTGCCTCGTCTATTACTGATCTGGCTGATGATAACGGATGGGCATATCTTGGTGATGTCGGAAACCTGATCTTAAAGAAACAACCCGATTTTGATCCAAGGAATTTCGGATTCCCGAAACTGACTCCGTTTATCAGGTCGCTTGATTTTGAAATTGATGAAAGAGAATCAGGGCAAAATCATATAAAGCATATTTATATCAGGAATAGGAAGTAGAGAAGAAAAAATCAAATTCAAACGAACAAAATAATATAACCATTGGTTTCTTCAAAATACAAATAATATCTGACGGATAAGATACTTTTTTATGGCCAGAAAAAGAGCATAATGCTAAAAAGCTATTTAAATACAATATATTATGCCTATTTATTTTTTGTTTCCAAAAATAAATATGACCTTTGTCCCTGTTTTATAAATACTTTAATAATTGAATTATGAACATTTACGTAGGAAGTCTTCATTTTAAAATGAGTGAAGCAGAATTAAAAGAAATTTTTGAAGAGTATGGCGAAGTAACATCCGCAAAAATCATTATTGACAAATACTCTGGGAAAAGCAAAGGATTTGGTTTCGTTGAGATGCCGAATGACGCAGAAGCGAAAAAAGCTATTGAGGAATTAAATGGAGCTGAAGTTAGCGGTAGGAACATTATCGTTAATGAATCTATCGAAAGAACCGACAGAAAAAGTAATTTCAGAGGTGGTGATGGCGACCGCAGAGGTGGTGGCGGTGGTGGAAACAGAAGAGATAACTACAGGTAGGTAACAATAAATCTAAAACTATGAAAGGTACTGTTAAATGGTATGACAGAGTAAAAGGTTATGGATTCCTTCAGACAGAAGATGACAAGGATATCTTTATCCACCGTTCAGGTTTAGAGGTTTCCCATACCGAACTTGAGGCAGGTCAGGCAGTAGAATTTGAAGTTGAGCAGAGAGAAAAGGGACCGGTTGCCATCAAAGTTAAAAAAGTAGATTAATCTTACTCCAACTAATACCAAAGAGGCTGTAACAGGAATGTACGGCCTCTTTTTTTATTACTTAATTGGCGCAGTTAAATTTTAAGGTTGATATTTACCGGTTTCCGCTATGGATTATACTAATTTCCAGCCTGTCCGGTAATTGTAATGCATCAGTTTTGTTGCAGCTCCGTCTGTGTCATCCACAAAAGTTTCAGTTTCGGGATTCCATTTGATAGTCCGTTTCAATTCGCAGGCAATATTTCCAAGAGTACAAACTGTACAACTGCTATGTCCGATCTCAACCGGCACAACAGGATCTTTCCTGGAACGGGCAGATTCAATAAAATTAACCTGATGAGGAATTTTTGTTTCATAAGGTCCCTCTGATTTTTCAGTTACCGGAGGATTAAACTTCGGATCAGATGCGTTGAAAAATCCACGGGCTACTTCAATCCACCCATTCTCGCCCCAGAACTTAACTCCTTTTGTCTTCTTTTCGTCAAATGGTTCCGAGGTCATAACAACACCGTTTGCATATTTAAACGTCATAAATTCAGTTCCGTCACCGATTGGTGATGCCTCAACTGGTCCGTTACGATCCATTCCAAGTCCCCACTGTGCAATATCAAACATATGAGCCCCCCAGTCGGTGGTAAACCCGCCACCCATCTCTTTGTACCATCTCCATGCTCCCCAGATTTTTTCATTCTCCTCAGGATCAAGTGATATCGGAGGATCCAACTGATTATTAAAATGGATTGTCTCCGGAAGCGGACCAAGCCACAAATCCCAGTTCAGATCAACAGGCAGTGGTTCTACCGGAAGGTCATAAGGTTTAGGAGGAGCTCCCACATAAGCGTTTACAAGACTTATTTTTCCAAGCGCACCGGTCTGTACCAGTTTGACAGCGTGCTGAAAATTAGGATCTGAACGCTGCTGGCTTCCGATAGCCAGGATGCGGCCCGTCTTCCTGACCGTCTTCCTTAATTCCTGTCCCTCCTTAATAGTTAAAGTCATAGGTTTTTCAAGATAGACATCCTTGCCGGCTTTACAGGCAGCAATTGCTATCATTGCATGAGAATGATCAGGAACAGCAATAACGACCGCATCAATATCTTTCCTTTTCAGAAGGTCTTCGTACTTCTCGTGAGTTTCAACTTTTGCCTCTTTACCTGCTTTTTGATAAAAGGCTGTGACACGTTTTTCAAAGCGCTTACGTTTGATGCCATAAACATCGCATCCTGCAACAACCTGTACCCCGGGAATCTGAAGGAACCCGTTCAGTAAAAACATTGATTGCCGTCCCATTCCGATAAATCCAAGTCTGATGTCGCCACTGCCTTGTTTTGTCTGGCAACCGGCGATAGCGGGAATAACCATAATACCAGCCATTCCGGCAACAGAGGAGCCAATGAACCGGCGCCTTGACCATTTTGCTTGTTGATCTTTCATGATGTTAGTTTTTATTAAAGGTTAAACTGAGTTTCAGGTTAGGGATTTCTTGAAGCATAAAAGTAAGATTTTTTCTTCT
>JAUYBT010000196.1 GCA_030692905.1 Bacteroidales bacterium
GGACTCCAGACCCGGATTATATAATATTGGTAATCAATGGATTGCCTCCGGAATAC
This sequence comes from Bacteroidales bacterium, assembly GCA_030692905.1. Taxonomy (GTDB): domain Bacteria; phylum Bacteroidota; class Bacteroidia; order Bacteroidales; family VadinHA17; genus LD21. Next base: position 57 of record JAUYBT010000196.1, read on the forward strand.
TTGAATGGGCCCGCAAGAACCTCTATGGCGATATTAAAGATGATATTTATGAAGTCATGATTTCAGGAGCAGAAAAAGTACCATATGGTTGCAATGGAGTGAAGATCATTCCAAAATTCTATAAAGAACTAAAAGGAAATCCAGGAGGCCAGATACTCGGTCTTACAATGGAATCGACCCGTGATGAAATCTACCGAGCAATGCTTGAAGCTCTTTCTGAAAGGCTGGTTGAGGGCAAGAGAGCTCTTGAGGACGCAGGAGGTTTTAATACCGAAAGCATCCTTTGTGTAGGCGGAGGTTCTAAAAACAGGTTGTGGAACAAATTAAGAGCAGATTATACTGGTGTTCCCCTTAAAATAATCGACCATAAGGAAACAACAGTGCTCGGTGCCTCTTTATTCGTCCAGGCAGCCTGCGGCAATGCTGCTTCTCCCGAGGAAGCCAGGTCTGCTATTGATTATAAAACCGAAATAATCGAGCCGGGGAAATAACCCCCCAATTGGGGGGAAGGGGGGTAGGAACGCAAGGGGTTGAGGGGGTTAAAAAGCAAGAATTATTGAACCGACATTGACTATATAATCAATTAAAGAACAATCACTTTTAATTAATAATCACATAATGGAGATTGCATATTTCAACGGTAAGTTTCTTCCAAAAGATGAAATAAAGATCAGTCCTGATGACCGTGGATTTCTGTTTGCTGATGGCATTTATGAAGTTATGAAATGGTACGAAGGGTTTTTTTATGACAAAGAAAGCCATCTGGCAAGAATGAAACGAGGTCTCAGGGAAATTCGCATTAACTGGCCTGAAGAAGATACTTTTCCAATTTTCGCTAACGAGCTTATTAATCGTAACCGGTTGTCTGACAGCCAAGCCCTGATCTACCTTCAGGTTACAAGAGGAGTTGCCCCGCGTACCCATTCTTTTCCCGACCCTGAGGTAAATCCAACTATTTATGCTTTTGTGAAGGAATTCCGGTCGACCGGAATCGTGCCCGGATCAGGTGTTAAAGTAATGCTGAAAGAAGATATCAGATGGAGCAGGTGCGATATTAAATCAGTGGCTCTTCTTGCCAACATACTTAGTTTTCAGGAGGCCCATGAAAAAGGATTTAATGAATGTATATTTGTCAGGAACGGTATGATCACAGAAGGATCCCGCTCAAATATCTTCTTTGTCATCGATGGTACTCTCTATACTCATCCGGAATCGGAACATATACTTTCGGGTGTAACAAGGAAAAATATTTTACGCATTGCGAAAGAGGCCGGAATTACTGCTAAAGAGGAGCCATTACCTGAGAAAAAACTCGGAATTATTCATGAAGCATTTATTACAAACACTTCAGCAGAAGTGACCCCGGTAATTGCTATAAACAAACTGACAGTTGGTAATGGAATGCCCGGACCGGTGACAATGCTTATCCATAAAAGTTTCAATGCCGGGATAATTGCTTTAAAAGGCTAAGTAGCCTTCATTCGCAAAAGCCTGAATTTTTCTATATTTGCACAAATTTTCAAATCACTATGAGCAACTTGAATTTAAGTGAACAGGAGCAGATAAGAAGGGAATCTCTCGATGAATTAAGAAAACTCGGAATAAATCCCTACCCTGCTGCTGAATATAAAACTACCGCATTTGCACAGGATATACTCGATAACTATTCTCCTGAAAAAAATAATTTCCAGGATGTTTGCCTGGCTGGTCGCATAATGAGCAGACGTATAATGGGTAGTGCCTCATTTGCGGAACTAATGGACTCATCAGGCAGGATACAGATCTATGTACGTCGCGATGATGTTTGCCCCGGCGAAGATAAAACGATGTATAATACTGTGTTTAAACGTCTTCTCGACATTGGTGATATCATAGGTGTAAAAGGTCATGTTTTTAAAACACAGATGGGCGAGACAACCGTTCATGTTGAAGAGTTTACAGTTCTAAGCAAATCGGTCCGTCCGCTGCCAGTAGTAAAAGAAAAAGATGGCATTTTGTTTGATGCCGTTACCGATCCTGAGATGCGTTATCGCCAGCGATATGTCGATCTTATTGTTAATCCTCACGTACGCGATGTGTTCAGAAAAAGGACACAGATAATCCAATCGATGCGTGAACTTTTTAATTCAAGGGGCTATCTTGAAGTTGAGACACCTATTCTTCAGCCTATCCCGGGAGGAGCAGCTGCCAGACCGTTTATTACTCATCATAATACTCTCGATATGCCTCTATATCTGAGGGTTGCAAATGAACTTTACCTGAAGCGGCTTATCATTGGTGGTTTTGAAGGCGTATATGAATTTGCGAAAGATTTCCGCAACGAAGGAATGGACCGCACCCATAATCCCGAATTTACGGTTATGGAGATATACATAGCTTTCAAGGACTATAACTGGATGATGAGCTTTACCGAAGAGATTGTTAAAAAAGCTGCACTTGATCTTCATGGGAAGACTGAAATTGAATATGGCGACAAAGTCATCAATCTTAATCCTCCTTTCAAAAGGATCAGCATGA
>JAUYBT010000181.1 GCA_030692905.1 Bacteroidales bacterium
CAGTGGAGCCGAGCTTGCGCCTGGCCCCATTCAAATCTAATTTTTATTTGTATGGCGGTCCACGTATTGCTTTCAATATGACAAAAGCATTTACTTACGTTGAAGGGGTCGCCTGGGATCCGGATTTGAGCTATATGAACAAAACACTAATCTCGATGCAAATCGGAGCAGGATATGATATTCCACTCTTGTCGCAGAATAAGAAGAATCAATCTGTACTCTCTCCTTTTGTTTCTTTTCAACCATATTTTGGTCAGGACCCACGTTCAATTGAAACATGGAATCTGACCACCGTGAGAGTGGGCGCTGCCCTTAAGTTTGGGCGTGGCCATAAAATTTCAGAACCGGTAAAGGCTGCAGTATCCGCACCGGTAATGGTAGTGGTACCAGATACTGAAGTTAAGTTTTCTATTAGCTCTCCCACGAATATTCCTGTCGAGCGCAGAGTAAGGGAAACATTCCCGATTCGTAACTACGTGTTTTTCGATATAGGATCAACTGAGATACCGGACCGTTATGTGTTGATCACGAAAGATCAGGTGAAAGACTTTAGAGAAGACAGACTGGAAGTCTTTACAAATAGAGAATTGTCAGGTCGTTCAAAACGACAATTGACTGTCTATTATAATATTCTGAACATCCTCGGTGACCGTATGGTGAGAAATCCTTCATCAACTATTACATTGGTCGGATCGTCAGAGAAAGGCCCGGAAGACGGAATGGCAATGGCAGGGTCTGTCAAGCGATACATTGTAAGTGTATTTGGAATTGATGCTTCGAGGATCAAAACCGAAGGCCGGGTTAAACCTAAAATCCCATCTGAACAGCCGGGTGGCACAAAAGAGCTTGTTCTCCTTCGTGAGGGAGACCGCAGAGTGTCTGTCGAGAGCAGTTCTCCAGCCATGCTGATTGAGTACCAGACCGGTCCGGATGCCCCACTTGCGCCGGTGGAAATCATTGGCGTGCAGGAAGCACCGCTCAACAGCTATTTAACTTTCAATGTTGATGGAGCAAAAGAAGCGTTCTCATTATGGTCGTTGGAAATCAGGGATGAAAAAGGAACAGTGCAGAAAATTGGACCTTATTCACAGGAGACTGTTAGTATCCCCGGGAAATCCATTTTGGGTGCCCGTCCCGCAAGCGACTTCAATGTGACGATGGTCGGTCAGACGAAGAGCGGCAAGACAGTAAAAAAGGAAGCTCCCTTACACATAGTACTTTGGACCCCGCCCGAAAACGAGGAAATGTTGAGATTCAGTGTAATTTTTGAATTCAATGACTCGCAGGCCATCACTATTTACGACAAGTTCCTCACTGATATAGTAACACCAAAGATTCCTAAAAGCGGAACAGTTATTATTCACGGCCATACCGATATTATCGGAGATGAAGCCCATAATCTGGAATTGTCATTGGCCAGGGCTAACGAAGTCAGGAGCATTATTGAAAAGGCCCTGTCGAATGCCGGCAGAAGCGATGTTAAATTCGAAGTATACGGATTCGGTGAGGATGAAAGCTTAGCACCGTTTGAAAACAAATTTGTAGAGGGACGCTTTTATAACCGTACCGTTATAATTGATATTATTCCCGCTAAAAAATAGGGTTTCAAATTAATCTTAATTACTTTTTTCTATTTTTTAAATCGCTCAAACAAAAATGCGCATCACATCACACTTGACAAATGTGTGAATGATGTAACTTATTATAAAAGTTCTGTAACACTTATTGGTCTTTAGTTGTTGATCTTTGCTGAAAATTAATTCGCACTTATCCAAAATAATTATGAAAAATCTAACTGAATTAAAAGGAAACTGGAACGAGACAAAAGGGAAACTAAAACAAAAATTCGCCATGCTCACAGATAGTGATTTATTGTTAGTAGAAGGCAAACAGGATGAGATGTTAGGCCGGCTACAGATTAAACTTGGGAAAACAAAAGAAGAGATACACAAGCTAATATCTGAATTATAAAATCAGGAAGATTCAAGTATTACAGTATTAATTTTAAAGAAAAAGCATTAGCAATCATGTTTATGAAATTTGAAAGGAACAAGTTTTACTTTCACACAAGGGTAGAAAAAAAATGCGGTTTTCATCGCCAACAAGTTTTATGGCAAATAATAAAAGCATAGTGAAAGAAGCTTATCCCGGCGATGTGGTGGGCCTGTACGATAACGGTAATTTTAAAATTGGCGACACTCTTTCCGAAGGCGAATTGTTACATTTTGAAAGTGTTCCCAACTTTTCGCCCGAAATACTGCGGGAAGTTGTTAACCTCGATCCTTTAAAAACCAAGCAACTTGATAAGGGCGTAAGGCAGATGACCGATGAGGGTGTGGCACAGCTATTTATGCAACAACCCGGCAACAGAAAGATAATTGGTACTGTTGGCGAGCTCCAGTATGAGGTTATTAAATTCAGGCTGGAGCATGAGTACGGGGCTAAATGCAGCTTTTCCCCGCTCCCCTTTATAAAGGCCTGTTGGTTAACAACGGATAATAAAAAAGAGATGAAACAATTTTTATCAAGAAAATCAGGAGCTATTGCTTACGATAAAGAGAATAACCCGGTATTTTTTGCCGAAAGTGAATGGATGCTGAAATTAGCCAGAGAAGCTTTTCCATCTATTACTTTTCATAAAACATCGGAATTTAAAATCAGGAAGGGTAAGAAAAGTATAAACGACGGTGGATAAGAAGTGATAGTATCTCCGTTAAGGAATTCAATAACTTTATATAGATACAGATTTTTCTGAATTTTTTTTAATTTCCACTTCATAACTCCAAATAAATTTTTTTATATTTGTATTTAAGAGCTAATTGCACCAAAATCTTAAATTGATTGAAACTCCACATCAAAATAAACCTTTCTGATTACCTGAGCGAAAAACTCCATCACAATTACTCATACCTTTCTAATCTTTTTTCCGAAGTTAAAGGGACAACAATTGAGAAGTATTACCTGCACCATAAAATTGAAAAGGTAAAAGAACTTCTGGTGTATGAAGAACTCAATCTTACCGAAATTGCCTATAAACTGCATTACAGCAGTGTGGCCCATCTGTCAAACCAATTTAAGAAAATGACAGGGCTTACCCCATCCCACTTCAAAAATCTTAAGCACAAAAGGCGCATAACTTTGGGGAATATGTGAATAATGTAATTTATTCCCGGAATAGTGTAACGGTTCTTAAAATAAAGGCTTGCACCTTTGTTGTGTAATTTAATATTCTCAGGAAAGTTCCCTTTATCAAAAGCTGGTTGAAAAATCAGTATGTGATTTTCATTTCAGACATTTAAATTGACAAAGAGATTGGGAAAGATGGATAATAATGAGGTTGAAAAGGCAAAAGCGCTTATTAATGTCGAGATAATTGAATATGTTCCTGATTCAGTTGTTAATAAAGCAATTCTGAAAAAAGCAACAGGTAATATTAATGCGGTTTCATTTGATACCGGTGAAGTGTTTCCTGGAAAAATAATCCCATTCGACAATTTTGTCGAAATCATTGACGGAAAGGCTGAGATTGTAATTGATGGGATATCAAATTTTCTTGATACAGGCCAGTCAATAATTATACCGGCTCATACATCAAATATTTTAAGAGCCAACGAACGTTTCAAAATGATTTCTACCATCATAAAATGCAGATATGAAGATGCATACTGGTGGAGTAAGTATTTGAAGCCTGCCCGTAACCTCAGCAACCGTCCTCTGCGAGACGGTTTTTTATTACCGACAAAACCTGAAAAGGTGTGAATGATGTAACTTATTCCCGAAATTATGTAAAGGTTCCCGCAATTGAGAGACATACCTTTGTTAGTGTAATGATTTACTCACAAACTTTTAGTTGATGCCAATTAATTTGAAAATAATAATTAAAATTTAAAATCATGGGAAGTCTACTTTATGTCATCGCAGTAATCCTGATCATTGCATGGGCAATAGGATTTATCGGGTACAATATCGGAGGAATCATTCACATTCTTCTTGTTATTGCAATTATCGCAGTAATACTCAGAGTTATTCAAGGCAGGAAATTATTCGAGTAACACATATGGGTTATTCTAGGTAAGAAATCATTTAATATCAACTAATTTAAAAAACAAAAATCATGAGCTCAGGGAAAGTATTATTAGGGGTATTGGCCGGAGTCGCTGCCGGTGCATTGTTAGGGGTTTTATTTGCCCCCGATAAAGGTTGGAATACCCGGAAAAGAATATCTAAAAAGGGAGATGAATATGCAGAAGCATTAACAGAAAAGTTCAATGAATTTCTTGACAGCGTCTCCGAAAAATTTGAAGAGGTAAAGGAAGAAGTTTCCGATTTTGCTGAACAGGCACAGGCCAAAGCAGAAGAAGTGAAAAAGAATGTGAAAACTGCCTTTTAACCATTGCAAACGGCACCTTACACCAGGCAAAAAACTAAATGCCCTGGTGATTATACAATTTTATCAAGACCTAAGCCATGGAAGACAATAAGAAGTTGGTAGAATCACTCCTGGAAAAAGCTACCGAATACGGTAAAACAAGCTATGAGTTAGTAAAACTTAAAGTTCTGGACAAAACCTCAGATGTTGTTTCTACATTCATACCTCATTCTGTTGTCTTTATCTTAATTGCCTCATTCATGCTTTTTTTAAATCTGGGATTAGCTTTTTGGCTCGGCGAAATCCTTGGCAAAACCTTTTACGGATTCTTTGTGGTA